>CAZFVM010000026.1:0-13878 GCA_964522305.1 uncultured Oscillospiraceae bacterium
CACTCTCGATGCAGAGCTAATAAATGATTTGGGATTCAATTCCTTGGAGTTGGCAGATTTGGTAGTATTGTGCGAAGACAAGTTTGATGTAGAATTTGACGAAAACGACCTTGCTAGTTTAATTACTGTTGAGGATGTCGTTAACTATATAGAAGAAAATTTAGACTAAATACTGCTTTAACGATTTTTAAAAGCCCTTTCGGTTATTGCCGAAAGGGCTTTTTTAAAATTCATATAAGTTATTCGCTTCTAAGTGCTTGTACAGGATCCATTTTTGCTGCCATTCGTGCAGGAATGGTACCACCCAGTAAAGTTAATGAAATACTAATTATAATTAGCAAAATTGCATGTAAGGGATTTAGCGCAGATACGCCGCTCAAACCCGTAAGATTGTATAATATAAGATTTATCGGAATGGTAAGTAAATAAGCTATCGCTATTCCCAACAAGCCCGATAACGAACCTATTATAAAGGTTTCTGCGTTAAATACTCGAGTAATATCTTTCTTTCTGGCTCCAAGTGCTCTTAATATTCCAATTTCTTTGGTACGCTCGAGCACTGAAATATAAGTGATAATACCGATCATTATGAGTGAAACAACCAGAGAAATGGCTGCAAACGCAACTAAAACAATAGTTATTCCGTCCAGTATCCCGCCTGTCATCTTGGTTATCGAAGAAGCCATATCAGTATAGACTACCAAGTCTTCTTTTTCTTTCCCTTCGTTGAATATGTTTAAATATGCAAGTACCTCGTCTTTTTCAGTAAAAGAGGCGGGATAGAGAAAAATCATAAAAGGTGCTGTATCCCCTCCAATCCTTAGAAGAATAGACTTTTTTTCTTCTTCTGTGACATCTGCCATGGTGAAAACACTTTTATCTGACTTAATCTGATCTTTAACAATATCGGAGTTTATCGAATTTTTGTGTATTTCGGTTATTAAGTCATCACTATATACTACTCCATGTCCCAAAAGACCAATTTTTATATCTTTTTTTAATCTAATAATTCCACTTATTTTGATTGTGAAGCTATTGTTGGAATCATACATAGCTTTATAGTCCTCGCCGGGAATATAAGAACCGAAATCCGTCTTTATGTAATATTCGTTGTTTCCTATTAATTTAAATTCTAGCCCTACAATATCTTCGAATTTTATTGACTCTTTGTCATGAATATCAAAACCGAGATTCTTTAGTATTGATTGGTCAACCCTATTTTTTGAATCTACAACAAGCACTATGTCAGTATAGTCTTTGGGATATTCTCCGCTAAGAACATCATAGTTTTTTTCCAAATATGATTCTTCCCCTTCACGGATTACAGTGGGATATGATGCCAAGCCGGCAGAATCCATACTCGACATCCCTTGGCGCCCTCCCGAAGACGTAAACCCTGCAGATATTGAAATCGGCTTAAATAAATCTTCTTCTTTTTTTACTAAGTTCATCCCGGTAATGTATGTGTAGCCTATACTATGACATATTGAAGGATCTATGGCTTTAATATATGCAAGGAATTCATCCGAAAAGACATTCTCATGAATCACGCTGTTGCTCGCAGCGTCGTATAAAAACACTTCATCAGAGTCAATATACTCTTTATTACCGGTAAAAATATCAAGGTTTGATTTTCTGTGCTCCTCTAGTGTTTCTTGATCCATTTGCATAGCGCTTTTTGAAATCATTATCGGAAACTCGGATAACGCATCCGCCTCAAACTCATTTACTTTATCTTGAAACCCGGAAGACAAGCTAAGGATAAGCGCTATTCCTATTATACCTATACTGGAAGCAAAAGACGTTAGTGCTGTCCTCCACTTTTTTGTGGTGATATTTCTTGCCGAAAGCTTTAGCGCGGTAAAAAAAGACATTGAAGTTTTCTTCAAGCTGTAATCATACTGTTCGATAATACCGGTAGTTGTCTTTGTGTCAGAAATAACTTTACCGTCAGAAAATCGGATTATCCTGTCAGCAAATTCTTCTGCAAGCTGAGAGTTATGGGTTACCATTATTACAAGCTTATCTTTTGCGACTTCTTTAATTAAGTTAAGTATTTGAATGCTGGTAGCGGAATCAAGAGCTCCGGTAGGTTCATCTGCCAAAATAATATCAGGGTCGTTTATCAACGCTCTGGCTATCGCTACTCTTTGCATCTCTCCCCCGGATAACTGCCCGGGTTTTTTCTTTGCGTGTTCTTTAAGACCTACTCTATCCAGCAATTCTAATGCTTTTGTTTGTCGCTCATTAGCATTAACACCTGTAAGCGTTAAGCCTAATTCTACATTTTCTAAAATAGTAAGGTGGGATATGAGATTATAGTTTTGAAAAATAAATCCAATACTGTTGTTACGATACGCATCCCAATCGCTAGTTCTAAAGGACTTGGTTGATACACTGTTAACTACAATATCACCGCTATCATATCGATCAAGCCCGCCAACAATGTTTAGAAAAGTTGTTTTGCCGGAACCGCTATGTCCTAAGATAGCGACAAATTCACTTTTGCTAAAATTTATGCTGACATCATCCAGTGCAGAAAGCGAAAAACTTCCGGTCATATATTTTTTTACGACATTTTTAACCTGTAACATTTGATTATACCTCTGAACTTAGTTTTGTTGACTATTCTAACATAATATTGCTTAGAACATAATTCTTTTTTGTGAACAGTAAAAAATTGCAGGATATAAGCATATTTTTTCACGATATCCTATTGAAAATAAAAAGTAATGTGATAGAATAACTGCGAATAAAGATTTGGAGGCTTATCTTAATGAAAACTTTCAGAGTTGGCATTATCGGATGCGGAAACATTTTTCCAATGCATGCTGTTAGTGTACAACAACACCCCGCCACAAAGCTGGTCGCTGTTTGTGATATAAAAGAAGATCGAGCAAAGGCAAAAGCACAGGAGTTTGACTGTAACTGGTATTCTGACTACAAAGAAATGATTGAAAAAGAAAACCTTGATGTTGTACACCTTTGCTTACCCCACTATCTTCATGCACCTATTGGTATATACTGCATGGAGAACGGCATTCACCTTTTGACCGAAAAACCCATGACAATTACCCTTGAAGATGCTAAGGCAATGATAAAAACCGCAAAGGCACATGATGTTTTGTTTGCCTGTATATTTCAAAACAGATATAATGCGGGAACGGTACTTACCAGAGAACAACTGCAAAACGGCTCTTTAGGCAAAATACTGGCTGCAAAATGTTTTGTTACCTGGAACCGCTCTGACGAATATTATCTTTCGAGCGACTGGAAAGGATCTTGGGAGAAAGAAGGCGGCGGAGTTATTATTGACCAGGCTATCCATACTTTGGATATGATGCGCTATCTGGTCGATGAAGAGATTGATTATATTGAAGCAACCATAGCAAAGCGAGGGCACGCTTTGATTGAGGTTGAAGACACAGCTGAAGGGCTTATAAAGTTTAAAAACGGTTTGTTAACCAACTTTCACGCAATAAACTACTACTCGTATGATGCGGATGTTGAAATTGAAATTGCGTGCGAAAACGGTATAGTTAAAATGGTTGGCGACAAAGCGACTATTTTGTACAAAGACGGAAAAACCATGATTGCTGAGAGAAACCCAAACGAGAATTTTGATTATGGCAATGTTAAGTCTTATTGGGGAGTAAATCATGTAAAACAAATATTTGATTACTATGATTGCCTCTTAACCGGTAAAGAACCTTTTATAACTATAGAGAGCGCCTACAAGACGCAGGAAATGGTCTGCGCTATTTATGAAAGCGGAAAAGAAAACAAACGAGTATATTTATAAGCTTAAGATTATAACAAGACGAAACAGAGGTTTCGTCTTTTTATATGCTCAAACCTACAATTTATACAACAGTATTGCTAACTTATAACTAAACGTTTTGCAAATATAATCTTTAGAGAAAGCAATGGCAAATCTGCCAATATACCTGGGCAATGCATCTTCAACTTTATATCATATTGTTATTGTGTTACTGTTGTTCTTGTGGTAAAATATGTACTTGGTTGAATGTATTCTTTTTTTAGAACAAACCAAATAACAACACTTAATTTCATTTCGGAGGGTTTAAATAATGACTTTGACTAAGGAGCAGTTAGACAAAAAGAATGCAGAATTGGAGAGCTTCATCGCTTCACATGTTGATGCTGACGGTCCGCTTATGCCGATTATGCAAAAGGCGCAGGAGTTGTTTGGTTATTTGTCAATGGAAACTATGACAATTATAGCCGACTCTTTGAATTTAGCGGTATCTGAGGTTTATGGCGTTGCTACCTTCTATTCGCAGTTTTCTTTACAACCTAAGGGAGAGCGTATTGTTAGTGTCTGCACCGGCACTGCTTGCTATGTAAAAGGAGCTCAGGATATTTTGGACGAGGTAAAGGATCTTCTTGGAGTTGACATGGGTGAAACTACTCCCGATGGTAAATTTACTGTCATGGAAACTCGTTGTTTGGGTTGTTGTGGACTTGCTCCGGTTTTGGTGGTGAATGAGGATGTTTACGGTCGCCTGGCTACCTCCGACGTTGAAGAGATATTGGATAAATATAGATAAATGAAAATCAAAGATATGATGGAACTGTTGGGCGCAACAGTTTTGTGTGGTAAAGACAAATTAAATAAAGATGTTGTCAGTGCTTGCGGAAGCGATATGATGAGCGATGTTTTGGCTTTTGTAAAAGACCAGGCAGTATTGCTTACCGGACTTGTCAATCCCCAAGTAGTCAGAACAGCCAACATGATGGATATACATTGTATAGTCTTTGTCAGAAACAAGCATCCTAACCAGGATACGCTGCAACTTGCAGAAGAAAATGGGCTTGTTGTTTTGTCTACACCACTGAGAATGTATGATGCCTGTGGTATTCTATATTCTAACGGTCTGGAAGGAGGCGGCTGTGTCGTTAAATGAGGGACTTAAGTTCCATTATGAAGTTGACGGCGATAGCTTTACTTCTGCCGGAGAAGCATCGGTATCAATAAAGCAAAAGTTGCGCCAGCTTGGTTTTTCTGCAGAAATAATTAGAAAAGTTTCGATTTCTATGTATGAAGGCGAAATAAACATGGTTATACATGCCGGAGGCGGAACTGCAGATATTTATATCCATTCTGATCGGATAAGGATTGTGCTAAAGGATAGAGGGCCTGGGATAGCTGATGTTAAGCTCGCAATGGAAGAAGGATTTTCTACCGCAAACGACAGCATTAGATCTTTAGGGTTTGGCGCCGGAATGGGGTTGCCCAATATGAAAAAATACACTGATTCTCTTGAAATCGACTCCACTCCCGGCAAAGGCACAATTATCACAATGATAGTAAATGTTTCCTAACCTCTTATTATTATAAAGGATCTTCATAAAAATGGCGGATTATAAACATTCGGTTGCCTTAGACATCGAAAGATGCAAGGGTTGTACAAACTGTTTAAAGCGCTGTCCGACCGAAGCTATTAGAATACGGAACGGACATGCGGTTATAAATTCTGCGCGCTGTATAGATTGTGGAGAATGTATCCGTGTTTGTCCTTATAATGCAAAAAAAGCTATCACTGATAAACTTGATGATTTAAGTGTTTTTAAATACAAAATTGCACTACCTGCCCCTTCTCTGTATGGACAGTTTGATGGTCTTGACGATATTGACTATGTAATACAAGGGTTGTATAACATGGGATTTGATCAGGTCTATGAAGTTGCAAAAGCTGCAGAGATGGTCACCGAATACACTCGACGCTATATAAGCGACCCTTCTACAAAAAAGCCTGTAATTTCATCTGCTTGCCCTGTAATTGCCAGGCTGATTAGTTTAAGATTTCCTTTTTTATGCGATAATGTTTTACCTATACTCTCCCCTATGGAACTCGCCGGTAAGTTGGCAAAAGAAGAGGCCTTAAAGGCTCATCCCGATTTAAAGCCGGAAGAGGTTGTCACCTGCTTTATTTCTCCTTGTCCTGCAAAAGCGAGTTATGTCAAAAACGACTCTTCCGGTAAGAGTTATGTAGATTTTGTTGTATCGATGAATGATATATATTTTGCACTGCTTAGTGTTATGAAAAAGGATGTGCAAAACACTGTTTCTTCGACTACAGGCATTATAGGTGTAAGTTGGGCTTCTTCCGGCGGTGAAGCTTCTGCATTGCTCAATGACAAGTATTTGGCAGCCGATGGTATAGAAAATGTAATTAAAGTTCTGGATGAAATTGACAATGGAACGCTTCCCAACCTCGAATTTGTCGAGCTCAACGCATGTAACGGCGGTTGCGTTGGCGGTGTTTTAACTGTTGCCAATCCATATATTGCCAAAGCCAGATTACAATCCTTAAAACGCTATTTGCCGGTCAGCAGAAACCGTATACCTCGTAACCAAAGTAAAATACCCGACGCTTATCTAACTGACCAATCCCTTGTTTATAGCCCTGTGTCTATGTTAGCTGAAGACACTAATCAAGCTATAAAAAAGATGGCTGACATACAACGGATTCTTGATAGTCTTCCCGGTATTGATTGTGGCTCTTGCGGAGCACCCACATGCCAAGCTTTTGCCTTTGATGTTATTAAAGGAGAGTCGAAAGAAAGCGAATGTATAGTGAAAATGCGGGAAAGAATTAACGAGTTAATGGAGAATAAATAAAGATGAAAAATGTAACTGTCGCTAAGATTATAGATACTCTTTCCCTTGAAGTATTGCACCTACACGACCCCGATGTTGAAATTTCCGGCGGTTATTGCGGTGACTTACTAAGCTGGGTTATGGGAAAAGCCGGAGAAAAGAATCTCTGGGTTACTATAATGAACAACATTAATATCATTGCAGTTGCCTCTCTCTTGGAGTTTTCCTGTATTGTTTTGGCTGATGATACCGAAGTTAGTGCTGAATTAATCAAGACAGCAGCTTCTCGAAACATTAACTTGCTTAGAAGCAAGAAAAACAGTTTTGATTTGTGCCGTGAAATCGGTAACCAATTATGTAAATGAACAAGTTTTATTATGACCTACATGTTCATTCCTGTTTATCTCCTTGCGCAGATGACGATATGACCCCTTGTAATATTGCAAGAATGGCACATATTAAAGGATTGGATATAGTAGCTTTGACAGACCATAACTCGGCGCGAAACTGTCCAGCATTTTTTCATCATTGCAATGCTCTGAATATAACACCGATTGCTGGCATAGAGTTAACCACCGCAGAAGATATCCACTTAATTTGTCTGTTTCGGGATTTAGGTTCTGCTTTGAGCTTTGATTCTTACCTTTCCCGACATAGATTAAAAATAAAAAATAAGCCTGAGATTTTTGGCCATCAATATATTCTCGACATTAATGACCAAATAGTAGAGGAAGAGGACTTTTTATTACCTGTTGCGTCTGAATTATCCTTAGAAAGAGCTTATGACCTTGTTCTTAAATACAACGGAGCCTCGTTCCCCGCTCATATAGATAGACGAGCTAATTCTCTAATCAGTACTTTAGGAACATATACGAATAACCCATACTTTGGTTTTGCAGAATACTCGAGCATATCAAATGTTGAAAATTATCAAGCCAAATACCCTTTACTTGACGATGTTGTTCCCCTTACTTCATCAGATGCCCACCACCTTTGGGATATTAATGAGAAGCGAGATTCTAACATGCTGTTACTTAATTCGCAAAAAAAAGATATGTATCAAACGACGAACACATTAATAACCCATCTTTTGCAGGACCGTAGAATAAAATGACTGAGATATCTTTATTTATACTCGATATTATCGAGAACTCTGTTAAAGCAAAAGCAACTCAAATAGAAATTCGCATTACAGAAAGCTTTGATTTGCTCACTTTTGTAATAACAGACAACGGTTGTGGTATTGCAAAAGAAAAGCTTAATAATGTCTTTGATCCTTTTTTTACTTCCAGAAACAGCAGAAATGTGGGGTTAGGCTTACCTTTTTTAAAGCTAGCTGCTGAACAAACCGGTGGCACCGTTGAAATTGTCTCAAGATCAAATAAAGATAATGAGTTTTTGTGCGGAACTACAGTTAACGCTACTTTTTTTAAAAACAGTATAGACTACACTCCGCTGGGTAACATTATATCTACTTTAATAACAGCTATCCAAGGCAACCCAAATACTGATTTTGTTTTTTTTCACACTTCCCCTGATTTTACAGTAAAACTATCAACCTTGGAGATAAAAAAGATTTTGGGAGAAGACATTGCAATTAATGAGTTTGAAATTTTGGAATGGATTACCGGATTTTTGTCTAATCAATATTTAACTAATAATAATTAAAATAAATAAAAAAGAAGAAAGGTAACTAAGAATGAAAACTTTGGAAGAGCTTGCGGCCCTAAGAGAGAAAATGCGCAATAAAGTAGCAATGCGGGAAGGTGCAGCAACAACAAGGGTTGTTGTAGGCATGGCAACTTGTGGCATTTCGGCAGGTGCCAGACCGATACTAAACACCTTTGTAGAGGAGATAAACAGAGAAGGCTTGTTTGAAAAAGTAACGGTAACACAAACAGGATGTATTGGTATATGTCAGTATGAGCCTATTGTTGAGATTTATGATACTGATGGGGAAAAAATCACTTATGTGAAAATGACCTCAGAAAAAGTAAAACGGGTTGTAAAAGAACACTTGCAAAACGGCAATGTAGTTACTGAATACACTATAGGAAGCAC
The DNA here is from genome assembly GCA_964522305.1 of uncultured Oscillospiraceae bacterium. Taxonomy (GTDB): domain Bacteria; phylum Bacillota; class Clostridia; order Oscillospirales; family CAG-382; genus UBA1049. The sequence goes on from CAZFVM010000026.1 coordinate 8,687, forward strand.
AAAAGCTTAAAAAATAAGAAACACTATAATATAGAAAGGCAGACTTTCACAGACATATCAGTGAAGTCAAATTTTGATTGTATGATACGTTCACATGTTTTGATTTGTGCCGGAACCGGTTGCACTTCTTCCGGTAGCTCTGCGCTAAGGGTTACTATCGAAAAAGAATTAGCAAAAAGAGAGCTGGAAGAAGAAGTTAAAGTTGTACAAACCGGATGTTTTGGCTTATGCGCCTTAGGTCCCATAGTTATTATATATCCGGATGGTACCTTTTATAATAGAGTGGAACAAGAAGATGTTCCCGAAATAGTGGAAGAACACCTGCTCAAAGGCAGAATAGTTTCTCGCTTAGTTTACGATGAACTTTCTGATGGTGTCGAAAGAGACAAAGATAAGCCTGTTTCATTAAATGAAACTGCTTTTTATAAAAAGCAAAAGAGAATAGCTCTAAAACACTGCGGTGTAATTAATCCGGAATCTATTGATGAATATATAGGTGTAAACGGTTATGCAGCCCTCGGTAAAGTTTTGACCGAAGTTAGCCGCGAAGAAGTTATACAAACTTTGAAAGATAGCGGACTTAGAGGAAGAGGCGGCGGTGGGTTTTCAGTCGGAATGAAATGGCAGTTTGCCGCTAACAGCAACTCCGACAAAAAATATGTTGTCTGCAATGCCGACGAAGGCGACCCCGGTGCATTTATGGACAGATCTGTGTTGGAAGGCGACCCTCATACGGTAATAGAAGCTATGGCTATAGCAGGCTATGCAATCGGCGCTGACGAAGGATTTGTTTATGTACGAGCTGAATATCCTATTGCTGTTAAACGCTTGGAAATGGCCATTAAACAAGCCAGAGAGTACAATCTCTTGGGGAAAGATATTTTTGGGTCCGGCTTTAACTTCGATATTGAATTAAGACTTGGAGCGGGTGCTTTTGTTTGTGGTGAAGAAACCGCTTTGTTAGCTTCGATTGAGGGGCTAAGAGGAGAACCCAGACCTCGCCCTCCCTTCCCAGCAGTAAAAGGATTGTTTGGTAAACCTACTATAATTAACAACGTAGAAACTTTCGCTAATATCCCCCAGATTATTCTAAATGGCTCAGATTGGTTTAATACAATGGGAACTGAGAAGTCAAAGGGAACAAAAGTTTTTGCCTTGGGCGGTAACATAACCAATACCGGGTTAGTTGAGGTGCCGATGGGTACTACTTTAAGTGAGATAATATATGAAATAGGCGGCGGTATACCAAACGGCAAGAAGTTCAAAGCTGCTCAAACCGGAGGTCCCTCAGGTGGATGTATCCCGGCTTCTTTGATTGATACCCCCATCGATTACGACTCACTGATTGCCGTAGGTTCTATGATGGGGTCCGGCGGTCTTATAGTAATGGATGAAGATAGTTGTATGGTTGACATAGCTAAATTCTTCCTGAAATTTACAGTGGATGAAAGCTGCGGAAAATGTGTACCTTGCAGATTGGGCACACGAAGGATGTTGGAAATCTTGGAAAGAATTACCGAAGGCAAAGGTAAAACCGGTGATATCGAAAAGCTTATCGAACTCGGTGAGAATATTAAAGCAACGTCCCTTTGTGGACTCGGACAAACGGCACCCAACCCGGTTTTGTCAACTATCAGGTATTTCCGAGATGAATATGAAGCTCATATAAATGAAGAACGCTGTCCGGCAGGACATTGCAAAGCATTAAAACGCTTCACTATCATTCCCGATTTGTGTAAAGGCTGTGGTCTTTGTGCTCGGAAATGTCCCGTTAATGCAATTACAGGTGAATTGAGAAAACCATATTTCATACATCAAGATCAATGTATAAAGTGCGGCGTATGTTATGAAGTGTGTAAATTCGCAGCCATTGAGAAAAAATAACGGAGGCTAATTTATAATATGAATAAAGTTAATTTAACAATAGACGGAATTAATATAGCGGTTCCGGAAGATTATACAATACTTGAAGCTGCCAGAGAAGTGAATATAGACATTCCTACTCTTTGCTATCTAAAGGATGTAAGCCAAATCGGTTCTTGCAGACTTTGTCTTGTAGAGGTAAAAGGAGCAAGAGGGTTTCTTGCTTCTTGTGTAGCTCCGGTTACCGACGGTATGGAAATAAAAACAAACACAGCAAAACTAAGAGAATCAAGGAGAGTAAACCTCGAGCTGATACTCTCTAATCATAATCGCGAGTGCACTTCTTGTATAAGAAGTTCCAACTGCGAATTACAAACGCTGTGCACAGAACTTGGGGTTAAAGAATACCCTTATGATGGTGCTATATCAGACTGCAGATATGATGATGTAGGTGTATCGGTTGTCAGAGACAACAGTAAATGTATTCTATGTCGTCGGTGTGTAGCTGCCTGTAATGCTATACAAAATGTTGGTGCAATCGGAATGTCCAAAAGAGGCTTTGATACTACTGTCGGATGTATCTATGACATTGATTTAAAAGACTCTCCCTGTGTTGATTGCGGTCAATGTATTCTTGTTTGTCCTGTCGGAGCTTTACAAGAAAAAGAAAACATTGATGTTGTATGGTCCGCTTTAAATGACCCGACAAAACATGTAGTTGTTCAAACAGCTCCTGCAGTGCGAGCTACATTGGGTGAAGAATTTGGATTACCGATTGGTACCAGAGTTACCGGAAAAATGGTTTCTGCTTTAAAACGTCTTGGGTTTGATAAAGTATTTGACACAGATTTTGGTGCCGACCTCACTATAATGGAAGAAGGTACAGAGCTGATTGACCGTTTGACTAATGACGGCGTTCTTCCTATGATAACCTCCTGTTCTCCGGGGTGGGTTAAATACTGTGAAACTTTTTATCCGGAATTTATTCCTAACCTTTCTTCGTGTAAGTCTCCCCATGAAATGGTTGGAGCATTGACAAAAAGCTACTATGCCGAAAAAGCAGGTATCTCACCGGAAAACATATTTACTGTATCTATAATGCCTTGTACCGCCAAAAAGTTTGAAGCTCAAAGAGAAGAACTGAGCAATAACGGGTTACAAGATGTTGATGTTGTTTTGACTGTTAGAGAGCTTGCGACTATGATTAAATCCGCCGGAATCGGATTTACCAAGTTGCCTGATGCTGATTTTGATAAAATGTTAGGTGAATCTACAGGCGCTTCGGTTATCTTCGGGACTACAGGTGGAGTTATGGAAGCGGCAATTAGAACAGTTTATGAAATTGTCACCGGTGACCCCTTAGAAGAACTTGACCTTCATGACCTTAGAGGTTTTAAGGGAATCAGGGAGTGCGAAGTAGATATGAATGGAAGAATTGTCAGAGTCGCTGTAGCTCACGGAACCGGAAATGCCTCTAAGCTTCTTGATTTGATTAAATCCGGTAAAAGGCAGTATGACTTTATTGAAATCATGGGTTGCCCCGGTGGTTGTATTACCGGTGGTGGTACTCCGATAATCGACTCTCGGACCCGTTCTTATATTGACCCCAGAATAGAACGAGCCAAAGCTATCTATAGTGAAGATGAAAGCAAAGTTAAACGCAAGTCCCACGAAAACACTGAAATACAAAAATTGTACGAAAACTTCCTTGGTGAAATTGGTGGAGAAAAAGCTCACAACCTACTTCATACCCATTATAGAAAGAGATCAAAATATTAATAACAACCAGCCTTTTGGCTGCATGGCAGCCGAAAGGCTGCCATCTGCTTTTATGAAAACTTGCTTTTAAAAGAAATAAACTGTTGTTCAAGAAAACTAATATTCTATATTTAAAGGAAGTGACTTTTTGAAAGAATTATACGCATTTGTTGAGATAATCAACTACAAGCATATTGTTATGTGGATTATCGGTGGATTTCTTATTTATCTTGCTATCAAAAAAGACATGGAGCCCTCTTTGCTTCTGCCTATTGGGTTTGGAGCAATATTGGTGAACATTCCATTATCGGGAGCAATAACTCAAATGGTAGAGGGAGGCGCAAGCGAACCCGGTGCTTTAACTACACTTTTTGAAGCAGGTATAGCAAACGAGTTGTTTCCCCTAATACTTTTTATAGGTATTGGTGCCATGATAGACTTTACGCCTTTACTCACCAACCCCAAGTTAATGCTATTTGGAGCTGCAGCTCAGTTTGGCATATTCTTTACCCTTGCCATGGCTGCATTTGTAGGGTTTGATATTAAAGACGCCGCTTCTATTTCTATCATTGGAGCCGCTGATGGTCCTACTTCAATTGTGGTAGCAACTCGATTGGGCTCGAAGTATCTTGGAGCCATTATGGTAGCTGCCTACTCTTATATGGCGCTGGTACCTATTATACAACCCCCTGTGATTAAACTGCTTACTACCAAGAATGAGCGAAAAATTCGTATGGAGTATTCCCACAAAAGTGTCTCAAAACTAACGAAGATTTTGTTTCCTATAGTTACCACGGTTGTGGTCGGCCTTATTTCTCCTAAAGCGGTTGCGTTAGTAGGTTTTTTGATGTTCGGAAACTTAATTAGAGAATGTGGTGTCTTGAATTCCCTGTCCGAGACAGCTCAAAAAGTCTTAGCAAACCTTATTACTATTTTCCTTGGAATTACAATTGCAACCCAAATGGAGGCAGAAAAGTTTCTCGACCCAACTACCCTTTTAATCCTGTCCTTGGGACTGGTTGCTTTTATCTTTGACACTGTAGGCGGTGTTTTGTTCGCAAAGATTATGAACATGTTTTCTAAAAACAAGGTTAATCCTATGATTGGGGCATGTGGAATTTCCGCGTTCCCCATGTCTGCAAGAGTTGTACATAAGATGGGGCTTGCCGAGGATAATCAAAACTTCCTACTTATGCATGCAACCGGGGTTAATGTGTCGGGACAGATATGCTCTGTTATTGCAGGTGGCTTAATTTTGAGCCTTTTTAGTTAACCGGAGGAGATTAGGATGGAGATAAATATAACTGCATTTTTGGAAGTGTTACCTAAGATAGGTATTGCTTTTTTGGGTGTCTTTATTGTTACCATTGTTATTGTTTTATTCGTTGTAATAACTAACATGATTTTTAAAAGCAAATCAAACTAAAAAGCCATTTGGGCAATTCAATAACCGGTAATTAGGTTGTAACAAAAGCCCTATAAAAAAAGACTAAAACGCAAAAAACACGTTGAAAACAGACTTGTTAGTCGGTTACAATGTGTTTTTGTGTTTTAGATGAAAATAGAATTGT
>CAZFVM010000027.1:0-13442 GCA_964522305.1 uncultured Oscillospiraceae bacterium
GCAATGATATTCTCAAAGCAAAATTCGCTTTGAGAATAAGGACGAATGTAATATCATTATGTAAATAATATCATTGGCGAAGCCAATATCATAAAGTTCTCTTTTCTATCTCCTTTTACTTTGTTCTTTCGACAGGATTTTTTAATTATATTCGCCCTTACGGACGAGTGATATTTACCTCGTTAATGATATTGCGTAGCAATGATATTCTCAAAGCAAAATTCGCTTTGAGAATAAGGACGAATGTAATATCTCTAATGAGGGGTTTGTCGGCAGGATTAAAGTGATTGACAGCGATATGTGGGCATGATAGAATGGCTGAAATATTTTCGCGCTCTTGTAAGGAGATTATATGAAGAAGCAAAACAGAATTTTGCCTGTATTAGCCGCTATAGCTATTCAAATGTGCTTGGGCACAGCCTATATCTGGAGTATCTTTCAGACCGGTATAGCGCAAAGTGTCTTTGCCGGTGATAACGCCGCTGCCAGTCTAACCTTTTCGCTATTGCTGTTTGTTTTGGCTATCGGTAGCATTATCGGCGGTAAGCTCGCCACAAAGTACAACACCCGTATTATTGTTATTATCGGTGGGCTAATTCTTGCCTCCGGGTTCTTCCTTGCCTCTTTTGTGACGGCAAACGCACCGTGGCTGCTTTGGGTTTCATATGGAATCCTGGGCGGACTCGGCATGGGGTTTACTTATTCGACCACCATTGCTTGTGTGCAAAAATGGTACCCGGACAAAAAAGGGCTGGTTACCGGAGTAATCGTATCGGCTTTGGGGTTCGGCGGTGTTGTGTTTACCCCTCTCCTTGAATACCTTATAAAATATTATGGCGGTGTGGGTGTGGGGGAAGTCTATGCCTTCAGAATACTCAGCCTGATTTTTTTGGTTGTTTGTACTATTGGCGGGTTGTTTATGATAAACCCTCCCCCGGAGACAACTGACTCGGATAAAAACCCTAATATTAAATCAAATCAGCACGAAAAGAGTTTTTCTCCAAAAGAAACACTAAAGAACCCTCGGTTCTTTGTCCTTGCAACGAGCATGATGTTTGCTTGTATGGGCGGGCTGATGATGATAGGCTTTGCAAAGCCGATTGCCGTTGCCAAAGGGCTTGCGGAGACTGCCACCATAGGTGTGCTTGTAATATCTATCTTTAACTCGGCAGGGCGATTGTTTTGGGGGTTTGTGTCTGATAAGCTTGGCAGAAAACTGACTTTGATTGTCTTGCTGGTGGGCTCCGGGGCGATGTCCCTGCTTGTAATCGCCGCTAACGGCTATTGGATTTATGCTCTCATCGCCTTTATCGGGTTTTTCTATGGCGGGTTTTTGAGTATTTATCCGGCTTTTACTGCCGACTTATTTGGCCCGAAACACATGGCAACAAACTATGGAATGGTCCTGGTGGGCTTTGGAATCGGTGCCGTGGTCTCTTCGTATATAGCCGGATATTACAAAAACATTGCAGGCGAAGACATTAGCTTGATGATGCCGGCTTTTGTTATAGCCTCGATATGTGCGGTCATAAGTATATTGCTGATTCTTACAATCAAAACCAAGGACAAGGCAAAAAAGCAATAATCGAATTTTGACTGTGAGACTTTGAACCGAAGATACAAAAAAGCATTTGCGAATGACAACGCAAATGCTTTTTTTGTATTATTATACTTATCGATACATTATCTGATGCTTTGGTTTTGGCTTGTCGAGTATCTTGAATATCACAAACAAAACCATGGCTACTACATATAAAAATCCGCCAATTGCAATAAAGTCAAAAACATCATTTATCAAAATATAGGCTACCCAGGTTATAATGGAAAGGCTGCCGAATATAATCCCCAGAACCTTTGAATTGATAAAGGATGAGATTACGGTTATCACGGTAAACAGGATAACCGGATAAACGATAAAACCTCCAAAATCCATGTACTCAATAACATCAAAGGAGCTGGTAAACACCTTAAAAAAGGATATTGTGTCAAACCATACATCAGCATAGGGAAGAAACAGGGTGACTACCGAGAAAAGCGCAAATACAATCGCCAGAATCCCAAAGGGTCTTGCAAACACAGACTTTGGTTTTTGATATTGTTGGTAGGGATAAGGGGGCTGTTGGGGATAAGCACCGTAAGGCTGCTTTGCCTGGGGATAGCCCTGATATTGCTGCTGTTGGGGTTGGTATTGCTGTTGAGGTCGGGGTTGGTATTGTTGCTGAGGCTGAGGTTGATACTGTTGCTGGGGCTGAGGTTGATACTGTTGCTGGGGCTGAGGTTGATACTGTTGTTGAGGCTGGGGTTGATACTGTTGTTGGGGCTGGGGTTGATACTGTTGTTTGGGTGGTGCTTGCTCTTTGGAATAATCATAGGGATGTTCCGAAACAGGTTGGTTAGCCGGCTTGCTATCGCTTGCAGCGGCAGTGTCTTTGGTTGTGGCAGGCTCGTTCTCCCGAGCCGAAAGAGGGCTCCCGCACATGACACAAAAGGCTGCGCCTTCTATTGACTCGTGACCGCAATTGTTGCATTTCTTACTCATTTGCATTTCCCTTTCTTATTACTGATTCTTTGATTAGATTAGCTCTGACAATAGTACATCAAAAACCAAAATATCAATGAAATAAATCGCTAAAAAAGCCTAAGATGGTTGTCCACCCTTGTGTAAACATTATACATGCAAACTATATCGTTTGTCAACAGTGCAACTATATTGCGGTCATCAATGATTGCGGTTGCTCTAAAAAAACAAAAGGGGCTGTAACAAAGCAGCTCATAAAAAGCAAAATATCTCGTTCATCCGATAAGATGAGCGAGATATTTTTGATTTTCAGTAATTTTTTGGTGTTTATTGTTTGAGAAATAAAAAAAGGTTGTTATTCGTCCTCGCCCAAATACTCTTTTAGCAGCCGGTTTATCAATTGGGGATCTGCCTTGCCTCGAAGCATCTTCATGGTCTGACCTACTAAGTATCCATATATCTTTTGGTTGCCGTTTTTGTAATCTTCGACTTGTCTTTGGTTTTGTTCTAAGACTTCTTTTACTGCATCGGACACCACGGAAGTATCGCTGACCATGGCGAGGTTATGCTCTTGTACATAAGACTCGGGGTCTACTTCCTCTTCTAATATAAGCAGTAAAATCTTCTTTGCCACGGTGCGGTTGATTACCTTGTCTTCTACCATCTGCAAAAGACGGGCGAACTTTTGACAATTGATATATATATCGTCCTCGCCCTTATTATCCCCTTTTGCTATCGCTAAAAGCTCGGAAATTATCCAGTTGACCACTTCCTTTGGCTTGTTGAAATAGCTCAAAGTCTCGTCGAAAATATCGGATAGCCGCTTGCTTCCTGTTATAATACTGCTGTCATAATCGGATAACCCAAGCTCGGTCGTCATTCTCTTGTACTTGTCCTCGGCGGACTCGGGCAGAGAATCTTTAACCCCTTGTATCATCTCGGGGCTGATAAAGGTCGGTAAAATCTCGGGGTCCGGGCAGTAACGATAGTCGGTGGCGTCCTCTTTGCCCCGCATGGAAAAGGTGGATTCTGAGGCGTCGTCCCAACGGCGGGTCTCTTGGACAATCTCTTCTCCCGACTCTAAGGCATCGATTTGTCGCTGTGCCTCGTACTCGATAGCGGCAGATATTGCCTTGAGGGAGTTCATGTTCTTAATCTCTGTCCTGGTCCCCAAGGTGTCGCTGCCCTGCTCTCTTATGGATAGATTTATATCGCACCGCATGGACCCTTCCTGCATCTTGCAATCCGAAACACCGGCGAAGCTAAAAAGGGACCTTATCTTTTCGAGATAGGCGACTACCTCCTCCGCGTCGCTAAAGTCCGGGTTGCTGACTATCTCAACCAAGGGTACCCCTGCCCTGTTATAATCTACCAATGTAGCGGAGGTAAACCCATCATGGATGAGCTTGCCCGCATCGCATTCTAAGTGGATTTGCTTTAAGGTTATGGTTTTTTGACCGTTTTGGGTATGGATATTTACTTTGCCGTCGGTACAAATAGGGGCATACAGCTGGGTTAGTTGATAGCCCGAGGGTAAGTCCGGATAAAAATAGTTCTTCTTGTCAAAGGTTATTACCTTAGATATCTCGCAATTAGTCAAAAGCCCTGCGGCGATTCCCAGCTCGACTGCTTTTTTGTTTAGTAAAGCGGGGGTGCCGGGCATCCCCAGACAGGAGGGGCAGACGTTTTGGTTCGCCTGTGCACCAAACTCTGTGGAACAAGAGCAAAACAGCTTGGTCTTTGTGGATAGCTCTACATGGACTTCCAGCCCTATTACAACTTCATACTTCATAGTCCCAGCTCCTTCCCTGCATATTCTAATGCTCTCTCCCCGTTTTTGTAAGCGACAAGTAAAAGTCCCGCTCCTTTGTAATTAAAGGATAAGGAGGGCAAGCCTGTCAAAGCGGTGACGGCGGTCAGGGACAGGTTGTCATATTTGTTCCCGTTAAGCTCTGCGGGTAACAGGATAAAATTGTAATCTTCAAAAGACAGCTCTTGCGTTATTGCACGCCTTAGTTTTGCTGCCGATTGGAAATACTTGTTGTAATTATTACCACTCAAAAACATGGCTCCGAAGAGGATCATATACTTAGTCCGTGAGTCAAAGCCCTCGGAGCGGGTCTTTACATATAGCTCGTCTAAGTCGCGATACTCCGGGGTGCGGAATCCATATTTGATGCCGTCGTATCTGGCAAGATTGTTGCTAATCTCGGCAGCGCTCAAAACAAACATTGCATCCTTGTAATAATCAAAGTCAGATAAGGGGTCGGTCTTTGCCTTTAGCAGTGCGGATAAGTCTTTTAGCACCCTTTGGGTATCCTCGTCTGCCAAGGACAAAACGTTGTCCGGAATATAAAAGGTCATCTCGGGCTGCGGGGTTGTCGATATCTCGAACTCCTGCTCCATAACGCCGTCTTTTTCGTCCTTGCCGGAAATAATCTTGAGGATATCAAATCCCTCATGAATATCCCGAGCCAAAACCCCTATAGCGTCCATGGAGGAGGCTAAAGGTATAAGCCCGTAACGGGAAACGGTGCCATAAGTGGGATGAAGGTAAAACAACTCCTCCCGGGCGGCAAACTGCCTGTAGCTGCCGAACAAATCGTTGCAAAGGCAAGAGGAAAAATCCCTGCCCTTTAGTCGGTCGACGAGAAAGTCTGTCGACCGGTCTTCGTTATCGAACAAGTCCGGGATACCGAACTCTTCAATCTCTATTCTGCCGGTTATCTGCCTGCCGGATGCGACTAATCGCTCTACAACCGTCGCGTCAAAAAGAGGAGAAAACCCGGACAGGATTCGGGACCCTGCCGTAGCAGAAATGTCCTTTTGTAATATGACATCCGAGAGCCCTATGCCGGTGCCTTGGAGGTGTTTTGATGTTTTGTTTTTTGTATCCATGTCTCGCCCCTTATAAAGCCTTTGGGACCTGAAAGTATCCCTCATGTTCCACAGGCGCGTTGTGCATAATCTCTTCTAAGGTGTAGGTCTTTGCCGGTATGTCCTCCCTTAACGGGTTTTTTGCGTCAACAACCGTATATAGAGGTTCTTGGGTGTCGGCAACAATCTCGCTTAAAGCGTCCAGCCTTGGCAATATCCTCTCGGAAATACGCGAAAAACCTTCTTGTTCTCTATCGGTGAGACTTAGCTTCGCCATCTCGCAATATTTCGTCGATTGGTCCATGATAAACCTCCTTTATCTGATGGTTGCAAACTCTTTATCTTATCTTTATATGAGCTTCTCTGAGTTGTTGCTCGGTTACCTTACCGGGGGCACCCAAAAGCGGGTCTTGGGCGTTGCTGTTCATGGGGAAGGCTATAACCTCCCTGATGCTTTCGGTCTGTGTAAGGAGCATCAATATACGGTCGAACCCGGGCGCCATACCGGCATGAGGGGGTGCTCCGTAATGAAAAGCCTTGAACAATGCGGGGAACTTGCTCTCTAAATCTTCCTTTGTATAACCTGCTAACTCAAACGCCTTTTCCATTATATCGGGTCGATGGTTCCTGACTGCACCGGAGGACAACTCTACCCCGTTGCATACAATATCGTATTGATATGCCTTTATTTGTAAGGGGTCTTGGGTCTGCAAAGCCACCAGCTCCCCTTGGGGCATAGAGAAGGGGTTGTGGGTAAACTCTAACCTGCCGGTCTCTTCGTCGATCTCGTACATGGGGAAATCCGTGATAAAACACATCTCATAAGAATCTTTGTCGATAAGATCCAGGCGCTCTCCCAACTCGCTGCGAATGAGTCCGGATAATCTTTCGACCACTTTTTTGTTATCGCAGATAAAAAACAAGGTGTCGTTTGCTTTGAGATGCAGTTTTGCTATGAGTTCGTTTTGTTTTTGTTCGGATAAGAATTTGACAATGGGACCTTTTAGCCCGTTGTCCGGTAAAAGGGAAATATATCCCAAGCCCTTCATGCCGATATCTAAAGCAAAGGAAAGCATCCCGTCAAAAAAGCTTCTGGCACAACCGGCGCAATCGGGAGCGACAATACCCTTTACCGGTTTGTTCTTGAAGGGGGGGAAATCCACATCCGAGAAAAACTCCGTGAGGTCACAGATTGTAAGGGGGTTGCGTAAATCCGGCTTGTCCGAGCCGTACTTTGCCATGCTTTCGCTATAGGGTATCCTGGGGAAAGGAAGAGGGGTTACCTTTTTGTCGGAAAACTTGACGAAGGTGTCGTGCAAAACCTCTTCTGCAACGGCAAAGACATCCTCCTGAGTGGCAAACGCCATCTCGAAATCCAGTTGATAAAACTCACCCGGTGACCTGTCTGCCCTGGAATCCTCGTCCCTAAAGCATGGGGCTAACTGGAAATAACGGTCGAATCCGGAAGTCATCAAAAGTTGCTTAAAAATCTGGGGTGCTTGAGGGAGAGCATAAAACATGCCATGGTGCTTGCGGCTGGGAACCAAATAGTCCCGCGCTCCCTCGGGGGAAGAGGAGGTTAATATTGGGGTATGTATCTCTAAAAACCCAAGCTCTGTCATCTTTTCCCGCAGGAATGCCCCAACCTGAGACCGAAGTACAATATTCTTGTGAACCTCGGGGTTGCGTAAATCGAGAAATCTATATTTTAGTCGAAGCTCTTCCCGAGTGTTTGTCGACTCGTTTATCTCAAAAGGCAATTGAGAAAAAGCCTTGCTTAACACTGTAAGCGTCGTTGCCTTTAGCTCTACTTTGCCGGTGGCAAGCTTGGGGTTTATATTCTCCGGGCTTCGTTTTTCTACTGTGCCCTCCACCATAATCACCCATTCTTTGCCAAACTCCTCCGGGAGCCCCGCCTCGTCGGTCACTATTTGGGTAATACCGTAGTGGTCCCTCAAATCCAGAAACACTACTCCTCCGTGGTCTCGGATGGTGTCCACCCAACCTGCAAGTTTTATTTTCTTGCCTATATGCTCGACTCCCAACTCTCCGCAAGTGTGGGTCCTGTATGTGCTCATTTCTTATGATACTCCTTTTTGTTTTGCAAATAAAATATTTTTCCAATAAAAAAACCCATAAAAACATAAATTGTCTTTATGGGACGGGACATACCCGCGGTGCCACCCATCTTGGTGCAAAAAACACCCAGCTTTATTAGTGTTATTCTATGTGATGTAAAAAGGGTGTTGCTTAGTCTACTACTCCCCCATCGATGCTTTCAGCCGCGACATCGACTCTCTGACGGGGTTTCCAAAAAGATAAGGTCCCTTGTTTGATAACTTCCCTTGGCGATGTGCCAAGGTTATCGGTCTTTGCATGATATCACAAAGCCCCGGAGTTGTCAACATTTTTTGTCAAAAGCAGGTGTGTGGGGTAAGTCTTGGCGGGGCTTGCAAGCTATTGCATAAAGAGTGGCAATAATATATAATATTAACCATAGATTTATTGCTAAATATTAAAGGCAGGGATTAGAAATGAAAGAAACTATAAAGATAGCCTTAGACGGTCCTTCCGGCAGCGGGAAAAGCACTATGGCCAAAATGTTGGCGCGTCAGCTGGGTTTTGTCTATATAGACACCGGTGCTTTGTATCGCACCCTGGGATTATATGTGATGGAAAAAGGGATAGACTCCCAAGATACTAAAGGGATAATCAGCCTGCTTCCCGAGATTGATATCACCATGACCTTGATTGACGGTGGTGGGGCGGTTTTTCTTAACGGCAAGCATATCGGGGAGGAAATCCGTACCCCCGAGGTGACGAAATATGCATCGGATGTGTCAAAGGTCCCCGAGGTGCGGGCGTTCTTGCTGGATTTGCAACGGGATATCGCCAAGACCAACAACGTAATAATGGACGGAAGGGATATAGGTACCGTGGTTTTGCCCGACGCTCAGGTTAAAATCTTTATGACCGCGAACACCGAAACCCGAGCCCGTCGAAGATATAACGAGCTGATTGCCAAAGGTCAACAGGTCACCTATGAGGAGGTGTTGACCGATATGGAATGGCGGGATAAGAACGACAGGGAGCGGGATATTGCCCCTGCCCTGCCTGCAAAGGACGCAATCTTGCACGATAACTCCGGTGAATCCATAGAACAAAACCTCATCAACCTAACAGAAATCGTAAAGGGAATCTTAGATTAGATGATATATAGAATTTTGAGAGCTATTGTTAACCCTTTGTCTCGGATGTTCCTTTTTCTCCGTGTAAAAGGGCGGGAAAACGAACCGAAGGGCCCTTATATTGTCTGTGCCAACCATTCTTCTTTTTTGGACCCGGTGTGTATAGCCGTGGCATTAAAACAAACCCAACGGTTTATCGCCCGTTCGTCTTTGATAAGATTCAAGTTCTTTAAATGGTTGTTTAAAGGGGCAAAAGTTATCACAATCAATCGCGGAAACAGCGATTTGAGCGCGATAAAATTAACCATAAGAGCTATAGAGAATGGGGATAATGTCGCCATCTTTCCCCAGGGAACCCGGATAAGAGGTATAGCGCCGAGTTTAGACCAGGTAGAAGCGGGGCTCGGCCTTTTGGCTGCCAAGACTAAGGTCCCGGTTTTGCCGGTTTCTATTGTGACAAAGAGGCTGTATCCCGGGTTCTTACGGCCTTGCAAAGTTGTGATAGGCAAGCCGATTTATGCGGAGGAGTATATGAATATTAACCCTGACCCCAGGGCAAAAGAGATAGCTCAATATTGTTTTTCTTATGTAATACCACCCTTTGAAGAGCAAAGGAAAAAACGGAATGACTGATATTGTTTTGGCAAAACACAGCGGGTTTTGTTTTGGGGTTAAAAGAGCGGTGGATACGTTGGAAGAGGTGTTGGAAAACAATACCTCCGGCAAACAGATATTTTGCTTAGGTGAGATTATCCACAACAAGACTTTTTCGGACTCTATAAAGCAAAGAGGTGTAAAGGTTATATCTCAAGAGGATATTTCCGATCTTCCCAAGGGCTGTGTTGTTGTCGTGAGAACCCACGGTGTACAAGCTTTTGTTTATGAGATGCTTTTGGCAAAGGATATCGAGGTAATCGATGCCACCTGCCCCTATGTGAGAAAGGCTCACAATATAGTGAAAAACCACTCTGCCAACCCCGAGGCTGACCCTATGGTTGCCCCCACGGTTGTTATTATCGGGGACCCGGAACATCCCGAGGTCATAGGTATAAAAAGCTTTGCCAAGGGCGACGCTTATGTCTTTTCTTCCTATGCAAAACTGGAGTCCTTCTTTTCTGACCCCCAAAACAAAGGGGATATAAAGAATCCCTTGTTGGTAGCTCAAACCACTTTTAATACCCAAGAATGGGACAAATGCCAAAAGTTCATAAAAAGTCTATATACAAATGCCCTAATATTTGATACAATATGTAGTGTTACCGACTTAAGGCAACAAGAAGTCAAGGAGCTTTCGGAAAAAAGCGACTTGGTAGTAGTTGTCGGAGGTAAAACAAGCTCTAACACCGCAAAGCTCTACGGGATTGCCCGAGAGCATGCAAAAAACTCTCTTTATATAGAAACTGCCCGGGACTTAAAAAGTCTTCCCGCAGATTTTTATAAAGAAGTAAAAACAATAGCTATAGCTGCAGGTGCATCGACACCTGAGGCGATAATTCAGGAGGTTTATCAGACAATGACGGAAACAAAAAACAATGATCTCGGATTTGAGGAAATGCTGGACGAATCTTTTAAAACACTATCAACGGGAGAAAGAGCGGTCGGCACAATATCCTCTGTAAGTCCTGCCGAGATACATGTGGACTTAGGTATCAAGTATACCGGTATTCTTCCGTATGACGAGGCGACTTCCGATACCGATGTCAACTTAGAAGAGGAATTCAAGGTCGGAGATCAAATAGAAGTTATCTGTGTAAAGTTTAATGACAACGAAGGCACAGTGATGCTCTCTAAGAAAAGACTTGACCAAACCAAACACTGGTCCTTGATTGAAGCGGCTCACGAAGAAGACACTATTTTGACCGGTACTGTTACCCACATTCTCAGAGGCGGTGTATTGGTTACCACAAAAAGCATGAAGGTGTTTATCCCTGCTTCCCATTGCGGTATACCCAGAAGTGCCGACTTAGAACAACTAAAGGGTCAGACTGTAAATTACAAGGTAATCGAAACAAACGAGCAAAGAAGACGAGCAGTGGGCTCTATCCGATTTGCAAACCGTGAGAAGAGAGAAGGAGAAAGAGAAGAATTCTTTGCATCCTTAAACGAAGGCGATAAGTTTACCGGTACTGTTCGGTCTCTTACAAATTACGGCGCTTTTGTAAATATAGGTCCCATGGACGGTATGGTTCATATTACCGAGCTTTCTTGGGGAAGACTTAAGCCTCCCGCCGAGTTGTTCCAAGTGGGGGACTCTATTGATGTTTATATCAAGAGCCTTAACCCCGAAAACAAGAGAATTTCTCTGGGATACAAAACCGAAGCTAACAACCCTTGGAACATCTTTGGCAATACTTACAAAGTAGAGGATGTGGTTACTGCCACGGTTGTAAGCCTTATGCCCTTCGGAGCTTTTGCCGAGATTATACCCGGCGTCGACGGATTGATTCACAACACACATATAGCTAGAAAACCTGTAGGAAACCCTGCTTCGGTATTGAAGCTCGGGGATAAAGTCACTGCAAAGATTATTGCAATCGACTTAGAGAGAAACAGAGTAAGCTTGTCTATTAAGGCTTTGCTGGATGAACTGGGACCCGACGAATCGATAGACAAATTTATTGAGTCTGCGGAAAAACCCACAAAAGAGGTTGCGGAAACCGTAACAGAAGAGGTTGTTGAAACTGTCAAAGAAGAAACAACCGAAGTTGCAGAAACAACTGTCGTTGCAGAAACAACTGAAGTTGTTCGGGAAGAAGTTGTTGAGGTTGTAGAAGAAGCTGCGGAAACCGTAGTTGAAGAAACAACTGAAAGTGTGGAAGAGGTTGTAGAAACCGTAGTCGAAGAAACAACCGAAGAAGAAACAACCGAAGTTGCAGAAACAACTGATGTTGTTCGGGAAGAAGTTGTTGAAGTTGTAGAAGAAGCTGCGGAAACCGTAGCCGAAGAAACAACCGAAGAAGAAACAACCGAAGTTGCAGAAACAACTGTCGTTGTTCAGGAAGAAGCGGTTGAGGAATCCTCAGAATAAACAAATATACATATAAGAGTATAAAAACACAAAAAATCCGAATTAAAACCTCGGGTTTTTTGTGTTTAAAGAAAGGCACAAACCCTCATCAAAAGAGAATTTGTGCCTGTTTGCTGTCTTTACCCGCAAAGCCGTTCCCCTATGTAAAATAACCCTGCTATGTGCAGGTGGGTGTTCTCACCTTGAGTTTAGTGCTTCCAACATCCACGAACAAAACTGTGTTGTTCGCGGGAGGCCTGCAACACCCTCGCAGAATTCAAACTCCCTAAATAATCTGTGGGTTTTTAAATAGGGCGGACAAACGCTTGTGCGTCATCTTATCACGTGCTTCGCAGGTTGGTTATTCAAGAGGGTCTGTCCACAGCATAACCTTAAGGTATATCAAAGGCTATGGCTATTAATCGTCACCTCGGTGAATACTCAGTCTTCGTCCTCTTCGTAATCGAAGTCGTCATCATCGTCGTCGATCTCGGTATCATCAGAATCCATGTCGTACTCCACCATGAAGCTGTCCTCGAAGGCGTCTGCTACCCTATCGAACTCTTCGTCGTCGTCTATGGTAACAAACATCTCTTCGCCGCTCTCGTCGGTGGATAACTTAAGAACAACATATTCGTCCTCTTCCCCCTCTAAGGGAACCAAGGCTACATACTTGTTGTCGTTTAGGTCCAGATCACCAATAAGCTCAAAGCGGCTTTCGTTGCCCTCTTCGTCGGTTAAAGTAATCTCGGTGTACTCTTCTTGGATTTCGTCGAAACGCTCAACCATCTCATATCCTCCGTAAACCTTACCCTGATTAAACGAACGAAAACACATCAAAAATCATCTCTTCGGTGCCGTGTGTATCGGATAAGGTCTTACATCAATAGGTAATATTGTATGTTTATTCTATAATAATAGGGCCGGTATGTCAATAGGCTTTTGATTTTTGGTCTTTTTCGCCCATGTTTTCGACTCGTTTTCGGTTTTTATCAAATTGACTTTTTTGTTGTTTTGGAATATAATACATCAACGAAATTTATAGTGTTTTTGCAAAGCAGGTGGTGTTATGTCCTCTATTCCCAGGGTTTTTGTTTCGGCAGAGAGTATAACCGATAATCGGGTTGTAATAACCGGCAGTGATGCCGGACACCTTACACGAGTCTTGCGGCTGAGAGTCGGGGACAAAATAGTGGTCTGTGACATGCAGCGCACCGAATACACCGGAACCATAGCTTGCCGAGACTCGGAGACTGTAACCGTAGAGCTGTCCGAGGAGAAAACAAGCTTTGCAGAACCTCCTTTTCATATCACCCTATATCAAGGGATGCCAAAGGGGGATAAACTCGAAACCATTGTTCAAAAAGCCGTAGAACTGGGTGTCGGAGAAATCATACCTGTAATGTGCGAGAGAAGCGTGTCGAAACCCGATGCCAAAAAGTTTGGGAACCGACTTGTTAGGCTAAACAAAATAGCCCTCGCCGCCGGTGCACAAAGCGGCAGAGGGGTGGTACCGACGGTTGGGATGCCGGTGAGTTTTGCTGCAGCTTTGCAAAACATGAAAAACTTAGATCTTTCTTTTGTCTGTTATGAAGGGGAAGGAACGGTACCGATACAAAAACTCTTAGGTACACCACGACCGGAGAGTATTGGGTTTCTTATAGGTCCGGAAGGCGGACTGTCTATCGGGGAAATACAGCTATGTGACTCTTTGTCTATACCAAAAGTCGGGTTGGGAAACCGGATATTGCGAACAGAAACCGCCAGCGGATTTGTACTCGCCGCCATTAGTGTGTTGCTTGAAAATCCCGTTTGAAAATTATCTCTTTAATAATATAGAAGAAATTGTAAA
>CAZFVM010000028.1:0-13282 GCA_964522305.1 uncultured Oscillospiraceae bacterium
TAAAACCCATTCTTGCGGGTTTGTTTTTTTACTAGCTTTGTGATATATTATCTTTTATAATAATACCTTACAGAAAGGAAGAACAAAATGAACCATAAGTATAACCCGGGCAGTTATTCAATAAGGCGGATATCTGCCGTGTTATTAATTCTTGTAATGTTATCCGGTTTTGTTATCGGCAGCCTGCCGGTTGCCGCAAAGACGACAACAATATCCTTCAACGAACCCCTTATTTTGGCACTGGAAGGAGACCTGGTTAACCTCAAGGAGTACAGTGTTGAGTTTTCAGATGGCTCGGTTACCTCCGATGTAAAGTGGGCCCGGGACAACTCCACAGTAACCTCGATTACAGTAACCGCTCCCGGAGTAATTACCTTAATTGCCACTCACAAAGAGCAAAGCCAAAATGTATATTTGGTAGCAAAAGAGGACCCGAAGGACGAGTATGTACTCTTTGAAGAAACCTTTGATTCCGAGGACGCTTTAAAGGGCTGGAACAAAACCGCCGCAGACAACATCTATACAATTAAAGACGGCAAACTCACCATTGATGGCCTTGCAGCAGGCAGCCCCCGGCTGTATCTGCCTGCCTGGTTGTCGGATATCGCCAACTACAGAATTGATGTAGTTGGTACCCAGACCGACCCTACCGACTCCAACCGTTGGTTTTCTATAATGTTTAGAGCAAAGAGCGTTGCAACTTCCGGCACCCCTTATTACCATATGTGTGTCAGAAACAACATGGCGATGCCGGGCTCCTCCACCACCGGCGGGATTGAATTGGTATCCAATACCGGAACCTGGGTTTATTACGAGTCTACCGGATATGGGGAGCCCTTAGACCCCAAATCCAATTATACCTTTACCGTAGAAGCAAAAGACGACATAGTTAACCTTATGGTTAACGGCAACTCGGTTATATATTACGATAAGTTACCGGACATCGCCAACACCGCCACAGGCGGGATTGGCTTGCAGGCAAACTCTTCAAAGTTTGTTGTAGATTCTATCAAAGTCACGGTCTTGGAAAGCGCCCCGGAATATGTTAAGCCCAAGGCTATCCAAAGGCTTCAATATGTGGAAGGGTTTGAATCCAATATACTCAACTCCCCTACCAATATTGCCATAGTATCCGACAAGGATGCGCTGCAAGAACTGCAAAACGGTCAAAAACCCTCCAACGCGTTGATGTATATAAACGGGGATTTGGATGTTACCGACCCAAAAGGTGAAAAGATAGCGAGTTTGGAGGATGCTTTAGTTAACCTTTCGAACAACATCATCCCGGCATTTTATATCAAGAGCAAAGACATCGCCAACGGTGTTATTGATTATTTCAAAGACAAAGACCTGCGGGACATCCTGATGGTCGGAGACGACCCGGAGCTTATGCTTTATATCCGGGAGACGAGCCCTGCCATGAGAACCGCGCTTATCATTAATCCCGAAACCGAGACCCTTACCGCCGATGACCTTTCCAAGATACGACAAACCGTCAGGAAAGCCAATTCTTTGATAGCGATTTTGCCTATTGAGCATACTGTGACCGAATATGTGGAGTATCTGCAGGACTTAGGGATAACCGTATGGACCATGGCCAACCAAGAAGTCGACGATATCGGCTTGATAAAGATGATTACCTCCGGGGCAACGGGGTTGATAACCATTAACTACACTAATGTTTTCGACTTATACACCGAGTTTTTTAAAGAAAACACCCTGACCCGTACCCCTACCATAATAGGTCACAGGGGCAATCCAAGCCAAGCGCCCGAAAACTCCTTAAGCGGGTTTTTGAAAGCTATAGAAAACGGTTCGGATGTGGTGGAAACCGACGTTTATTTGACAAGAGACAACCATGTGATAATAATGCATGACGGTACTCTAAACCGTACCACCACCTCTACACTAACCGCCCAGATAGAGACCCTGACTTTGGAGCAAATAAAAGACTGTAATCTCTGGGGGCCGAACAACAGGTTCAAGAACGAGTTCCCCGACGAAAAGGTTCCGACCTTAGAGGAAATGATTATTGCGCTAAAGGACAACGACGCCAAAATTTTCTTGGAAATCAAAAGCGGTAAGCCCGAGATTCTTCCTCTTATTGCCGAGTTAATAACCAAGCACGACTTTTATGACCGAGTTTTTGTTATAAGTTTTAACGGTAACCAACTCAAAGGAATGTGGGATGTTATGCCCGAAATGGGAACCGGGCTCTTGGGCGGTACAAACCACGCGCCGGGGGATGTGGAAAAGTTCCACGAGAATCTTTATTTCAATATCCAAAACACTTCCCTGCACTATTCCACCTACAATCCCAACTTTTCTGCTCTTTCCGAGGACTATATCGAGGCGATGCGGCATAGAGGTATCAGCCTGTGGCCCTGGACCTATTCTGTCGGTTCTGCCAACAGGTTTGACATTCCCTTTTTGGCGGGAGCGGGAGGGATAACCACTGACGACGCCCAATATTCCAAGTATATGATAAAGAAGCTTTTGGTGCCCTTTAATCAAAAACGAATCGACCCCGACGGGTCCACGGAGTTTGAGGTCCAAAGCATAACCTATCAACGCAAAACCAGGAATATTCTATCAGACAAAACCACAGAAATCCACTTCTTGAACGGAGAAGATGTAATTTCCATCGAGGACGGAACCATCAAAGCACTAAAAGAAGGGGTGGCTACTTTTATTATAAGCACTGCCACCAGGACTGTAGAAGGGGCGGACTATGTGCTATATACCCAACCAATAACAATTACAGTGGGAGAGGAAGCAGTTGAAGACAGTGACGAGAGCTCTGCGTCAACCGGGTCTTCCTTCCCCTGGTATATCGCTGTTATTATCGCCTTAGTTATATTGATAGCCTCGGTGATATTAGTCTTTGTGTTTAGAAAGAACAAAACTGTGTAATTATTAGCGATTACAAAGAGCCGGTAACAAAAAAGTTGCCGGCTCTTTTTATGCCCTAAACTATAATAAAAAACCTATTTTGTTTGTTGAGTTTTACTGCTGTTTTTGTGTTATAATATAAGGGATAAGTTAAAAAAGGGAGTTTTTGTTTGGAAAAGAAAAGAAGTCTGTATCTTAAGCTGTTTTGGTCTGCCTTTCAACTAAGCGCCTTCACCTTTGGAGGCGGTTATGTTATCGTCTCTTTAATGAGAAGGACCTTTGTAAAGAAGATGGGCTGGCTAAAAGAAAGTGAAATGCTGGACTTTACTGCCATCGCTCAATCCGCTCCCGGTGCAATAGCCACCAATACCGCCTTTTTGATAGGTTATAAGGTGGCAGGGATAGGCGGAGCTTTGATAACCGTGTTTGCAACTGTGTTACCCCCTTTATTGATTATATATGTTATCTCCTTTGGATATCAGGCGTTCGGTGCCTCCCCCTTGGTCCAAAACGTCTTTCTCGGGATGCGAGCAGGGGTGGTTGCCCTGATTGTCGATGTTCTTATTACCATGTCAAAGACAGTTTACAAGTCAAAGACTATTATTTCTGTTGCGGTTTCTCTCCTTGCCTTTCTGGCGGTTACGGTTTTTTCGGTCAATGTAATGTTAGTTATCCCCGCTTGCGGAATAATCGGGTTTTTACTCTTTACCGAAAGGAAGGAGGACTGACATGGTATACTTGGAATTGCTGTGGGCTTTTATTCAAATCGGGTTTTTCTCGGTGGGAGGAGGTCTGGCATCTCTGCCTTTGATCCAAAGTCATATCGTTGAGCAACACGGCTGGTTGACCTTAACCGAATTTGCAGATATCGTCACTGTTTCTGAGATGACCCCGGGACCTATCTCTATAAATGCAGCCACCTTCGTAGGTACAAAGGTAGCCGGGTTCCCCGGAGCTATTATCGCTACTTTTGGGTTCTTGCTTCCAACCTTGGCGGTAACCTTTGCTTTTTCTTTTCTATATATGCGCTACAAGCGGTTGAGTCAAGTACAAGGAGTATTGACCGGACTGAGACTGGGGGTCATGGGGCTTATATCCAACGCAGCTTTGGCATTGTTGTTACTGGCTTTCTTTAAAAACGGCAGCATCAGCACAGACCCCGACGACATATTTTTCTTCTCTGTTTTTTTGTTTGGTGTCTGTCTCTTTATAGTACGCAAGTACAAAATCTTCCCCATATTGATAATTGTTATATCAGGGGTGGCAGGAGGGATTTTCTACGGATTGTT
Source organism: uncultured Oscillospiraceae bacterium (assembly GCA_964522305.1). GTDB lineage: Bacteria > Bacillota > Clostridia > Oscillospirales > CAG-382 > UBA1049. Next base: position 4,182 of record CAZFVM010000028.1, read on the forward strand.
TGGCTAACAAAGCGATAAAAAACAGATGCGTGGTTTTTGCATCTGTTTTGTTTTTTATCCGTTGCCGTTGTTAACCTTAATATCCGGCATTGTTATCTTTTTTATATCAGCGCCTACCGCCCTGAGTTTGTCTATTATCTTTTCGTATCCTCTTTCAATGTGGTAGATGTCATCTATCCAGGTAACCCCGTCTGTGGCAAGCCCGGCGACTACCAAAGCCGCACCGCCCCGAATGTCTACCGCTCGTATGTTGGCTCCCTTGAGGCTGTCTACCCCTTCGATGGTGGCAGTCCTGCCCTGTACCGTAATCTTTGCCCCCATACGTATTAGCTCATCTGTATACTTAAACCTGTTGTCAAACACTCCTTCGGTCAAAGTTGAAGTCCCCTGAGCAAGGCAAAGCAACGCACAAATCATAGGCTGCATATCTGTCGGGAACCCGGGATAAAAGAAGGTCTTAACCGTTATTCTCTTTAGAGGTGTATCCGATCGTGACACGGTAACCGCATCGTCATGCTCGGTTACGGTAACTCCCATCTCGGTCAACTTGGCTGAGGTCGCCTCCAAGTGCTTGGGTATAACATTGGTTATGGTAAGGGTACTGTTGGTGGCGGCAGCCGCCATCATATAGGTCCCCGCTTCTATCATATCCGGAATTATGGCATAGGTACTGCCATGCAACTCCCGTACCCCGCGAATCTTAATAACTTCGGTTCCCGCACCGGAGATATCCGCACCGCAGCTGTTGAGAAAGTTCGCCAAGTCAACCACATGGGGCTCCCGGGCTGCGTTATCTATAACCGTCATACCTTGGACCCTTGTCGCCGCTAACATAATATTTATGGTGGCTCCCACAGAAGCTACGTCAAGGTATACCGATGCGCCCGCAAGATTATTGTCACTCTCGCAAACAATATGTTCCTCAGTCTCGGTTACCCGAGCGCCCAATGCCTCAAACCCCTTGATGTGTTGGTCCATGGGACGTTTGCCAAAGTCGTCCCCTCCGGGGTATGCCGCCTTGGCTCTTCCAAACCTGCCCAGCTCCGCACCCAAAACATAATAAGAGCCCCTCATACTTCTGGCAAGCTCATAGGGCATGGTGCCTCCGTTGAGAGTCCTGGTGTCGATCTCGACGGTACCGTTGTTGATTCTGCTTATCTTTGCACCCATTTCCTCTAATATGATAAGGGTGGTGTCTATGTCAAGTATGTCCGGCAGGTTCTCGATAATACATTTATCTTCAACCAAAATAGTGGAAAACAAAATAGGTAAAGCGGCGTTTTTCATCCCGCCGACCTCAATACTACCCTTTAGAGGCTTCCCACCGTTGATATAAATTTTCTCCATATATAATAAATGCCTTTCGGTTAAAATCTAAGTATCAAAAATACAAATACATATTAATATTAACCGATTTAAATTAAATGTCAAGGCGAATACTTTTAAAACTAAACACAGTCTGTCCACTGCCCCCGTTATTGAGCCGCAAAAGGGTCAAACTCTTGACAAAGCAAGGGGCAGACTGCATAATATACTATAGATAATGAAAGGAATATAACATGTCTAAAAAGAAAACATTAAAGATAATACCTCTGGGAGGTGTAGACGGTGTCGGAATGAACATCACCGTTTTTGAATACCAGCAGGACATAATAATTGTAGACTGCGGTGTCGCCTTCCCGGAAAACGATATGTTGGGTGTAGATTTGGTCATACCCGATACCACATATCTTCAAAAAAACGCCGACAAGGTCAAGGGATTGATTTTGACCCACGGTCACGAAGATCATATGGGAGCAATTCCCTACTTCTTAAAAAACCAAACCACTAAGATATACGGCACCAGACTCACCTTGGGGATTTTGGAAGGAAAGCTCGCCGAGCACGGCTTGACAAAAGCTGCCCCATTGATAGAAATCAAAGCCGGAGATACTACCCGCCTCGGAGCCTTTAGCATAGAATATATAAATGTAAATCATTCTACGCCGGACGCTTTGGCGTTATGCATATCTACTCCGGTAGGCAAGATTATTCATACCGGGGATTTTAAGATAGACTTTACCCCCATCGGAGATAAGCCCATTGATTTGGGTAGGTTCGCTGCCCTGGGCAACCGTGGAATAAAGCTTTTGATGGCGGATTCCACCAACGCAGAGCGTCCCGGGTATACCCCCAGCGAAAAGACCATTGCTGCCTCCTTTGATAAGATTTTTTACAACCAGGACAAGCGAGTGGTGGTGGCTACTTTTTCCTCCAATGTATATCGTGTGCAGCAGATTATTAATGCCTCGGCAAAGTACAACCGCAAGGTAGTTATTACCGGCAGAAGCATGCTAAACGTGGTCGGCGCCGCCAGCAGATTGGGATACCTGAAGATTCCCCAAGGATTGATAATCGATATAGGAGATATGAAGCGATATAACCCGAAGCAACTGACCTTGATTACCACCGGTAGCCAGGGCGAGCCCATGAGCGGACTTTATCGCATGGCTTTTGGAGAGCACTCCGCTATAAACTTGGGGCCCTCCGACTTGGTCATCCTCTCCGCTTCGGCAATCCCGGGGAACGAGAAGCTAATAAACAGGATTATAAATGAACTGGCAAAACGGGGGGTTGAGGTAATAAACGACCCCAACGAAGTCCATGTCACCGGCCATGCTTGCAGGGAAGAGTTAAAGATAATTCACTCCCTGGTCAAGGCGAAATATTTTATTCCCATCCATGGAGAATACAAGCATCTAAAAAAACATGCGGACCTGGCAAAAGAGCTGGGGACAAAGCCCGAAGATATCTTTATCCCCGAGGCAGGCAAAGTCTTTGAAATGACAAACCGCAGTCTGAGGGTTCAGGGCAGTGTGGAATCCGGTGCCCTGATGGTAGACGGCTACGGCGTGGGGGATGTGGGGAGCAGTGTGCTCAGAGACCGCAAACTCCTGTCCGAAGAAGGTATAATCGTGGTGGTCGTAAACTTAGACTCAAACAACAAGGAACTCCTCTCCCCGCCGGAGATTCAGTCGAGGGGATTTGTATATGTTAAAGAAAGCGAAGCTTTGCTGGAACAACTGGAAAAATCCGCTGCTCGGATTATCAACAAGTACCTTAATAAAGGGGTCAAGGACACAAACATCCTGTCAACCAAGCTTAGGGAGGAATTATCCTCGGTGATATACTCCAAGATTAAACGACGCCCGGTAATAATGCCCATATTCAATAGGATTGAACTATGAAGACTGTTTTGGTAACCGGAGGCTCTAAGGGGATAGGAAAAGCTATCTGCAAAGCCTTTTCCCGGGAGGGCTATTATGTGATAATAAACTACAACACCGGTCGACAAGAAGCGCAAGCCCTTGCCGAGGAGTTAAAAAGCGCCCACGCCTACAAAGCGGATGTCTCGGACAAAGAACAGGTTGCCGCCATGATAAAAGACCATCCCGATATTGATGTGCTGGTAAACAACTCCGGGGTGGCTTTGTTTGGGGTGTTCGACGACCTTAACGAGGAGGATGTCGGTTGCTTATATGACACCAACCTCTTTGGAACCCTCAATGTCTCTCGGGCGATTCTCCCTTCTATGATTAACAAAAAAAGTGGAGTAATAATCAACATCTCCTCGGTATACGGGCTGCAAGGCGCTTCCTGTGAGGTGGATTATTCAACCTCAAAGGCAGCGGTGGTAGGCTTTACAAAAGCTCTGGCGAAGGAAGTCGGACCCAGCGGTATCCGGGTCAACTGCATATGCCCCGGGATAATAGATACTAAGATGAACTCCAGGCTTACAAAGGAGGAAGTAGACGCTTTCGTCGAGTCTATTCCCTTAGAGCGGTTGGGGAAGCCCGCAGATGTTGCCGAAGCGGTTTTGTTCTTGGCGGGGGACGGGGCTTCTTATATCAACGGTGCTGTATTATCGGTGGACGGAGGTCTTTTTTGACAAGTTTAATTTTTATGTCAAAGGATATGTTATGGCTAAATCCTACAACCAAAAACTAAAGATTCTCTATGTGTTAGAGGCATTGAAAAAAACAAACGAGGATAATATCCTTACTGTCCGACAGATAATAGATTACCTTAACTCTTGCGGTATAAAAGCCGAGCGTAAGAGCATATACAGCGACTTAGAAGCCCTCGAGTCCTTCGGATATGACATTATACGCACTAAGGGCAAAAACTGCGGAGTGTTCTTGGGGCAACGGGAGTTCGAGGTGCCGGAGCTAAAACTCCTTGCCGACGCTGTCTTGGCAAGCAAGTTCATCACCGAAAAAAAGAGCGAAAATCTTATCAAAAAAATAGCAGCCTTAGGGAGCGGGGACCAAGCATCACTGCAAAGGCGTCAGATTGTCGGACAAAGCAGTGTAAAAACCCAAAACGAGCGGATATACAACAACATCGATCGTCTCCATACCGCCATCTCCGAGGACAAAACCGTAAGCTTTGCCTATTACACCTATGTTGTAAAAGACGGGGTTATCAACAAGGATTTTCGCCACGAGGGTGAGAGGTATGTAGTCAGTCCCTTGTCTTTGATTTGGGACGACGAGAACTACTACCTTATATCCTACGAAGAAAAAACCGATATGATAAAGCACTTCAGAGTAGATAAGATGGAAGAAATCAAGCTCACCAAAAAACCACGCCTTGGATTAGAGCTCTTTGACCCGGAGGACATTTCCGGATATACCAACCTTACCTTTTCCATGTTTGGCGGGGAGGACAAAATAGTAAGAATATCCTGCCACAACTCTATCATATCTCCGGTTATCGACCGATACGGCGAGGATATAACCATATTAAAAGAATCTCCGGACAGATTTGTGTTTTCGACCAAAGTGAAGATAAGCCCCATCTTCTTCTCCTGGGTGTTTTCCTTCGGCAATAATATGAAGATTCTCTCTCCGCAAAGTGTGGTAGAACAAATGCAATCTTTGATAGCCGACCAACAAAGGATATATAACATCGATACCACCGAGTGATTTTTATAAAAAAGCATATCAAAACCGGACGACCCCGTTGATAAGGTTGTCCGGCTTTTTATTTGTATAAAAGCTAATTTCTCGCCTTTTGCATCAAGGTCTTTATTCCATCGAAAAAATCGGATTCTTGCAGCCCCAATAACCCGATAATCTTACCCATATCAAAGAATCTGTCAGGGTTACCGAAGGGCACTACTCGATGTTTGTCCGAGCCGTAGAAAAAACGGTTTTTTGCTTCTTTTGCTATATAAACAACCCGGGAATAATGGTGGTCCTTTATATCCTCGTCGGCAATCTTAGAAAACCCGGAGGTGTTAAGCTCCAAGTATACCCCGTTTTGTTTTGATACCGCCATACACTCTTCCAAGTCCCTGTCGGTTATATGGGAAAATATCTCTCGGCTTTCTTCAAAGCTTGCTCCCACAGGGTGAAAGGGATGGGCGACCCCAAAGAACAAATCTCTGTTGGGGTGAGAGCAAAGGTTGTAAAAACTCTCGAGCAAGTATTTTGCGTGTTCCTTAGGGCTCTCCCGCCCGGCAGGTAAAACAAAACCCTTCATATGGGTGTGGGAATGGGGGACTATTATATAGTCCAAGTGCTGCGCCGCCTCGGCGCTAACCCCGAGTACTCCGTCCGCATATTCGGTCTCGGCTCCGAAGAACACCTTTACCGGAGACTGGATACCTTCTAACTCTTCTTTTGTGGACTTCAGCCTTTCGAAGGGCTGTTTTTGGTACCAGGGCGATGCCCCGGGTACTGCCTTGTCCCAAGCGTGGTCGGCGAACCCGATTGCCAAAAGCCCTGCTTTTTCCGCTTCTTTTAAATAATCGGCAGGTTGCGCATTGTTCCTGTCGGCACAGTCGGACAAGTAAGTATGTATATGTAAATCGTATAGTTGCATATCTCTTTCCGTATCCTTAAAAACATGACGGGGCTTTTACCCCGTCATGCTTTATCCTTTATATTTTACCAGTCAAAATCCCAATCATAATCATCATCGTCGTCTTCCCAGCCCCAATCATAGTCATCGTCCCAACCATAGTCATCATCCCAACCATTGTCAAACCCGCCTCCCAACAACTCGGAAATCAGGTCATAAATCTCAGGATACTCTTTTTCGAACTTTTCAAAAAGCTCTTCTCCGTCAAAGTTCTCGTCTACTTTTTGTGTGTTCTTGGTAATATCTAACCCTTTGTCTGCTCTGAGGGAATAATCAAGAGATACTTCAAAGTTCACCTTCACGCCATCGATATCGGCGTTAATCTCAGCTGCTATAAAAATCCGTTCGCTGGACTTGAACTCATACTTGATTATAGCATTGAAAGATACCGTGTCTCCCCAACCATCCGTTACTCTTATGACAGAATCCAAGGTAACTAACCGTCCTTCTTTTTTGCCCTTGTATTCTATCTCAAAGACCTGTCCTTCCGAGGACAAGCGCAGCTTACCATCGGCGCTTTTGTTCTTGTTGGGGGTTTGTTCCCAAAGTAGTTCAAAGCCCTCGTAGCCGTCTCCGGCTTTAATCTTGGTTACACTGGTCTCACCCTTCTTAACATTGGTCATTCGGAAGGAACCTTGCTCAATGTTGTCTTCTATCATTACAAGATCCAAAGCAGCCAGGTCGTTTTTGTTATACACTGCCCTATATCTTATATGGTTGCTGTCGACGGCGGTTTGCCTTTCTTCCCGTATTTGTTCGATAGCTAAATCCAGGTCTGTCTCTAACTCTTCTATTGGGTCTCCATAACCGTAATCGGGCATAAATCCTGCCAAAATCTTTTTGAACTTAGCATCGGCTTTGGCTTTTGTCAACACATTCAACACAGCATCCAAAAGGTTTTTTTGGCTTATCTTCGCCGTTACAACAATCGCGTTTTTGATTTCGGCTCCGTCTATGGTTATGTCCTTTGTCTCTTCGGTAAACAAAGACTCGTCAAAACTTGAGGCGAAATAAGCAAAATACTCGTCAAACAAATCTTCATACTCTGCAAAGTTCAGGTCCTCGAGGCCTTTTAGTCCCATTGAGTCGAACATTCCGCCTCCGAGGGCTTCCTCCATGGGAATCTCCAAGGGGTTTTTTGTCAGCTTGTTCAAGGTAAGGTACAGTGCCTCAGAGGCTAACAAAAACTCGCCCTTTAAGGTCTCTTTACCCACCGAAAACTCCAACTCGCCCTTCTGGGATTTTTGTCCTCCGTACAAGGTCAGTCCCAACCCCACCGGCTTGTCAATGAGTTTTTCTCCGTCAAAAGACAACTCGTTTAACTTAAATCCTAGTGCCGTAACCGCCATTTTCCCCTCTTCCGGGGTGGCTATATTTGTCTGCACCCCAAGGTCTCGGCTCAAATCATAGAACACCCCTGAGGCTATCTTTGGCGAATTAACAAATTTTTCTTTTGCAGTCAGCTTGGACAAATCAAGTTTTTCAAACTCGGCTACACCACTTTTACAAGCTGATAGTACCACCATCATAAAGATCATTAAAAAAACCAATAACAGTGAAAACGTTTTCTTTGCCATGATGTCTCTCCTTTATTTTTGTTTTACTTTAACTCTTTGTCTTTTTTATAATTACAAACTAATCTTCTTCGTACTCAAGCTCCAAGTCAGGGTCGTCAAGGTCCGCCAACAACCCCATAAGGTACTGATAAAACACAGGATATTCTTGTTCCATCCCTTGGAATATACCCGAGGCGTCAAAGTTCTCGTCCACCGGGATCGTGTCTTTTGGGTCGGGTAACTCTATCTCGCTGTAATCGATAAGAGATATATCAATAGCCACATCAAGCAACAACTTCATCTCTTCGTTTTCGAGCAAAAACTCCCCGGTCAAGCCAAACCCGCCTTCCTCTTTTGGAGTATAACTCAAATTAAGACCGAAAGCATAGGTTATCTCATAGCTCTCTATAAGCTGAATTATCTCAAAGTCGGATTCGATTGTCAAGGCATTGTTGTCCTTTGAGCCCGCATACTCGATCTTTACGGTATTGGATTCTTCTTCGTCTTCGGTTGTCAACAAAACTACACCGTCGGCACTCCCCTTATCGTTTGCGGTTTGTTCCCAGGTAAAGGAGGTGCTCGAATCTTCGTCCTCAGAATAAATCTTCATAACATCCGTGCCGGACTTAGTAACATTCGTCAACCTAAACAGCCCGTTTTCTTTACCTTCTTCAAAGAATACGGCAAAAAGACTTATAAGCTTTCCATCTTTTTCTACCGATGAAAAGTCAAGATAGCTATTTTCTTTGCTGTTCTCAATCTGAGCGGTAACATCCTCTATTGCCTCTGCAATGCCAGCTTCAAACTCTTTTTGTTTTTCCTCCCCTTCGGGGTCCGCAAAGACTAAGTTGGAGATAAACATCTTTATCTTTGTGTCGTTCTTTGCTTTGTTCAAGACTGTTAAAACCGCTTCTAACAACTGCTTTTCGGTGGGCTTAAAGGAGATGTGGAGAGCATCCTCATATGCTACCTCGTCGATTACCAAGGTCTCTGTCTTTGAGGTAAACATATCTTCCTCAAAATGGTCCATAAAGAGATCCATGTATTCCTGCAAGGTATCGGACATCTCTCCGGTATCCATATCAACCAGGTTTTCCATCAAATCCAGGGTTTCTATCGCCCCCATAAAAGGTATCTTTAAAGGCAGGGGGGTCAACTTATCCAGGCTGACAAATAAATCGTCCTGTCCCACAAAAAACTCACCCGGTATAACTTCTTCGCCGATAAAAGCGGACAAAACTCCTTTGCCTGCGTTATCGGTGCTATAAAACTCGATGGATAGTCCCGAGGGTCCCGGAATCTGAGGGGTATCCCCCATTAAAAGCTCTTTTAGTGTAACATCGAGTTTTGTGTTTTTTATCTTTTCTTCCGAGTCTGTCGGAAGCTTCGGGTCAAGCCCTAAGGTGTTCCCAAAATCCGAGAACGACGAATAAATCGCAAAAAGCGAATTAGCAAACTTCTCGGGTAGATAAATCTCCTCCGGTGTCTGACTTTCTTCTTCGCTTACCACACTACTATCATCGCTGTTATCATCGTCCTTATCGCTACAAGCAGCCAGCAGTATAACGGATACAACCAAAACCAGCGCCATAAGCAAAGCATATAATCTTAGGTTTTTCATTCTTATTCCTCCTTGTA
>CAZFVM010000029.1:0-13211 GCA_964522305.1 uncultured Oscillospiraceae bacterium
CGATATCCTTCTTTCTATACTCCTTCACAAGCGCGGTTCTTAGCCCTTTCGCACCGACAACATCGCAATCTATTACCTCACCGCTTGTCGAATATATCTCGGTTTTACCCTTCATGCAAAAGCCGAACAACCTCATCATAGCTCCCATTACACCCGGCATATATTCGAGTTTTCCCACGCTGTTTATATATATGACAGGCACTCCAAAAGCTTCCAGATAGGTCTTACATAGAAAGTCATTCGCCGCTTTTTCTTCGGTGACTTTTTTTGGGCCTGCCGGAGATCCGTGGGGAAAAACAATAAGACTTACTGCTTTATCTTTTATGTTTTCATAGAAGTGCTTGCGCCTCGCATCATAACAAATCCCCACGGCTATATTGCCTTTTGGCGTAGATATAATATTGTCGTACCATCCTCTTTTGAAGACAGCAGCTTCTCCTTCGCTCTTTGTAACTATGCCAAACACCTTTTCTTTGCCGGCAATCATATAGCGGTTATAATAATCCCCACGGTCAAAGTCAATATATCCCACTCCCAAATAAGTATCATATTTTTTTGCAATTTTTATTGCCCAGTCGGCGGTATCTGTTCCGCTGTCATCGGCATATTTCCATGCAGCCTGACTTGGCATATAACTGCAAATCGCCATCTCGGGCAACAACACAATATCAGGGGAGGGAAGGCTTGCTATGAGGGTTTCTATATATTCTTTGCGCTCGGATATCCCCTTAATGTCATTATTGAGTTCCAGAGCAAAGATTCTCATTTTGTCCCTCCCAAGCCCAAAACACTAATCCATAAATATTGGATTAGTCCATGCTCTGCGCCCTTGGTCGTCCACCACCGAAGCCCTTATATAGTCATAGTTATTCCGCAGGTCAAGTTGAGCCTCGGTCAGACTTTCACCGGCTTTAGCCTCGAATTTTCTGTTAGGATGTCTGTCCGAGTGAAACACTATCTTTTGACAAGCATCGGTTTTTATATGGGCGACACCATCTTCTACAAAAAAGTCTTTTATCACCGGGCCGGTAGAGGAATAAAACTTACCCTCCACAAGAGCAGAAAGAATAGACTTTACATCTTTCTCGGCATTTACCATGACCCAACCTTTACAATGCTGATACATGGCGTGCCCGTCATCCGTGGCGATACCCCAAAGCCTAACACCCATTCCCAACAGCTCATCCCAACAAGGTGCATCAAAGTCCATGTCGTTTCCCAGTACACACCCGGTATTCCACACTTCAATCCCCATCATTCCTTGCAGCTGGTCAAAGTGGCGGGCATAGGTAGAACTCCATTGAGGATGACAATAAAAGGTTATATTGTTGTTCGAGTGCATCCAATCAAGATATTTCTGATAATCATGTTGGCTTTTTACCATACCGCTCTCGAACCGTTCGTCTTGACCAAAACCGTTGGTCTCGTCATCCGGACCAAGACACACAGTATGAAAGCATCTAAACCCGGCGCCCGTACAAACAGTGGCATCAAACTCCATACCCGGGATAATAAGTATATCCGTGTCCGGAGCATAATTTTTATAGTTATAAATCCTATGATCCGTTATAGAAAGGAAGTCAAACCCATTTTCTACATGCGCTCGCACAACATCCTCCGGTGAATCTTGGCCGTCCGAGCGGGTGGTATGACAATGCAATCCTCCTTTCAGCAATTCTTGTTCTCCTTCAAAAGCCCCTTGTCTTTTCATTTTAACCTCACGATTTGATTGTTTTATTTTTTTACAGAAGATATATTTTGTTTTATATACCGACTTATTTGCATTTGGGTGGCAACCCAATCTATCAAAGTACCAAAGCAACCTTGATCTCTATCCCCAGCACACCATATTTTTTCTGTTTTTCCTTTGAATAATAAACATCCATATCACTTGCCTTAGCTGTATCGATTTGAGCTTGAGTATACCCGCACTCTATCAACGGCAAAGACTTATACAAACCATCAAAGGAGTCAAACCTATAGATATTTACTACCAAAGCTACAATTTTGCGGTCCTCGTCCTCCGTGTTAACAAACTCTATTTCGTCACCAACACGAATCAGTCGCCTCTTCTCGTCGTTTAGTCTAAGCCCAATTGTCTTTTGTCCGGACCTTATTTTTTCATACGGTATAGGCAAAAGATGCATTACATGACGCATTTCAATCCTCGTCTGTCAGTACAAAGACCGCACCCTTATTTATCAACCCGTCGGCATAGACGCCACTCTCAAAGACCAATTTCTCTTCCTCAATCACGAAGGTATAGGCCTCATCATTATTGACTGTAAGTGTTAGTATATCCCCTTTGACAGAGTAAGTACCCCTAGGCAGATATGATGTTACCATACTTCTATTAAACTCAAAACGGCTATCCTTTTCCAACAAAACCCACGCCCGGTCCGCAAACTCTGCATGTTCCAGCACATATTTCCCTAATTTTGGTTCCTTCTCTTTGCTTAGCAACGAACAGCTTGTCAAAACCATCAATACAGATAACATTATTAGCGCAACCACTCTTTTCTTTCCCATAGATGACATCTCCAATTCGTTTTTTAGATTTTGCGTTGTTATGGTATTTTACGGTAGGGTGTTTTTTTATTTTCTTTTTGGTAAGCATCGTTAGCCTTATTATATTCCACCTTTCCCGACTTGTAAAGCATTTGCAATATTTTTTGCGGTATTGTATAATTATTGCATATCAATAAAGATTGTGTTGTTACGATTTATATGCTAAGGAGATTATAGTATGACAAAACAAAAATTTCTGCTTTTTCTTTCTTTTTTGCTCACGATATCTATGCTGACAGCTTGTATTAAGCCTCAAGACAGCTCGGATGCTTCTTCCGCCGATGTAGACGAATTATCTACCGACAGTTCGGATTCTGACGAGCCGCCGAGTGTTGTGCTGCGTTTTGCCGCGATGAGCGATATTCATCTCAACGGCTCTCCGGCACAAGCCGAGTACAAGAGGTTCCAACAATCATTAGATTTTATGTATGATTATGTCGCCGGGCAAAGCTACAAGAACTTCGATTTGCTTTTGGTAGCCGGTGACATGACAGACTATGGCGTTGAAAACGAGCTGCAAGCGTTTAGAAGTATTGTGGATGACAAGCTCAAAGACAATACGCAAAAGCTATTTATTATGGGCAACCATGAGTTTTACAACAACGACCCAAACGAAGTAGCACAACAAAGATGGGAAGATATAACCGGGGAATCAAAGAACAGCCACAAAGTAGTCAACGGTTATCATTTTATCGGTGTTTCTCCCAACTCCGGTTATGACTTTAACTATATAAAGAACTGGCTGGATAACGAAATCCAAGTTGCTATCACCGACTCGCCCGACAAGCCCATCTTCGTGACACAACATCACCACATAGAGGGGACAGTATACGGCAGTGCCGATTGGGGTACCAATCAGATTACCGATATTTTAAGCAAATATCCGCAGGTTGTTAACTTCTCCGGGCACTCCCATTATCCAATCAACGACCCTCGCTCGATTCACCAAGCTAATTTTACAAGCCTCGGTTGCGGCACATTATCTTATTATGAGCTCGAGGGCGGCATGGTCTACGGCCCCTATCCTCCCGGCAACGGCAATGCTGCACAATTTTGGATTGTTGAGGTCTATGGAGATAACAGCATTGTTTTTAAGGCTTATGATTTAATAACAGAACAGTTCTTCCCCTTAGAATACAAAATGCCCAACCCCACGGGCAAAGACGCCTTTATCTTCACGGACAAAAGAGCAGGGGCGTCAGCAAAACCTGAGTTTCCCTCCCAAGCAGAGCTTGAGGTCAAGGATATAAAAAGAGCCGGCGCAACCTTTGTGTTCGACCACGCAAAGGATGACGACCTGGTCCACAGCTACAAATATCAGTTTTTTACCAAGGAAGACGATAACCTCGCGTTAGAGTTTATGACTTTTTCCGACTATTATTATCTCAACCGTCCCGACAAGATGACCTATACCGCTACAGGGCTATTATCCGGGACCGAGTACCGACTCGTGATAACGGCGATTGATTGTTATGGCAAAGAATCGGACAACACCTTAGAAGCAGAGTTTAAGACCGACGGAGAACCGCCTGCCCCCGTAGATCCAAACGCCCCCTTGCCCGATGCAGATTTCCTGGATGTGATATTTGATAAGAAGGGTGCGACCGATAAGAGCAAAAACGAAAAGATTGTCGAAAACATCAGAGACACCCTGATAGACAAAGACAAGAACCTCGGCGGCGCATATGTGGCGAAGTTTACCGGCAACGGGGATTATCTCAAGATAAAATATAGCCAAGCCGAATACGATACCCTAACAGAATCCATATCCTTATCGGCAAAGTTTTTGGTAAACAAATTCAACCCCGCAGAGTTTATGGACGCTGTGGGAAACATGCAATCCGGCGGCTATGGTTTCGAAATAACGACAGGCGGAGTGCTTCAGTTCTGGATTTCGATTAACGGGTCATACACGATAATCGAAACAAATATCAAGGAAGGCGTTTATTACACTGTCACAGGCACTTTCGATGGCAGCAAGGTAGCTCTGTATGTCAACGGCGACAAGGTCGGAGAGAAGAACGCCGGCGGTTACATCACTTATCCACCGGATCCATCAGCCCATGCTTTGTGTATCGGTGCGGATATCCAAGACGGCGGCACAGGCACTTCCTTTTTCAACGGTAATGTAGCTTTTGTAAAGATACACAGCATCCCACTTACCGAGAAGCAGATAAAAGAGCTGGCAGAAAAATAAACGAGCATATCAAATCAAACAAAACAAAACCGGAGAGATGCGAGTCTTTCCGGTTTTTCAATTAGTGTAATAGCTGTAAACCTGCGTGTTTATTTGATTTATTTTAGTATAAAAAGGTGAATGGAAAAAATAGAATTTATGTTATTTGCATTTTTTGACCGAGCTATATCAACAGCATTTTGCATAATAAAAGGTGAAAAAGTTCATAAATTCCATAAAAGAACTTTTATAATACCTTGGCAAGTAATTTTGCTTCATTTTCAAGAGCGCGGCACACTAGGTCTTTTACAGCTTTTTCAAGCTTTTCTTCATAGTTTTCATCCTCTTCAGATAGCTTTACAGAGCTACTATAGATTGTCTTGTATTTATACTCATTTAACTTCTTGTTCGATGCTATTATCAAGGAGTTGGTTTTTTTTCGCAATTCATTCGTTAGATTCTGACCACCCAGTTCCAGCCGAATGTTTAGACTGTTATTTCCTTTTCTAAACCAGTAATAGTATACCCAGTCTGTACCCCAAGAACTTTCTTCTTTTGCCAGGGTAGGTAGAAATTCATCCATTGACTTTGTAAAGAAAAACCATTGGTTATTAACTTTATATATAATCTTGCCTTCTTCTTCGAGTTTTCTGAGGGTGTTGCAAATGATTTCGTTTTCTATGGTTTCGTTAATTCCTACGGTTTCAAATATTAAACGCAAAGCAGTTCTATGTTTGCTATAAATATCTCTGCAAATATTTTCCAATTCACTATCTTTTTGTTGCATAATGTTTTTCCTCACTATATCGATGTAGTTTTTCAAAACAAGTTTTACTTCATCACGCAGTTCTTTTCCTATAATTGCCGTCTCCAACAAATCAATAATATTTTTATATGAAAACGAAGTCCAGTTTTCCGGTTTGCTAGCTTCCTTGCCGTCCGGTGTTAGATACACATATAGGCGTTGATGACAGTCTTTAAACTCTGTAATGCTTTTATCATAGTATTTTTTAAGTTGATTAGAAGATTCGCTAGACCAAACCTTGTTCTCAATAATTATTACGCTCTTTTCTTTTTGAGACAACAGGACAATATCCATATTATTAGACTCTCTGTAAACACGATAAGATGAGAAGTCTTGAGAAGATTCACAAATTTTATTGCCTTTTTCGGAATAATGCTTATATGCAAGCTCAGTGATAAAAGCCTTAATAAAAGAGTCACTTAAGCCATGATTCTCAATCGGGTCAAATAACCAAGCAAGAAAATTGCTGTGTCGGATCTCCTGGTTAGTGACTTTTAAGACTTCAAAGATATTGATGTTGTTTGTCCACTTATCCAGTGGCTTTAAACAGCTAATATCCTTCTCGAAATCTATTAATGCTTGTTTATTTTTGTTTGTCAAAAGATCTCCTCGCAATATTATCCACCATCCAAACCTCAAATCCAAGTTGATTGAAAAAAATAGAATTTATGTTATTTGCATTTTTGACCGAGCTATATCAACAGCATTTTGTATAATAAAAGGTGAAAAAGTTCATCCATCAAGATTATCACTACATTGTTTTTCGGCAGCGCTCTTTCATAAAGGCGGAAATGATAGATATATCCTCACCCTCATAGTATTTTACAAGTAAGCGCTTAAACTCCGGAACTTCCTTTTTGGGAATCACCAAGAAGCCACCGCCTTGAGAAATCAAATAGTGGTTTGCAAAAAGCACAGATACCCGCTTGTTACCATCCAAGAATATCTGCGTTTTCATACAATACAGACACAGCTTGATAGCAATATCAATTACATCCTCTTTTTGTGCGGTAATTTCCCGGATTCGTTCTTTTACATCCGGTTCATTTGGTAGGGGAGGGACATAAGACGAGCCTCCAATAGTAATGGGGACACCACGGATACGACCGCCATCCGCAAAAAAGCCTTCATTGACTAATTTCGCTATATGGCAGAGCATATAATAGTCAGACCGGCTTGCAATCACATCTCGGTCAAGGATAAATTCCCAAGCATGTTTTAGATTCAATATCTTTTGTACATCGGTGGCTGTCACCCCGGTGACTTTGCCGTTTTCAATGATTTCCTCTGTCTGAGGGAAGGAGGTTGCAACCCCCTCCAAAACAGCTTGGTCATAGATACTCATTTTCATATTAGCGCGTGCGAATTCGATGTTGAGTATAACATCGGCAGAGAGTTCGGATTTCGAATATCCGGCAACAGCAAGCTGCTTTGCCAAACTACGGAGTTCTCTATTTATTTCACGGATTTCTCTGGCATTGCGCAGAAGAAGGTTATATAGCTCATCGGTATATACACCTACATAGGTTGATGTCTGTTTACCCGACACACGCTTTCTGACATAAAGGTATTTCCCATCACCGCGTTCCTTGATTTCGGGAGTGCCGTCATAGGGCATCAGACTCAGCCTTGCATGTAGGTCGGCACGCCGTCTGAGGAATTCTTGTATTTCGTTGTACTGTAGTATTGTCACTATATCCTCCTTTGGGGAGCATTTGTTGCAATAATTATATCAGTATGTTCCCCAATAGTCAATATAGGTCAAGGGTGTTTTCTGAGTTTTTCGAGCTCAGCGAGCCTTATATTATTCCCAAAATGACTTATCAAACAACCCATGAATGTGATTCCTATACCTATCCCTAATTTCAACCATTTCCACCGGATAGTCTGTAATTAAGCCGTCCACTCCAAGCTCTAATAATCTTTCTGCCTTATACTCATCATTTATGGTCCAGGCAAATACTGCCTTGCCGGATTTATGGATAGCCTTGATCATTTTTTTATTGATTAAAGATTCTTCTGCACTAACAAAATCCACCGGCAGCTTAGACATTTTTCCGGATGTAAAATCACCTATCTTCCCTATAAATACATACCCTAAGGGTAGGTTATCATGTTTTTGGCTAAACTCTTCTATTATTTTTATGCTTGATGTATGGAAGATAGTGTCGCCCAAGACACCTTCTTTTTCCAAGACTTCAATAGTCTTATCTACTATGCTTTCTTTTTCTTGACCATGGGTTTTAAATTCCACTAATAGTTTTATTCGGCCTTTCACCTCTCTGGTTAGTTCTTCCAAAGTGGGGATTTTGCTTTCCTTACCTCCGCTTCTTATGGTAATTTCTTTTATCTCTTTTGCAGTTAAATTGCTTATCTTCTGTGATGTCCCTGCCAACCGCTTTAGGTTGTTGTCATGGATAACGATTGGAACATTGTCTCGGCTTAAGAGGACATCTATTTCTACATAATCAGCCCCGTTAAGTCCGGCAAAAACAACGCTCTCTATTGTATTCTCAACCCCATAATCTCCTCCTCGATGACCTATTAACAGCTGTTCCTGATAAAGAGTATTAATACTTTCTTCGCTATAAATATTAAAAACAATTATTACAGCCAAAGTTAAACCAATAAATAATATTATGGGATTCTTAACCTTTTTAAAAAAGCTCTGGAAAACCCCCAAAACTCTCTCTGATAACTTCCATAGTTTTTGACCTACAAAGCCTAACTTTATTTTTCCCGCTGTTTCTTCCACGGCTAAGTCGCCAAACTCAACATAAGAATTATAAGTTTCAAGACTTATGGCTAATATAAAAGGAGAAACAAGCAAGGTAAACACGGTCATAGAAATATTAAATAAGATTCTCAGTATCCTCAGTAGAATAAACTCGGCGTTTTTGAAGAGCATAAAGGGTAGGTAGGTTAATGTTATCCAAAGCAGCAGACCAAATCCTATAAGTAAGGCTACATGCAACCCATCACCTCTAATTGTCGCAAAACTTAGCCTTGAAGCATCTTTAAAAGATTTGTCGCCAAAAATCATAATAGGCAGGCTTAAAAATAACTTGGCAAATAGATAAAGCAAGATAAAGATAAGCAACCCAAACAATATTCCGCTCCCCGGGTACTTAGCCACTTCTGCTGTTATAAAGTCCGGAATCGATAAGGTGGGGAGGAGAGAGGATTGGATACCTATATTTAAGATGGGAATTAAGACCAGGATATAGAGAGCCAGCCCCAGATTCCTATAATTAATGACATTTTTCAGCTTTATCAAAGCGATTTAACTAATCTCCGACAGGTTTATTTTTTGCTCCTTCTTGCTTCTGTCCAGTATCAACAAAATTACGCTAAATTCATAGTAGACAAGAATTACAGAAATAGTCATTACTACTAATATCATAAGAATTCCTGTAAAACTTAAGAGAAAGCTAGATATTTCCTCATTGATTAGGATTTCATAACCTTTGGCTCTAATAAATATAAAGATAATGATGTTTATTAGGGGTTTAAAGAGGATTGTAATTAGGCTCTTATAAATTATTTCAAACAAAATCAGATGGATAGCAGCATTATAAATCATTTTAAATGATGTTTTTATGATGCTTTTCTTTCGTAGCTTTCTTTTTTCCATACAACCCCCTTACCCCGAGAGTATCTCAGCTAACTTAACAAAACAATAAAAGCCCGTATCATCTCCGATATAATCAATTAACCGCAATCAAATTTTTTGATATTATATAAGAGATTTTTTGCATAATTCGGAATTAAAGCTCCCTTGCTTTTGCGGTAAAAGAATCACAAACAACTTTTATTACCGCCACCGAGTCCGCCATATCGTTATCAAAAGCAAAAAGGCGCCCGGTTTGGTTTTTCATTAACAAGCGTAATCCATGTATCTTTTCGTCTTTGTCATTCACGACTGAGGCAACCCCTCTTGCAATTACCGAGGCAAAAGATGAGGCATAATCACAGGGAACATCACCACCGGAGATCAGTTTGACATTGCATTCCAAAGCAATACAAACATGAATATCTTTATTTATCAAATCCAGCTTATATCCTTCTTTCGCACAGTGCATATAAAAGACAAGATTTCCGTCCATATATTCGTATCCGTAATGTAGAGGGACAATATAAGGATAGTCGGTATCAAACAAGCCGAGATGAAGTATCTTTGCTTCGCTCACTATATTTAGTATATCTTTTATCGCTGTTATTTCCCTATCTTTTCTTCTCACGCTTTAATCTCCAAATCCCTTTTATCGTTAATAACTCCGTTTGTTTTGATATGTACATCCTACCTGTTTTCTTGTATTCTAAAAAATCGTCTTAATTGCATACAACCGGTTCCCATGCATAGGGTAATAAGTCTTTAGCTTTGATTTTTACCAACTCTCCGTACTCATCGCTGACAATTACTTTTATATCAGGACAGTATTCAAACAACATTTGTCTGCAATTTCCACATGGCGGTATTACATAATTAAGATGCTTATCATGCACAGCAACTATTGTGTCAAACTCTCTTTCACCGGATGATATCGCGATTCCCATAGTAATATATTCAGCGCAGGAACCATGAATCCCGTCACAATTAACACCTTTATAGATGTTCCCGTTTTTGCAGAGAACAGCACAGCCTACAGTATGGTTATAGACACCATCATCAAAGTTTGCTGCCAAAACTTCTAACCCAATATTTATAAGGTCATGGTCTTTCTGATCGAGTTGATACTTTTCCATAACAATTAAGACTCCTTTTATACCGCACTCATTTTGTTATTCACTTCGTTTATTATCGCTTGAGTATCATCCCACAATCTTTGTGGGTATTTTACATATTTAATTATTTGCCCATGAGGGTAAGTTTCAAGCAAATATTTACCTATGGTATACGAGATTTGATAACCGTTTGACAAATTTAAGTATTCAAGCATTAACTCTTCTTTTGTACAGTCTATAGCGGTTTCGGGCAATACTTGCCCCGATAGATTCAACGCCAACGCTTCCCAGAACCATTCACAACCATACGCATTTGGGTTTATTTCTTGTTGGCAAATATGGACCAGCTCATGAGTTACTACCTGAGTCCATTCAGGCAGAGTCATTCTCCTATGTTCCTGTGTTGCTCGGCAAATATCCAAAGAAAGCATGTTGATATTGCCATCGCTCGTATTACCAATCATCCAATCTTGGTAAGTATCTGTATACTTTAGCATATGATCAACAAACTTGTTTTTGTCGTTATAAATATAAATATCGGTTGGATTTTGCAGCTTTTCAAGCTCAAAAAACAAGAGCAACTTATCAAGCTCATTCTGCAGAGTGTTGATTAACTCTTCAATATAGCTTTGCTCGCTTTGATGGTAATGCACAATAAAGTTTGTTGTTGAAAATGTTTCCATAAGACCTCTTGTAACAATTGTATTTTATCTTTGTTCTATACATACCTTGTTTCGTCCTGCTTTTTTGGCAGCATAAGTAGCCTTATCCGCTCTATCTATTACATTTTCATAGTTTTTTACCAGCTCATCGCCACAATATGCAACCCCGATACTGACAGTAGTGTGCTGCTCGAGTTCGTCTGTTCTTAGTATAGAGATTCGCAAACTCTCCGCTATTGACATCAGCTCTTTGGCGTCATATCCATAAGCCATTGCTACGAATTCTTCTCCACCATAACGATAAAATTGCAATCGAAAATTCTGAGCGAAGCATAGTAGAGTCTCGCCCAAGTGACTCAGATATTTGTCGCCGGCAATATGACCGTAGTTGTCATTAAACTTTTTGAAATGGTCGATATCAATCATTAGGATTCCGGACGGCTTTTCCGAGTCGGTTGTCTCCAGTTGGGCCAAAGTTTCAAACAACTTTCTGCGATTAAGAAGACCTGTCAGTACATCGGTTTCTTTTTCTATAACGAGTTGGCGACTAGCTTCAAAACTTTCCAGCCGAACATGAATCATCATTTTTCCGACATAATAGCCAAGCACAGCAGAACTTAAGCAATTAATGGCATCATCCAGTGCATATTGTGGTTTTTGATAAAACGCGATAACAGTCGACACAACCAACCAAAAAACCAAGACAACCCTTATTCGTCTAAATTTGTCAATAAAGCTAATCGGCATTAGAATGAACCCGCCCAACAAAATAGTCGCTCGCATATTTGGAGAATGAAACGAGCTGAGATATATTCCAAAAATAAACAAAATCGAAAAACTTATATACAACCCAACGAGCGAGTGTTTTCTTATTGCCGGGATTCTAAAGAGCAAAAACAATATGAAATATGCGGAAAAAGTCGCTAAGTAAGCAGGTATTGCATTAATCTTTGTATCACTAAAAGGAACAGCCGCCAGTGGCAGCAGCGTTAACACCCATCCTATAGACAGTAGCGTAGCCAAAGCTTTTTGGTTGAATTTGTCTATTGCATCTTGATTATCGATTGAGTACTGTTTATAAACTTGCTCCTTATTTCTGTATCCGCTTAACCATCTCTTCATAATCTATGATAATCCTTTCCAGAGTCTGACTTTTTCCGGGTTTCAAATTGTTGGTTCATTTATCATTAAGATATGCCTTTTGCTCAAAAACACAAAACTCTATAACCATCAGTTCGCCTTTACGGTTCCGACATCCGTTACTTGGCCGCTTTTTATGACAATACCTTTTACAAAGGGATTGCTCCTACCGACTACAAACAATTCATACGTCTCTTTTGCTTTGGTAGGGTCAAGGGCAATGGCAAAAGACCCGTCACTTTTTACCTCTGTCCCCAGTGTGAAATTATCGGGACTGTTGCGATCAAAGTCCGACCAGTTAAACGCCATTATCGTAGTCCCCGGGGCTATCCCGGTTGCTACCCCGGTCAAGATGCCTTTGTTGACATTTACTGTATAGGTTTTGCCGGAGCTGCTTGCTTTAACTGTTTTTATGTCTCTTATAGGCATGTCAAAATTCAATTGATGAGTTCCGGTGGGCACTATCAGTGAGTAGCGTCCTTGGCTGTCTGTTTGTACACAACCGAAATATGTCATGGTCTTACTGTCAGCGATGCACACCCAAATATCTTTCATGCGAGCACCGGTATAGGGGTCCCTTACTACTCCGTTCACTGTAGCTGACTTATTGGCAGCTATTATTTGGTAAAGATTGTGTTGCTCGAAGTCGGGGTCTTTAAAAGCAGATACACATATATCCACCATCCTCTTGTCATCCGACGCCAAGGTTGTGTAGGTTACGGTAACTTTACCAAAAGCGTCGGTCATCACCTCGGATTGCGACAGCTGTGCAGTTCTCTCGCCCAATTCAAAGGCATGAGCATCAAAAACAATCTTCGCACCTTCTACCGGGTTTTCGAATTCATCGGTTAGCGTAACGACAATGGTAGCAGTCTGCCCTCCTCCTTCGGGCAAGACTTTCGGGGTAATTACAACAGACAGACCTGTGCGAATTTCCGGTTCGGGCTCAGGTTCCGGTTCCGGCTCCGGTTCGGGCTCCGGTTCCGGTTCAGGCTCCGGTTCAGGCTCCGGTTCAGGTTTCGGTTCTTCGGGCTTAGGTTCTTCCGGCTTAGACTCTTTCGGCTTAGACTCTTCGGACAGTCCGGAATCACCGGACTTCTCATTCTCTTCGGAATCCTTATCCTCAGGCTTAGAT
>CAZFVM010000030.1:0-12688 GCA_964522305.1 uncultured Oscillospiraceae bacterium
TTGGTTCTCAAAACCGAAATCCTCTATCTGCCGAGGCTTGCTCTCGGGGAACTTCACAGAAATATGGTCAAACAACTCTTTGTAAGCTAAATATGCGGCATATTCGGTCCAATGACTGTCTGTCTTATGATATATATAATGATAGTCATACTTATGCTCGCTGAGAATAGGATATAAGTCAATGACGACAGCTCCCGCCTGCCTTAACAAACCGACTGCTTGTTCGTGAAAAGTTATCCCTTCCGGTCTCGCCTTGGCGAACTCCGGCATAAACTCACCGTATATCTCATTGGGGTTTGGTACCAGGACATAAATGGGCTGGGCATCTAAATTATCGGAAAGCCAATTAACTCTTTCGGAAATCTTGTTTTTGAAAATAATTTCTTCGCCCTTTGTCAACACATCTGACTTATAATAATTGTTGGAAGAAGCGGTGAAAAAATGCCACATGTCCTTCCCTACCCAAACCCAATCGGAAATCCCGGGGTCGTCTGTCTTATATCTGACCACCTGTTGTAAAGGCAGACTTATATGTTTGTCTTTGTGCTTTGCATAGATATTTATAACTTCGTTTAGCCCTTTGATATATACTTCAAAAACAAAACTTCCGGCATGGGAACCGGTGGTGTCTATTATACTTTCACCCTTTCCGATTAGGATAGCCGCACCTTCTTCGCAAGTCCCCGAAACCACTACCCTGCCGTCCGAAACTGTCCGAACCTGGGTGATGGAAGGAGTAGCCGTAGTAAGAACAACTTCGCTCTCCTCCGGCTCACTCTCTTCGGGTGGCTCTTGCGAGTTTTCGCTCCCGCTTTCCTCCCGGGATTGTTCGCTCATTTCATCTGAAATCTCCGGGTCATGGAAAGACTCCTCGGAGTATTCGTTACTCTCCTCGTCTTGCGAGAGGTATTCCTCGGATATATCCCGGTGTTCATCGCTCTCGGTATTCACTATAGAATCGCTAATCTGCTCTGAGGTCACACTCTGCTCTCCGGAACCGGACTCATTGTCAACCTTAGCGTCACAGGCAACAAATACACATATTAAAAGGAAGACTAATAAAAAAACACTTATTCGTTTCATTTATAACCTCAAAAGTCTGCAAGCAAAAAACGATGATTGTAAAAATGGCGTACTATTATATAAAAACTCAGTTTATTTGTCTGTATCGGGGGTGTTATAATATTTACAAAGCTCTTTTACAAAGCAATCCTCACATCTTGGGCGGCGGGCAATACAATACTCTCTGCCAAAGACAACCACCCGATGGCAAAAGCCGCTTTGACGATCTACAGGGATAAGCTTATCCATGGTTCGTTCTACTATAAGAGGGTTTGGGCTGTCCACAAAACCCAGGCGGTTTGATACCCTGATGCAATGGGTATCGGCTACTATCCCTCCCAAGGAGTAAAGGTCCCCTCTTATAAGGTTCGCCACCTTCCTGCCAACACCGGGCAAGGTAAGGAGTTCTTCCATATCCGAGGGTACCACACCGTTGTAAACCTCAACTAACCGCTTGGTAGTCTTGCGCAGGTTTCTTGCTTTGGTATTGTAAAGGCCGATGGTCCTAATCTCTTCCTCTAACTCTCCGGGCTTGCTGTTTGCCATGGATAAGGGATCCGGATACTTCAAAAATAAGGTCTCGGAAACCTTGTTGACCACTTTGTCGGTAGTCTGGGCGGAGAGGATTGCCATAACCAATAGCTTGTATGGATCTGTCTCAAAATCCAATCCACAGGTAGCATCCGGATATTTTTGTTCTAATAACTCAAGTATTTTTTTTGCTTTTGTTTTATTCGTCAAAGATAAAATTCACATCCCCCGATAACAGCGCCAAGGTCCCTTTGTATATGATTTCTGCTCTTTCATCGAAATTAGCTTTTAACTTCTCGGCAAAATAAAGCTCTGTAACAAAAACTTCGCCGGCAAAGAGAATCCTTTGATTGTCCTGTATTTTGTAAGAAAAAATGTAGCCACCGTTAGACTCGGAGATATTGCTGGTAATCTTATTACCGCTTCTATTGAATGCCAGCAACCTTAAAGTCGAACGCAACGCCTTTTCCCGCACCATGTTGTATATTGAGCCTTCGTAGCTCTCTATGGCGGTCTTGCCGGACTCAGATATGGCATATAAGGGCTTGTCGTCTGAGGTTTCGGTTATTTGCCCCGCTTCTAACAGCTCGGCAAAACAAATGGAAAAGTCGAAATAGTTGACAAACCCGTCTTGTATAACTATGTCGTTGATAATTGGAAACTCCAAGGGCTCAGACAGGTTGTTGAGTAAAAAGAGTATAAAAACTTTTATCTCGAACTTTTCCCGAAACTCCATAACAAAACCCTCTCTTAATTTACTTTCATCCATTCTATATGAAAATCCGCAATTTTTCAATAGATAAAACAAGGGCTTACGGACTTCTTTCAATTAGAGTAAATTCTCAAAGTAAATGCAACAGTAGAATTTTAAGTTGCGTTTAGTTTGAGAATTTGCAGTACAGAACACAATTAAATATTGAGATATCCGCCAAGTGTTGGCACTTTCTTCTGGTGTGACCCGTTATGGGTAATAACATGAGGGAATATGCCCGCTACATGTTTGAGAGATTTATATCACACAGGTCACCCACATAAAAACACCTCGCATCAATAGACACGAGGTAATGTATTAATATCATTGCATTGCTGTGTACCAAACGGTACTATGGTGGTATAGAGGTCAACTTCCTATTAATAGAACGCTTCCTACTCGATTTAGTTAGATAATAAAACAGCTTCTACTCATTCAAGGTTATTAAATATGCTTTGCAGGCTCGGATAAACAGCAGTGATATCTGTCAAATCAGATATAAGCAATACCACATCGGGTTGAATTAATAGCTTTTCGAATTTAACTTTATCCGGTTCATCGCTTTTTGAGCCCTGCAAGATGCTTTTGGCGTAATTGTCAAGCGTCTCTAATAAGTCCTCTCTGGTAATAAGTTCACGATAAGCCTTATGGTTCGAAAAATCCATGGGTTCGTAATTCGGTATCGAGGAAGGAGAAAAAGTTTGTTCCCACATAAAAGGAGAGCCAAGGAAATATTCTAACAACTCAATAGTAGAACCGGATATTATTTCATCAGAGGCACCAAAAAGCCTGTCTAATAAGTCCGGATCGACTTTGGCGGTTAGCACATAGTCAGATGTCATAATTGTTTCATCGTTACCTTTTGCATGTGAATGTTCTGTCTGATAAGATGCAGCGCTTGATAAAGAACAACACATTAGCAAAATCAATATTAAAGAAAAAAATCTCTTAAACACATCTACAACTCCTTTCATTAAAATTAAGTTAACTTGTAAAAAACGCATAAGTGACTAAACAACAGTCTCACTTATGTGCCGCTACGAATGACTTCAGTTTGTCCTATCCACAGCTGAGGACAACAACAAAATCGAATACAACATAAGCCAAACTGCTTGTGGTCAAAACAATACATGATGTTACCTCCAATCAATAAACTAACAAATTATACATACTATTTACATTATAAGCATATCACATTATTGTTTGGAAGTAAAGAGTCAGTCAAGTCCAAATTAGTGTGAAGTAATTTGTGTTCTTGGATTGGGGCGCTGCTTGACTTTTGACAGGTATTAAAGTAAAATTGTTTTTGAACAAACTCTTTTTTGTTTGGAGGGATTTTTGTGTTTGAGCGAGTGTTTTTGATTGTTTTGGACAGCTTAGGTGTCGGTGCTCAACCGGATTCCCATTTATACGGGGATAAAGGCAGCAACACCCTGCTTTCGTTGACCAAATCAAAAAGCCTGCTATTACCTAACCTAAAATCCTTGGGGCTTTTTAACATATATTCCGGTTATGAGGATTATGAGGGTTTGTTTGATGACTTTATGACCGATTCGCCCTTGGCTTATCATGGATTTATGGCTCAAAAAAGTCCCGGCAAAGACACCACTACAGGCCATTGGGAGATTGCCGGGCTGGTCCTGGATAAACCCTTTCCTACCTACCCCGACGGGTTTGACTCCGAAATTATCGACACCTTCTCTGACCTTACCGGAAAAGGTGTCCTATGTAATCTACCCTACTCCGGTACACAGGTAATTGAGGATTATGGACAACGGCACATAGACACCGGAAACCTTATCGTATATACCTCAGCTGACAGTGTGTTTCAGATTGCAGCCCACGAAAATATAGTCCCGTTGGATAAATTATATGAGTATTGTGAGATTGCCCGGGCACTGCTACAGGGCAAACATGGTGTCGGCAGGGTAATTGCTCGACCCTTCTTGGGACAAAAAGGCGGGTTTTTTCGCACGGCAAACAGAAAAGATTATTCCCTTCCCCCTGTCGGTCAAACCATGTTGGATATTATTGCAAACAACAAACTTGATGTAATCGGTGTGGGAAAAATATCAGATATATTCGCCGGTCGCTCAATAACCTCCCATATTCCCACCAAGAGCAATCTCCAAGGACAGGAGGTTGTGAAAACTCTCCTGGGTGAAAGCTTTAATGGGCTTGCCTTTGTAAACCTCGTAGACTTCGACATGCTGTACGGGCACAGAAATGATATAAACGGATATGCTTTGGCTTTAAGCGATTTTGACCGCTCTTTGGGAGAGATTCTAAAGGGTATGAAAAACACCGACCTGCTTATTATTACCGCAGACCATGGATGTGACCCCGGGTTCCCGGGGACCGACCACACCAGAGAATATGTCCCGGTACTCGCTTGGTCAAAAATTTTTAAAAACCCAAAGAGCTTGGGCAAGCGAGAATCCTTTGCGGATATCGGAGCTACCATAACCCATGCTTTGGGACTTGAAGGTCTCGAAAACGGGGTTAGCTTTTATAATGACTTTGAGATATAAAAACAGTGTTTTTAACATCGGTGTAAAAGAAGGGGTATGTTATGCTGCGCATGTATGATGTTATCCAAAAAAAACAGTCGGGCAAGCCTTTGAACAAAGCTGAGATAAACTTCTTTGTTAAAGGATTGACCGATGGGAGTATTCCCGATTATCAGGTTTCTGCCTTACTTATGGCAATATATTTTGTGGGTATGAACGACACCGAAACCATAAACTTGACCGAAAGCATGTTGAAAAGCGGAAAAACCGTGGATTTGTCATCTATATATAAAAGCAAGGTGGATAAACACTCTACCGGCGGAGTCGGGGACAAAACCACTCTTATAGTGGCTCCCATGGTCGCTGCCGCCAATCTCGGAGTGTGCGTGCCTAAGATGTCCGGCAAGGGACTGGGCCATACTGGAGGCACCATAGACAAACTGCACTCCATCCCCGGGGTTGACACCGACAAATCCCCCGAGGAGTTTGTATCGATTACAAATGAAATCGGGCTGTGTGTAATAGGGCAAAGCGATGCTCTGGTCCCTGCGGACAAAATTATGTATGCTCTCAGAGATGTAACCGCAACCGTGGATTGTATCCCATTAATTGCGTCGAGTATAATGAGTAAAAAATTGGCATCCGGCAGTGATTGTTTTGTCCTGGATGTAAAGTGTGGTAGTGGAGCCTTCTTTAAAACTCGCAAAGAAGCAGAAACAGCGGCCCTACTGATGGTTAAGATAGGAAACAGCTTTGGTAAGAAAACCATCGCCTTAATCACCAACATGGACAGTCCTTTGGGTCATAACATCGGAAACTCCCTGGAAATTATTGAAGCCTGTGAAGTCTTGGACGGTGAAGGGGATGAAGAGCTTACAGAGCTTTGTGTAACTCTTGCAGCTAATATGATCTATGCCGCCACCGGACTACCCTATGACGAGTGCAAAAATGCGGTGGCAAAAACCTTGACCGATAACAGCGCCAAGCAAAAATTAGAATCCATGGTAAAGGCACTTGGCGGAAACCCGGAGTATATTAATAATCCCGCCCTCTTTGAAGAAAGTAAGGTCTCTGCGGTGTTAGCAGGAGAAAAAAGCGGGTATATAAATCGAATAGACACCGAAGCGGTGGGAGTAGCCGCCGGGGTCTTGGGAGCCGGGAGAGTTAGTATTGATGATGACATAGATTATTCTGCCGGAGTCGTGCTGCACAAAAAGGTAGGAGAGCCCATACAAGAGGGCGAAGCCCTGGCTACCATCTATACATCGAGTATAGAAAAAGCGCAAAAAGGTATGGAGATTTTGTTCAAATCCATTCTCATAACCGAAAAGCCCCCGCAAAACAGAAAAACAATATATAAAACCATAGGAGGCTGCAGATGAACCAAGGCAGCAAAATGAAAACCGATATAGAGATAGCAAATCTCGCACATAAAAAGCCAATAGAGGAGATAGCCGACTCCCTGGGACTTGTCCCCGAGGAGTTTGACCTTTACGGCAAGTATAAGGCAAAGATTGACATGTCTGTACTAAAGCGCTTAGAGACAAAGCCAAACGGAAAGCTTGTCTTGGTTACCGCTATTAGCCCTACTCCTGCAGGAGAAGGTAAAACTACCATGACCGTGGGACTGGGACAAGGTATGGCAAAGATTGGGAAATCCGCCGTCGTTTGTCTCAGAGAGCCCTCTTTGGGTCCGGTCTTTGGCATAAAAGGCGGAGCTGCGGGAGGCGGGTATTCTCAAGTCCTCCCCATGGATGAAATAAATCTGCATTTTACCGGCGACTTCCACGCCATCACCAGTGCAAACAACCTGCTATGCGCAATGATAGATAACCATATCATGCAGGGTAACAACCTTAACATCAATCCAAAGCGAATTTTGTTTCCCCGTTGTCTTGATATGAATGATCGGGTGCTTAGAAACGTAATTGTCGGATTAGGCTCGAGGGTAGATGGGGTTACCCGTCAAGACAGCTTTATGATTACCGTTGCCAGTGAAATAATGGCGGTGCTTTGCTTGGCAGAATCTGTCCGTGATTTGAAAGAAAAACTGGGGAATATCCTTGTTGCCTATACCTACGACAACAAGCCTGTATACTGCAGGGATATAAAAGCTCAGGGTGCAATGGCAGCTTTGCTAAAAGAAGCTTTAAAGCCCAATCTGGTCCAATCCACCGAGAACACTCCTTGTATTATCCACGGAGGACCCTTTGCCAATATTGCCCATGGTTGCAACTCGGTGTTGGCAACTAAAACCGCTTTAAAGCTGGGGGATTATTGTATAACCGAAGCCGGGTTTGGTGCCGACTTAGGCGCAGAAAAGTTCTTTGATATAAAATGTAGAAAATCCGGTCTCACTCCGAACACAGTAGTATTGGTCGCCACGGTCAGAGCCTTAAAGTATAACGGCGGTGTTGCACGAGACCGCCTTAAGGATGAAAATGTACAAGCTCTGATTGCCGGATGCACAAACCTAAAAACCCATGTGGAAAACCTAAAAGGATTTGGCGTCCCCGTAGTGGTGTGCATAAACCATTTTTATGCAGATACCGATAAGGAGATATCCGCGTTATCCGAGTATTGTACAAACCTTGGGGTAAAAGCTGTGGTTGCAAAATCCTTTGAAAAAGGAGGAGACGGTGCCATAGAATTGGCAACCGCCGTGGCAGAGGCATGTGAAATCGAGTCCGAATTTGAGTTCGCTTATCCCGAGGACCTGCCGATAGTTGAAAAAATTGACCGCTTGGCAAAAAACATATACAGGGCAGGCGAAGTAGTCTTCGGTCCCGGCGTGAAAGAACAAATCAACGAAATAGAAACCCTGGGATATGGCAAATTGCCTGTTTGTATGGCAAAGACTCAATATTCTTTCTCGGACAACCCTGCTTTGCTGGGGAGCCCCACCGGGTTTTCCTTGACGGTCAGGGAGGTTAGAGTGTCCGCCGGTGCAGGGTTTATTGTAGTGATAACCGGCAACATTATGACCATGCCGGGACTGCCGAAACAACCCTCTGCCGAGATGGTGGACATAAATGACGAAAGCAATATAATCGGGTTGTTCTGATATGAGAGAATATATATCCAAGAATATAAGCGATACCGAAGAAATAGCTGCTACTCTTGCCTTTACACTAAATAAAGGAGATTTTGTTGCCTTGTACGGAGAAATGGGTGCGGGTAAAACCACCTTTGTCCGAGGGCTGGTAAAAGCCCTTATTCCCGAGTGCTTGTCCCTGGTCCACTCCCCTACCTTTGCCATTGTAAACGAATATCCGGGGGAGGACTTAACCTTATATCACTTTGACTTTTATCGAATAGAGGACGAAGAAGATTTGTATTCCACCGGGTTTTATGACTATCCGCTAAAAGAAAGTATAATAATTACCGAATGGAGCGAGCGGCTGGAGGAATCTATACCTCAAACCGCAATTAAAGTAACTATTACAGCCGATTCTAACGGGGAAAGGAGAATATCCATATGTTAGTACTGGGAATAGACTCCACTGCCCTGACCGCCTCGGTTTGTATAGCAGATATAACGGACCAAGGTATAAAGACCTATAGTAATTTTACATTAAAAAACCGCCGTACCCACAGCGAAAATCTGCTTCCCATGATTGACCGAGTGCTGGATTTGTACGGTGCCAAGCCTGCAGACCTTGAATTAATAGCTGTCAGTGCGGGACCCGGATCTTTTACCGGAGTGAGAATTGGGGTATCAACCGTTAAGGGTATGGGAATGGCATTGGGTGACAAGTTTCCCTGTGTCCCTGTTTCTACCTTAGAGGCTTTGGCGGAAAACCTGAGACATGTGGCCGGAATAGTCTGCCCTTTGATGGACGCCAGGCGAGACCAGTTTTATAACGCTTTGTTTATAGACGGAAAGAGATTGTGTGACGACCGGCTAATATCCGCTGAAAAATTGACAGATTACTTTGAAAATAGTGATAAAGACATAGTGCTTTGCGGCGATGGTATGGAATACTTTTTGTCTCTTTATAACGGAGAAAAAACACTGACCCCTGCCTCTGCCGTATGTACAGACCAAAACGCATTATCGGTTGCCCTGTGTGGGTATAAAAAATATAGGCTTGGACAATGGGTAAAAAGCGAAGACTTAAAACCGGTCTACCTGCGTAAATCCCAGGCTGAGCGGGAACTGACAGAAAAACAAAAAAAGAAATGAGAGGTTTTTTATGATTGCTATCGGATGTGATCACGGAGGTTTTTTGTTAAAAGAAGCTATTGTTGCTTATTTAAAGGACAAGGATATAGCCTTCACGGATTTTGGCACCTATGATGAAGAATCGGTAGATTATCCCATATATGCGAAAAAGGTGTCTAAAGCCGTGCAAAAAGGGGATTGTGAGTTTGGGATTTTGTGTTGCGGAACAGGTATCGGTATGTCTATAGCCGCAAACAAGCATAAAGGGATTAGAGCTGCTTTGGTCTGTGACTCTTTTAGCGCAGAAATGACAAGGCGCCATAACGATGCCAATGTTTTGTGCATGGGAGGGCGAGTTCTGGATATAAAATCCGGGGTTGCTTTTGCCGAGATATTCCTAAACACCCCTTTTGAGGGAGGACGACATAGTAAGCGAGTCGCAATGTTGGAGGAAACAGAATGAAAGCAGTAGTTACGGTTATAGGAAAAGACAGCATGGGCATAATCGCAAAGGTTTCTGCCTATTGTGCAAAATACAATGCCAATATCTTAGACATATCCCAAACAGTCCTGCAGGACTATTTTGCCATGATAATGCTGGTAGAAATAGACAGTGCAAAAACAAACTTTGCAACTTTTGCCGATGAGCTGGAAGTGTTGGGAACGGATAACAACCTGATTATTCATACCATGCACGAGGATATTTTTAACTCTATGCACAAGATATAACTATATCAAAATATAAATATATCAAGATATAAGCACAAGGTAAAGATTAAGGAAAAACCATAATGTTAAACACTAAGGACATTCTTGAAACAATAGAGATGATTCGGACCGATCACTTAGATATCAGAACCGTTACAATGGGGATATCTCTGCTGGACTGTGTTGCCGAATCAAAAGACACTTTTTGTGACCGTATCTACGATAAGATAACAAAAAAGGCAAAGAACCTGACATCGGTCTGCGAAGATATTGAAAAGAAATACGGAATACCTATTATAAATAAACGCATAGCAGTCACCCCTGTTTCTATCCCCGGAGGGAATTTAGATTCCCAAGACTTTGTAGCCGTGGCACAAACCCTGGATAAAGCTGCGTCAGACCTCGGCATCAACTTTATTGGCGGGTTTTCTGCCCTGGTAGAAAAAGGAGCAACCCCTGCGGAAGAGGCTCTCATTAACTCTATTCCCTATGCTTTATCACAAACCCAGGCTGTTTGTTCCTCCATTAACGTTGCCACCACAAAAGCCGGAATAAACATGGATGCGATAGCCACACTTGGACATATTATCAAAGAAACCGCCAGGCTGACTGCAAAGGACAACTCCATCGGGTGTGCTAAACTGGTGGTCTTTGCCAATGCTCCCGAGGACAACCCTTTTATGGCGGGAGCTTTTCATGGAGTCGGTGAAGGGGATTGTGTTATCAATGTTGGCGTCTCCGGTCCCGGAGTGGTTAGAAGCGCGGTGGCGAACTCAAAAAACAGTGACCTGACCGAAATAGCCGAAGTTATTAAGAGAACTGCCTTCAAGATAACAAGGGTTGGGCAATTGGTTGCCCGAGAAGCCAGCTTGCAGCTGGGAGTCCCCTTTGGCATAGTTGACTTGTCCCTTGCTCCCACCCCCGCCATCGGGGATTCGGTGGCAGGAGTGCTGGAAGAGATGGGACTGGAGTGTTGTGGCGGTTATGGAACCACCGCCGCTTTGGCGTTGTTAAACGATGCGGTAAAAAAAGGCGGTGTTATGGCGTCCTCCCATGTGGGAGGCTTATCCGGCGCTTTTATTCCGGTAAGCGAAGACAAGGGTATGATTGCCGCTGTCCAAAAAGGATGTCTGACCTTAGAAAAATTAGAAGCCATGACCGCTGTTTGTTCGGTGGGGCTTGATATGATTGCGGTTCCGGGGGATGTGGAAGCTGCGGTCCTGTCTGCACTGATTGCCGATGAAATAGCAATAGGGGTGGTAAACTCCAAGACCACAGCCGTGAGGGTTATACCCGCTTATGGAAAAAAGGTCGGAGATATGATTAGCTTTGGCGGATTGTTGGGGGATGCACCGGTTATGAATATAAACACTTCCTCACCTGCTAAGTTCATCAAAAGAGGCGGGAGAATCCCTGCCCCGTTACAATCCTTGAAAAATTGATTTTTTTGGAACATCAACAAAGCGGCAAGTGTAGACTGCCGCTTTAATCTTTGAGTTAATGTTTATGTAAGCAGGCTTATATAAATAAAAGGAGCTTTTTGTGTTTGTAAATAGAATGTTGAAAGATAGGACCTTCTGGAAGTCTTTGTTCTTGCTGGCAATCCCCATTGCCCTACAGAACTTGTTGACCAGTTCTTTTGCTCTGGTAGATATTTTGATGTTGGGAAGTCTAAGTGAAAACACAATTTCTGCCGTCGGAATGGCTTCTCAGATGTTCTTTTTGCATAATGTCTTTGTCTTTGGGATATGCTCGGGCGGTAGTGTCTTTATTGCTCAATACCACGGCTCGGGGAACAAAAAGGGTATTACAAAGACCTATGGAATTATCCTGATTAGCTGTATGTTTATATCCTTGTCCTTCTTCCTGCTTTCTTTCTTTGCTCCCACTTTGTGTATGATGGCCTTCACCTCGAATAGCGAAGTGATTGAAATAGGAATCAGATATCTAAAAATAGCTGCATTCAGCAACTTTGGGGTGACCATAACCATGGCGTTTTCCACGGTACTTCGAGGGACCGAACAGGTTAGGGCTCCCCTGTTTGCCAATATAGTGTCGGTTGTTATAAACGTTATTTTTAACTATATCTTGATCTTTGGTAAATATGGGTTCCCTCAAATGGGGGTTGCCGGTGCCGCTGTTGCCACCACCGTCGCTTCTTTTGCAAACCCTGTAATGATAGTCGTTTTTTCCGGATTTGGCAGTATTATCGTAAAAGGGTTACGCGATATCAAAAGATTGACTGTGGATAGCTTTAAGGGGTTTTATTCCGTTGCTTTACCTGTCTTTATAAACGAAGTGCTCTGGGCTACCGGTGTGTTTGTCTACAACTCCATCTATGGTCATATGAGTCACAATCATTTTGCGGGTCTGACAATACTGCGTACAGTGGAAAACATTGTCTTTGTTTTCTTTGTAGGGCTTTGCAGTGCCTGTGCGGTGCTTGTGGGGAAATATATCGGGCTAAAGAAGTACGACGACGCCAAGGAGTATGCCTCAAGGTTTTTGATTATAACGATTGCTGCCAGCCTTTTGTTGGGAGGCGGTGTATATCTGATGAGAGATTTGATAATGTCTTTGTTTAATATAAGTGCCGATGTCAAAAATATTGCTCTGTCCTTGCTATTGGTCTTTAGTGCAACCTTGACCTTAAAAAACATCCCCTATCTCTCTATAGTGGGCATATTTCGGGCGGGAGGGGACACAAAAAAGGCAATGCAATACGACATTTCCTGCCTTTGGTTGGTGGGTATCCCAATTACTTTTGTAACCGGAATATTGTTCAAATTAGACTTCGTCTTGGTCTTTGCGTTGATGATACTCTCCGAACATATAGTAAAAACCGTACTGTGCTTGCGCCACTTCAAGCGTATGAAATGGATAAAACCGGTTAGTTGAATAAATAGAATCGAGTAGAGGCTAACCGCTAAGGCTTCGCCCCTCTCACACCACCGTGCGTAC
>CAZFVM010000031.1:0-12677 GCA_964522305.1 uncultured Oscillospiraceae bacterium
CTTACCCATACAGCACGGATATTCTATTTAACGGTCAGGAGTTTGAGCGATGACAGCTATACAACCGTGCATTCCGGCGAGGGCTGGAAGGATATATCTGTGGTAAAGACCAAGAGTAACATAACATTTTTGTTTTCCAACAACTCAAAAATTCCGGGGGTTAATGTAACTATTATAGGCATCCCGGGGGATAACAAGATAACCTGGTCCACCTCCCTTAGCTGTGCGGACGAGGACTTTTCTTTGTATGAATGCGATTATATGAAGTTGACCTTCGATGTAAACAAAGACACTTGGTTTTTTTCTCCCTATGGCAGCGGAGAGATTTATCCATCAACCCGGGAGTCCTTCGGGTCTACCCAGAACTATCCTTCCTACGGGGTGTCCATGCAATACATGGCTTTTTATGACACCAAGCGAAACAGAGGGATTTACTACGGAATCCATGATCCCGCCCCGGCATATAAGAAGCTATCAATCAACAAAGTAAAGGGAGCCAAAACAGTATCGCTAAAGGCAATACAACCTCTCGCCAACATAAAGTCTTCCACCAACTCCCAGAACCTTGAAGGGGTGGTGGTGTGGGAGCTCTTTGACGGGGATTGGTATGATGCCGCTCTATTATATCGGGATTGGGTAACAAAGGAAGCGGGCTGGATTCCCGAGATGTCGGATGGGGTGAGGGCAGATTCCCCGGAATGGTTGGTCAAAGCTCCCCATTGGTGGTTAGTCAGGGTAAAACAGGACGAAAGCTTTGCGCAGGATGTTCTGAGGGTCTCCGCCGACTTGGGGGTAGAATCGGCGGTCCATCTATATGATTGGCATGTAATTCCCTTTGATAACGATTATCCCCATTATTTCCCTATAAAAGAAGCCACAGAAAAGGGTATGAAAACCCTGAAAGAAGCAGGCATCAAGGTTATGCCCTATATTAACGGAAGGCTATGGGACACCCGAGACCGAGGGATGGAAGATTGGCAATTTTCGTCGGTGGCAAAGAAATGGTGTACCAAGAACAGAAACCAAGAGCCCTTCATCGAGCGGTATAACTCAAAAGAAGAGGACGGCAGCAAGGTAGAGTTGGCGATAATGTGTCCGAGCTCCGGATTATGGCAAGAAAAAGTTCAAGAAATTACCGGCAAAATCCTAAACGACATGGGAGCCGGGGCGGTATATATTGATCAGATAGCGGCGGCATCCCCCTATATATGTGAAGACGAAGGACATTCCCATCTCCCCGGCGGAGGCACTTGGTGGTGTGAGGGTTACAACAACCTCTTAGAGCATGTAAACATGATAAAGCCTGCGGACAGCGCCATTACCACAGAGTGCACCGCAGATCCTTTCATGAAGCATATTCAAGGATATCTGACCTGGCTTTGGGTAAAGAACGATCAAGTTCCGGCGTTTCCTGCGATTTATTCCGGATATGTCTCTATGTTTGGCAGACTATATGGCTCCGTGCCTGCAGCAGAAAGCGAAGGACACAGAATATTGATAGCTCAATCCTTGTGTTACGGTGAGCAAATGGGTTGGCTTACGCCGGAGTTATACGAGTTACTCGAGCAAAAGGAGTTTTACAAGACTTGTGTCAAAACAAGGGCTAAGATAGGGGAGTATTTCTACGCGGGCAGGATGTTAAGGCCTCCGGTAATTATGGACGACGGACCGATTTTGCGTACCGAAAAGAGCAATCAAGCTCTGGATGGATTATTAAAACATCAATCGGTTTTCGGTGCTCTATGGGAACGCACAATAGACGGCAAAAAGGTATTGGTAGTGGTAAACGCCGCTTTGCAGGAGGTAAACTGCGATATAACCGTAGATTTACCCGATGGTGAATACAAGCTAAACCAAAGCAATGGCGAGACTATGATAATAAAGGACAAAAAAGCGAGGGTTACTATTTCGCCTTGCAATGTGGTGTATGCAGAAATATAAGGTCGCGGATTCATAAGCAAAACGCACTATCAGATATTTTGTCGTTATATTTACTATGAGAGTTTTTCCAAAGAGTAAAGATATTCTATAAAGTCGGCGTATCGTTTACACTTACGGGGATATATGCTATACTTTTATTGATTAAATATAACCAAGTAAAAACAATCTGACTTATAATAATTGGAATTAATATAGGCTACAAAATTTTGTAAATGCGGAGGCTTTCGTGAGGCTGTTCGAAAAAACATCCAGGTTTTTCCAACCTGATATGATGTTCCCCGGTATATACGAAATAACCCCCGCTCTTTTAAAAGAAAAGGGAATAAAGGCGATAATATTTGACATTGACAATACTATCGCCCCATATGAGGTCGCCACTCCAACCAAAGAGATGATAGACTACTTTAAGACCCTTGAGGATGCAGGCTTTAGGATGGCTTTTGTTTCCAACAATAAGAAAGAGCGGGTACATATATTTAACCTGGATTTGGGATATTTGTATATCCATAACGCAAAAAAACCTTTTTCCTCTGGAGTTAGGGCATGTATCAGACATTTTGGACTGCCCAAGGAGGAGATAGTTTGCGTGGGGGATCAGATTTTCACCGATTGTTTGGCGGCACACGGTGCCGGATTAGAGTTTTATATGGTTTCACCCGTAAACAAAAAAGAAAGCCGATTTTTTAAGTTAAAGAGATTTTTTGAGCGTCCTTTCATTAAGGCATTTAAAGAAAGGATGAAGAGGGGGCACAAGCAATGAAAGCATTATTCGGTCCGGCGGGGAACTCCGATTCTTTTTATAAACAAGGTTATAAAAGGACGGTACAAGCCCCGGAATACTTAAGCAAAATGGGACTTAGCGCCTATGAATACCAGACAGGGCAAGGGCTCAAAGCCGGTGAAGACACCCTAAAGGCTATTGGTGCGGCAGCTAAAGAAAACAACATTTCTGTTTCGTTACACGCCCCTTACTTCATTTCGCTATCTTCCATAGAGAAACAAAAGCGCATAAACAGCATCAATTATATTAAAGCAAGCGCAGAAGCGGCATTGGCGCTGGGGGCAAATGTTATGGTGGTCCACACGGGTTCGGCAGCAAAGATTACCAGGGAGCTGGCAATGGAATACGCTCGGGAAACCCTTATATTGGCGGACGAGATGCTAAGGGAAGAGGAGTTTACGGTTAAGCTGGGGCTGGAAACCATGGGTAAACAAAACCAACTCGGGACCCTTTCCGAGGTAATCGAGCTTTGCAAAATATCGGACAGGTTTGTTCCGGTGGTGGATTTCGGTCATATAAATGCCAGAGAAGGGGGCATCCTCACTACGGTTGACCATTTCAAAGAGATTTTTGAGGAGATATCTGTTCAGCTCGGAGGGGAATATGCCCAAAACCTTCATTGCCATTTTTCCAAGATAGAATATACAGCCATGGGAGAGAAGAAGCACCTTACCTTTGAAGATGAAATTTATGGGCCGTCTCCTGAGTTGCTTATGGATGCGGTAGTGGCTTTGGGTGTTACTCCTACCCTAATTTGCGAATCCGACGGCACCATGGCAGAAGACGCTTTGGAGTTAAAGCGATTATACGAAGAAAGACAAAGATAGGTTTGCAACACATGACCCGCACAAGCAAAACCAAAAAGAAGAATAAGACTAAAGTGATAAAGGGTA
Organism: uncultured Oscillospiraceae bacterium; assembly: GCA_964522305.1. GTDB lineage: Bacteria > Bacillota > Clostridia > Oscillospirales > CAG-382 > UBA1049. Next base: position 3,616 of record CAZFVM010000031.1, read on the forward strand.
AAATAATTGCCCTGGTAGTTTTGTTTTGTTTTGTTTTGGGATTGGTGTCAGTTTTTTTGTTAAACTACTATGTCATATCCAAAGCAAAAGACTATATAATAACCTCCTCCGAGGCGACAGAGCTGGATGTGGATTGTATAATAGTGTTGGGTGCAAAGGTGTTTGAAGACCAACGGCTTTCGGATATTTTAAAAGACAGGGTTTTGGTGGGACTGGAGCTTTACAACCTCGGTGTTTCGGACAGAATACTCATGAGCGGGGACAACAGTCGCGAGGAATATAACGAGGTTAGAGCAATGAAGTCCTTTGCCCTTTCCGAAGGCGCAAAGAACTCCGATGTTTTTATGGATAAAGCGGGGTTTTCCACCTATGAGACTATGTATAGGGCAAGGGATGTTTTTGAAGCAAAGAAGGTGGTTATAGTCACTCAAGAGTTCCACCTATCCCGAGCGGTATATATCGCCAGATCATTAGGGTTGGAGGCTTACGGAGTATCCAGCGATTTGAGGAGATACCAAACCGAGACAAAAAACGATATTCGGGAATCGGGAGCAAGGATAAAAGCTGTGTTTTCGGTGGTGTTTGGGGAAAAGCCGAGATTTTTAGGGGATCCTATTCCTATTTCGGGTTCAGGTTTGCAAACCCACGACGATCAAGACAACATCATATTTGAAAAAGGCGAACAAACCGGATGATATTTAAAGAGATTGTAATTAAAACCACAGAGTTGGGGCACGAGATGGTTGCGGGGGTGTTGATAGAACAAGGAATAACCACTTTCGCCATAGAAGATCGACGGGATCTCGATACCATAATGAACAACAAAAGCGTCCCCTACGATTATGTCGAAGAAGGGCTGTTAAACGAAGAATATGGTAAGGTCAGTATAAAAGTTTACCTCGCCGACAATTACCAAGGGGCACAGGAGTTAGAAATGCTTTTGGGTTCGTTACAGGTTTTGGAGTCAGAATACAAGGACCTCTTGGGGTTTTTAGATATAGATATTTCATCGGTAGACGACGAGGATTGGAAGGACAACTGGAGAGAGTTTTTTCGACCATTGCCTGTCGGAGAACGTTTTTTGATAAAGCCTTCCTGGGAACAGGCAGAACCGACAGACAGAATTATACTGGAGATCGACCCAGAGTCCTCCTTCGGTACAGGTCAACACGAGACCACCGCTTTATGCCTGGAGGTTTTGGAGACTATGGAAGTAAAGGACAATAAGGTCCTTGATATGGGGTGTGGCAGCGGCATTTTGGGTATTGGCGCCGCATTACTCGGAGCAGGGCGGGTCATCGGAGTGGATGTGGACCAAAACGCAACCGAGATTGCAAAGAAAAACAGCAAAGCCAACGGGATAAATCAAGGGTTTTTTTCTGTAAGGCAGGGAAACGTGTTAGAAAATAAAAACCTGTATCGCGAGTTGACCGAACAACCTTTTGATATAATACTTGCTAATATAGCTGCAGATATTTTGGTAGAGATGGCAGGGTTTTTTGCCAAAGCCTTGGTTTCTGACGGGGTATTGATAGCTTCGGGGATTATAGAGTCAAAGACAGATAAGGTGACCCGAGGATTAGCGGTTTTTGGCTTTGATATAGAATATATAGGTTACAAGAACGATTGGGTGGTTGTTAAATGCAGGAAGAAAAAAGACTCAACCTAACACAAATAAATCAAATCCGGGACATTTCACAAAGAATGAGGGCTTTGGAAGAAGAGCTGGAGTATCATTCCGAGTTGTATTATGTTTTGGATAGCGCAGTTATATCCGACCATGATTACGATGAGATGTTTAGTCTTTTACAAAAACTCGAAGAGGAAAACCCGGCCCTCGCCTCCGAGACCTCCCCCACAAAGCGAGTGGGGGGCAGAGTTTTGGATAAGTTTGAGAAGTTTTCCCACGCCGTACCTTTGGATTCTTTGAAGGATGTGTTTTCAAAGGATGAGCTATATGAGTTTGACAGAAAGTTAAAGGTCGACGAACCTGACGCTACCTATGTAACCGAGTGCAAGATAGATGGGTTGTCCATTACTTTGGAGTATATTGACGGAGTTTTTTATAGGGGTTTGACCCGGGGTGACGGGGAGTCCGGAGAGGACATCACCGAGAATCTAAAGACAATAAAATCAATACCCCTTAAGCTAAAAGAACCAATCCCCCGCCTCATAGTCAGGGGAGAAGCATTTATTCCTTTATCCGTATTCCATGACCTCAACCGTATTAGAATCCAAGAGGGTTTGGAACCTTTTGCCAATCCTCGGAACCTCGCTGCCGGGTCGGTTAGACAATTGGATTCCTCTGTTATGGCACAACGACGGTTGGATGCCTTCATCTTCAATCTTCAGCTTATAGAGGGACCGGAGCTGCTTGACCACTCCAAGTCTTTAGATTACTTGACAAACCTTGGGTTCAAGGTATCTCCGATTAGGCAGACAAACGCTAACATAGACGAGGTATGGGCAACCATAGAGCAGATCGACTTTGACAGGGAAAAATTCGATTTTGCCATTGACGGTGCCGTTGTTAAGGTAGATTCCTTTGCAATAAGACAAAGATTGGGACAAACAAGCAACCACCCCAAATGGGCAGTGGCGTATAAATATAACGCCGAGGTAGCTTCGGCGGTGGTACGGGATATAATAATACAAGTAGGGCGAACCGGAGCCTTGACACCTAAGGTTGTTTTTGATACCGTTAGGTTGGGAGGCACCAATGTAAGTCAGGCAAGCCTGCATAATTTTGATTATATTAGAGAAAAGGATATTCGGATAGGCGATACGGTAAAAGTGCGGAAAGCCGGAGAGATTATCCCCCAGATTGTAGAAGTGGATATCGATTTGAGGCCGGGCATGTCGGTTGAGTTTTCGATACCTACGACCTGTCCATCCTGTGGAGAAGCGGTAGACAGGGTTGCCGATGGCGCCATACTGTTTTGTGTCAACCCGGACTGTCCCTCAAAGTCACATAGAAAAATCCTTCACTTTGTATCGAGGGGCGGGATGAATATAGAGGGATTGGGGGAGAGAACCGTAGAGTTGTTTATCAAAAACAACTTGATAGAAAACATAGCCGACCTATATTTTCTCAAGAAAGAAGACATCGCAAGCCTCGAGGGTATGGGAGAAAAAAGTGCAGACAGGATTTTAGCTTCTTTGGAAGACAGCAAAACCGTCGGTTTCGCAAGATTGTTGTATGCCCTCGGGATAAAAAACATAGGGGAAAAAGCATCCAGGATTCTTGCGGAGCAGTTTATAAGCCTAAAGTCCTTGATGCAGGCAGACAAAGACAGGTTGTGCGATATAAACGAGATAGGCCCGGAAAGCGCTATGGAAATAATTAATTATTTCAGCGACCCCGAGAACAAAGAGATTCTTGACTTGTTAGAAAAAGCCGGTGTTATAACGGAACAAGAGCAACCGACAGACAATAAAGATTCGATTTTGGAAGGAATGACTTTTGTAATAACCGGTACTTTACCCACCATGAACAGACGAGAGGCTCAAGAATTAATTTTGCAACATGGAGGCAATGTTTCCGGTTCGGTGTCAAGCAAGACCTCTTATGTTTTGTTTGGCGACTCGGCGGGGAGTAAATTGGATAAGGCAATAGAGTTGAATATTCCCATTTTGACAGAAGAAGAACTATTAAATATGATAAAACAAGAACAAGAACAAAGAAAGGTGTAGTCATGGAAAAGAGCAAATTGCCTGTTTATTACGAAGGAGACATCGTGGTATGCGGAGGCGGAACCGCAGGTGTTTTTGCTGCTATCGCAGCTGCCGAAAAGGGTAAGGATGTAATAATTATCGAGCAATTCGGCGGGCTCGGAGGGTCGGCGACAAGCGCACTTGTAACCCCCATAATGTCCAGCCATGTGGCAGGGAACCCACAGTGCAGTTACATCAGCAAAAAAGTCAAGGAAAAACTGCAGGAATATGGCGGAGCGGATATTACCGGAGCTTGGTTTGATCCGCTGCTGTTAAAGATTGTCTTGGAAGAACTGTGTGTGAAAGCAGGAGTAAAGCTTTTGTTTCACACCATGATCGGAGATGTCATCCGAGACGGAGACAAGATTGAGGGAGTAATAATCGCCAACAAATCCGGATTATCTCGGGTCAACGGCAAGCTGTTTATCGACGCCACCGGAGACGGAGATGTTAGCGTTTTTGCCGGCGCAGAATACACAAAGGGCAACCCCGAAACCGGCAAGAATCAACCCATATCCTTGAGATATATTGTAGGCGGGGTAGACTTTCCGGTATTGGGTGAGTTTTTTAAAGAAGAAGCAGCCCGCACAGGCCTCGACAGAGCGGCACACCGCAACGAAAAGGGGGATATTTATGCTGCCCTTACAGGCACCGGGGAATGGATTTTGGGAGATCTGTTTGACAAAGCAATAGCCGCCGGTGATCTTATACCCGAGGACAAGCTTTATTGGCAGGCGTTTACGGTTACCGGCAGACAAGGGTCTATCGCATTTAACAACCCCGAGTTCTTTGATGATGTGGACGGAACCAACCCTGACCACTTGACAAAGACCCAGGTAGAGGGCAAGCACAGAATCTTAAGACAATTGCAATTTTACAAGAAGTATATGAAGGGATTTGACAATGCCTATTTGGCAGAAATCGCTCCCATGGTAGGGGTCAGGGAATCCCGTAATATTCAGACAGAACATGTAATTACGGCAATCGAGCTGATTACCAGAACAAAGTTTCACGATGCGGTTTGTCAGTCTAACTATCCGGTGGATATCCACGGTAAGGTTCTGGATTTTGGGGACAGGTTCAAGCCGGTTGACGATGGCAAACCCTATTACGAGATTCCTTACAGAAGTCTGGTGGTAAAGGGAATAGACAATTTGTTTGTTACCGGTCGTTGCCTCGGAGCGGAGTTCTTGGCTCAGAGTGCAATTAGAGTTCAGCACTCCATGCGTTCGGTAGGGGAAGCGGCAGGTATTGCAGCGGCTTTCGTACTGGACAAAGACATATTGCCCAGAGAGCTGGATGGCAAGGAAGTCCGGGCAGAGATGGAGCGTCTCGGCGCTGTTTTTGCAGACTAACATTTTTTAATTTATAATAACAAAACAATCCCGACGATAGTTTGTCGGGATTGTTTTGTTTGGGTCATATTATTTTATGTCAGGCAATGTCTCAAACCATTTTTCCAGTTCTTCATCGGTGGGGACATAGTCGGTCATCTTACCGGTGAGATAATCGTTGTAACCCGGCATATCAAAAAATCCGGTGCCGGAAAGCCCAAAGAGAATAGTCTTTTCTTCCCCGGTTTCCTTGCACTTTAGAGCCTCGTCTATAGCGGCGCTTATTGCATGGGCTGATTCGGGAGCCGGAAGGATCGTCTCTAACTTCGAGAACAGCACGGCTGCTTCAAATACCTTAGTTTGACCTACTGAGGTAGCCTCCATATATCCATCGTGATACAACTTTGATAATATGGGAGCCATTCCGTGATATCTCAGACCGCCGGCATGGTTTGCCGAGGGAATAAACCCGCTGCCCAAAGTATACATTTTTGCCAAGGGGGTGATTTTACCGGTGTCACAGTAATCATAGGCATATTTACCCCTGGTAAGGGAAGGACAGGAAGAGGGCTCTACCGCAATTATCCGCGGGTTAGCCTTCCCGGTCAACTTATCCTGCATAAAGGGAGAGATAAGTCCGCCTAAGTTACTTCCGCCTCCTGCACATCCTATAACAATGTCCGGATATTCGTCATACATTTCCAGTGCTATTTTTGACTCCAGTCCGATAACCGACTGGTGTAACAACACTTGGTTTAACACAGACCCCAGAACATATCGGGTGTTGGGGGTGGTAACCGCTTTTTCCACCGCTTCGCTTATCGCACATCCCAGACTGCCGTTAGAGCCGGGATTGTCCTTTAATATCTGTTGCCCTATTTGGGTGGTATTGCTGGGAGAGGATATTACCGATCCGTCAAAAACCTCCATAACCGTTTTTCTAAAAGGCTTTTGGTCATAGGATACTTTAACCATGTACACGGTGAGGGGAAGTCCAAAGTAAGAGCAAGCCTCGGACAAAGCGGTGCCCCATTGCCCGGCGCCGGTTTCGGTGGCGAGTCCGTCTAAATTCTCAGCCTTCGCGTAGTAGGCTTGGGCTATAGCGGAATTCAACTTATGGCTCCCCGAGGTATTGTTGCCCTCGAACTTAAAATAAATCTTCGCAGGGGTATCGAGATATTTTTCTAAGTTATAGGCGCGAATCAAGGGAGAGGGACGAAAAACCTTGTAGAGCTCCAGCACTTCCTCGGGTATCTCTATGTACCGATTGGTACAATCCAGTTCCTGATGGACGGAGGCCTTCGTAAAGACCGGGTATAGGTCTTCGGCAACTATGGGCTCAAAGGTTGCGGGGTTTAACATAGGGTCAGGTTGTTCCTTCATATCAGCTCTTATATTATACCAATATCTGGGAATCTGATCCTCTGATAAAAATGTTCTGTAAGGTATTTTTTTTGCCATTTCAAACACTCCTTTTGTGATTTGAGTAATAAAATTGAGATTTAGATAAAAAAACAGCTTTCGTCTCGACATAATATTCCAAAACAGGAACATTATATCGGGACAAAAGCTATATCGCTTCTGCGGTGCCACCCAACTTGCCTTTTACAAGCCACTCTTTCCGTACTAAACAAAGGTTATGATTGATAATACAACCCCGTCGCCATACGTATCCGCTATAACGGGCGAATCCCGTCAGTTGCTACTCATATCTTTGTCATCAAAGACACTTTCGTCTGCCCTCATAAGTCCATTCGGCAAAGGCTTGTTTATGTCACTTTCAGCTCCGAGGTGCTACTCGGCATAACATTCTCTGTAAAACAAGTAAACAATGCTTACTACTCTTAATCAACGGTTTATTATATTAAGTTTTGTAAATATCATTATATAACCAAAAAATAGGGTTTGTCAAGTCCATTTTGCAAAAACATAGCTACATGCCGCTTTTGCTGCCTTTTTTGGGTATAAAGACCTTTAATTATTCAAGCTTTCTAAGTATTCCTCCAAGCACCAACCGTTTTCATATATAATGGTTGCTGCGGTCCGCCCGACGAATCTGAAGTGCCAGGGTTCAAAGATAATCCCCGTTATGTGGGTTTTGTCCTCGGGGTAGCGGAGGATAAACCCGAACTTATGAGCGTTTTCCGCAAGCCACTTTGCCTCCGGTGTTTTTGCAAATGACTGTTGAGCACTGCTTAGATTGTGCATGTCACACACCAGCCCGCTCTGGTGTTCGCTGGTACCGGGTCTTGCGGAATAGGTGGCGACATGGGCCTCACATTCTTCCCTGGTGGCAAATTTGTGGATTACTTTTTCTACATTATTATTAAAGAGCTGACTTTGATAAGCATATGAACGATATGCGCTGGTTACAGTTACATTAGTTACCCCGTGTTTTTTACCTTCACCCAAAAAAGCCTGAAGTGCCATCTCTGCTGTTTTGACCATCTTTTGGGTAGACCTTCCGTCTTTTCTGGTATAGGTGACATCCACTAAGTTTTGCGGTACATAGTCTTCGGACACGGGACTTACCGGGCTTACCAGAATTAAGTATGGGGTGTCATCGGCGGGTTGGATATATTTTTCGTATTCCGTTATGTCTATTTCATAATCGTAATCTCGCTGGATTTCGCTTTCGTCCCCGCTTGATGTTTCATCAATACTTGTGTCGACTACCGGGTCTCGGGAAGATGTATCGGTATCCGAGACATCAGGAGCCGGGGCGCTGTCAAAGTCGACTTCACTTATATCCGAGAGCTCTTTCGAAACGTCGTCGGGAGAGCCGGGGAGTAATAGTAGTATCGAAACTAAGACTATCGCCGCCATTGCCAGCAACACAACGGCTATCGCTCCGTAGTTGAGTGATTTTTTTCTTCTAATCGGTTTCTTAGTGTTTTTCGCGGTCTTTCTTTGTGGTTTCATATTTTTCCTTTATAGTTGATTCGCTTTTTTTGCAGCCTTTAGAATATCCTTGACTGCTTTGTCAATATCTTCTTTTCCAAACACAGAACTCCCGGCTACCAGCACATTTACTCCGGCGGCAACACAAAGCGGGGTGTTGGATGCATCTATTCCGCCATCCATTTCGATATCAATATCAAAATTGTTGGAATCAATATAATCCTTCAATATTCGAGCTTTTTCCAGCATATCCGGCATAAAGCTTTGACCGCCGAACCCCGGTTCCACAGACATAATCAAGACCATGTCACAATAGGGTAGCAAGGGATAGATATCCTCTATCGGAGTCTTGGGCTTAACCGAAACTCCGCTTTTGATTCCCTTGGCTTGTATATCTTTCAGGGTTTGCTCACATGCGGGAGTGGCCTCGGCATGGATTGTTATTATATCCGCTCCCACAGATATAAAATCATCTATATACCTTTCGGGCTTTGTAATCATAAGATGAGTGTCAAAAACAAGGTCGCAACTCTTTCTCAGGGATTTAATCAAAGGCTGCCCGAAGGAAATGTTGGGAACAAAAATACCGTCCATCACATCCAGGTGCAGGTATTTTGCTCCGGCATTTTCTATAATTTTCAGCTGTCTTCCTATGTCAGAAAAATCACAGGCCAGCAAAGAAGGGGCAAGGATAATCTCTCTTTTGTTACTTTGCATTTTTTCCTCTCTTTTCTTTGGAGGTAATATCAAGACTACCTATTAATATTATACCAAAGCGGTTATCCTGTCAAGGCAACGAGGGCAGATAAAACCCATAGATATTTATGATTTGATTTGTATTATTATATCAAATCCATGTTAAACAACAATTGTGTCCAGCATTAGGGAAGTTGCTTTGTTTTGAAGTTAAAAGCACCTACAAAAACCGGTAAAGCTGCTGCAATTTATGCCAAATGCCGAAAATGACCAACTTTTGCATTTAATCATCTTTTTACAAAAAAACATGTTGACATTAGTTTGTACCCATGATACAATGACCGAGCTGCCCATTTAGCGGTGGTGGCTAGTAAGCAGGTACATTGAAAATTGAACAACAACGTGTATAAGCTTTGA
>CAZFVM010000032.1:0-12484 GCA_964522305.1 uncultured Oscillospiraceae bacterium
GGGCTTAATTTGACAATAACAGGCTTTAATGAGTGCTTTTAGACTTCATAAACTAGCTTTTCTGCCACTTTTGCGTCCACACCGAATGTCATTCCACCGCCCACAACATTGGGACAACTGATGTTTACCTCAATAATCCCTACCTGAGACACTTCGTTTAATGCTTCGGTGCAATACACGAACTCCTCCACCGAAAAACCGCTGACATTGGCTATTACCTGCTTGGAAAAATATCTGCCGATGTTGGGCAGAGTGTTTTTTGCCACCATGTCGATTCCGGGGTTTTGTAACCCCACGGAATTGAGCATCCCGCAACTCGCCTCGGCTATCCTGGGGGTGGGGTTGCCCAATCTGGGATCTTTGGTGGTTCCCTTGGTGCAAAAAGACCCTAATATATTTATATCGTAATAATCGGCAAACTCCCTGCCATAGCCAAAACATCCGCTGGCGGGGATTATTGGGTTGTCTAACTCCATGCCTGCCAGGGATACGGATAAATCTGTTGCCATATCTATGTTGTTTCCTTCCTGTGATTTTGCTTTTAGTTTTGTTCCCAGTCGATTTCTTCTCTATACAAGACCGGGCCTTCTTTGCAGATTCTCTTATATCCCTTCTTTGTCCTGCAGGTACACCCCATACAAGCCCCGATACCGCATGCCATCCGCTCCTCGAAGGAAAACTGCCCCGGTATTTCGGTGGCGTAATACAGTGCCTTTAGCATTGGTACCGGACCGCAGGAAAACAGGTAATCACAATTTATCCGAGGCAATGCATCGGTGACAAAACCCTTTATCTCCGCGGTGCCGTCCACAGTGGTTATCAAGGTTTCGCAACCCAAAGCCCGAAACTTATCTTTATAAAAAACTTCGTCGGCACTGCCGAATCCTAAAACAACTTTTGGGGTTTTGCCCTGTGAAATTAGCTCTTTTGCCAGTAGATATAAGGGCGGTACCCCCACCCCTCCCCCCACCAAAAGGGGATGGTCTCCTGACTTTTTTATATCAAATCCGTTGCCAAGACCCATCAAGATATTTAGCTCCTGCCCGGGCGTCAGGGTAGTCATGTACTCCGTGCCTTCGCCGAATACCTTATATATTATCACAACCCCGCCCTCGAAAGTGTCGCAGACCGAAATAGGACGACGGAGGAAAAACCCCGGTAATTCTATATGCATAAACTGCCCCGGCGCTTTTATCTTGGATATGTCACCGGCAAGGTGCATCTCATAAGTGTTTTTTGCTATCCTTATATTTGATATTATCTTGTATTTTTTGTTCATTAATTAATCCTCAATCCGAATCTATGGTTGACACACCAATAGTTATTTCTTCCAGCACATCCAAGATAACCCTGACCGTGTCCAATGCCGTGAACATGGTTACATTGTTCTCGGTGGCACATCGCCTAATGGCAAACCCGTCGGTCTCCTGAGAGGGTACATCGATATCCCTGGTGCTTATGACATAGTTGACATGTCCATGCCTGAGGGAGTCCAATATCTCGTTGCTGCCGGTGCTTAGTTTTTTCTTGGTGCGGGTTTTTATTCCGTGTCGCTTCAAGAACTCTGCCGTGCCTTCGGTGGCTTCGATGTTAAAGCCCAGTTGATAAAACCTGCGTACCAAGGACAGGGCTTCTTTTTTGTCCTTATCGGCTATGGTAACAAAGATGGTGCCATAGTTTGCCACGTTCATCCCCGATGCTTGCAGTGCTTTGTATAGCGCTCTGGTCAGGGACTTGTCATAACCAATTGCCTCTCCCGTGGATTTCATCTCCGGAGACAGGTAGGTGTCCATTCCTCCCATCTTAGAAAAAGAGAAGGTGGGGACCTTGACATACCATTTTTCTTTCTCCGGCGGATAGGCCTCGGTTATTCCTTGCTCTTGCAAGCTCTTACCCAGTATAACACGGGTTGCAATATCTGCCATTGAGTACCCGGTCGCCTTCGACAAAAAAGGTACTGTTCTGGAAGAACGGGGGTTTACCTCTATCACATAGACATTGTTCTTTTTGTCTACTATAAACTGTATGTTAAAGAGTCCTATTATCCCTATACCCAAGCCGAGCCTGACGGTGTAATCCAGTATTTTGTCCTTGACCTTTTGGCTGACACTGAAGGTGGGATATACGCTGATGCTATCCCCGGAATGGATACCCGTGCGCTCCACATGCTCCATTATGCCGGGAACAAAAACCCTCTCGCCGTCACAGACAGCATCTACCTCAAGCTCTTTGCCGGAGATATATCTGTCCACCAACACCGGTTGGTCGCTGTCTACCTCCACGGCGGATTGAAGATAAACCTTCAGTGCCCGTTCTCCGGTTACTATCTGCATCGCCCTGCCTCCCAACACATAACTGGGACGAACCAACACGGGATAGCCTATCTCGCTTGCCACTTTTATACCGTCGGGAATATTTGTCACCGCTTGACCCTTGGGCTGGGGAATCCCGAGTTTTTGTAATATCTTCTCGAAGGAATCCCGGTTTTCTGCCCTTTCGATGGCATCTACATCGGTACCGATTATCAAAACTCCCAGCTCTTGCAAGGGTTTTGCCAGGTTTATGGCAGTCTGCCCGCCAAGGGACGCGATGACCCCGACGGGGTTTTCCAGCCGTATGACATTCATGCAATCTTCCACCGTCAAGGGCTCGAAGTATAGCTTGTCCCCGATGGTGTAGTCGGTGGATACCGTCTCGGGGTTGTTGTTTATAATAATCGCTTCATATCCGCATTCTTTGATGGTCTGGATTGCGTGGACCGTGGAGTAATCAAACTCCACCCCCTGCCCGATTCTTATGGGCCCTGCCCCCAATACCACTATCTTTTGTTTGTCGGTGACTATAGACTCGCACTCCTGCTCGTAGGTGGAGTAAAAATAGGGCACATATCCCGGGTATTCGCCGGCGCAGGTGTCGATAGTCTTATATACCGGGATTATTCCCTCCCGCTCCCTGAGGTTGTATATATCCCATTCGTTGAGGCCCCAGGTCTTCGCTATGTATTTGTCGGATATGCCCATCCTCTTTGCCCGACGCAGAACCTCGATGTCGGATTTGTTTGCTCTTATAACCTCTTCGAAATCTATTATCTTCTTAAGCTTGTCCAAAAACAGCATGTCTATCTTTGAAGCGTTGTAAATAAGCCCCAGGTCCGCTTTGTTGCGGATAAGCTGGGCTATAGCCAGAATCCTATCATCTCTTCCGTCTGCCACATACTCTATTAGACGGTCATCGGTATAGTCGTCGAACTTGCTGCTGTAGATGTGAGATAACCCGGTTTCTAAAGAGCGGATTGCCTTTAACAAGCTTTCTTCTATTGTTCTGCCTATGCTCATCACCTCACCGGTTGCCTTCATTTGGGTACTTAGCTTGTTTGACGCATCGGCAAACTTATCGAAGGCAAAGCGGGCTATCTTTGTCACCACATAGTCCAAAGCAGGCTCAAAACATGCCGGCATATTTGCCAGGGAAATCTCGTCCAATCTGTAACCCACGGCAATCTTTGCCGAAACCCGGGCTATGGGGTAACCGCTCGCCTTACTTGCCAAGGCAGAGGAACGGGAAACCCGGGGATTGACCTCGATTAAATAATAATCAAAGGAATGGGGGTTGAGAGCAAACTGAACATTGCATCCCCCTTCTATCTCCAGAGCTCTTATAATCTTCAATGCGCTGTTGCGCAGCAATTGATATTCTTTGTCTGTCAAGGTTTGGCTGGGACATACCACTATTGAGTCCCCTGTGTGTATCCCTACCGGGTCCACGTTCTCCATATTGCAGATGGTTATGGCGGTGTCGTTGCTGTCCCGCATAACCTCGTATTCTATCTCTTTATATCCGGCGATACTCTTCTCAACAAGCACTTGCCTTGTGGGGGAAAGTTCTATGGCGTTCTTTGCCAACTCGGTAAGTTCTGTCGGGTTGTGGGCAAACCCTCCGCCGGTGCCTCCCAATGTAAAAGCGGGGCGCAGAACCACCGGGTAACCTATCTCTTCGGCAGCAGAGAAAATCCCCTTTATACTATCTGCGATCTTGCTGGGCAAAACCGGCTCACCAAGACTTATACAAAGCTCTTTGAACCGCTCTCTGTCTTCCGCCCTGTCTATGCTGTCCGCCTTTGTGCCCAACAACTCTACCTGACACTCTTCCAATATGCCTTTTCTGTGTAGTTGCATGGCGAGGTTGAGCCCCACTTGCCCGCCTATCCCGGGCAACAATGCGTCGGGACGCTCGTATCTGAGTATCTTCGCCACATATTCCAAAGTCAAAGGCTCCATATATACCTTGTCGGCGATGGCGGTGTCGGTCATGATGGTGGCAGGGTTGGAGTTGACTAACAATACCTCGTATCCCTCTTCCTTCAGAGCGAGACAAGCCTGGGTCCCGGCATAGTCAAACTCTGCCGCTTGGCCAATGATTATAGGTCCGGACCCGATGACCATTATCTTTTTTATATCTGTTCTCTTTGGCATTTTGCTTCCTCAATCAAATCAATAAATCTGTCAAATAAATATACGGTGTCCTGGGGACCGGGAGCGCTCTCGGGATGAAACTGGACCGAAAAAATTTGTTTTTGTTTCCATTCCAGACCCTCGATGCTGCCGTCTTTGAGATTGGTATGGGTTATGGTAAGGCCTGTGCCTTTTAACGAATCCGGATCTACCGCGTATTCGTGGGCTTGGCTAGTGATATCGATTTTGCCGGTGCGCACATCCTTCACCGCATAATTGCCCCCTCTGTGACCATGGGGCATCTTCTTTACTTTGGCACCGCAGGACAGTGCCAAAAGCTGATGACCCAGACATATGCCGAAGACCGGTAACGCGCCGACTATGGACTTTAGGGTGTCTATAACCGGGGTTACATGGTTGGGGTCCCCGGGACCGTTGGAGACAAAAACTCCGTCGGGCTTAAGGGCAAGTATCTCCTCGGGGGTGGTGGTGTGGGGCACCACGGTGACATTACAGCTTTTTTGGTTTAGCCTCCTAATGGTGGAAAGCTTAATTCCGCAGTCGATTGCCACCACATTGTATTGGTGGTTGGGGGTTCTTGAGTACCATACCTTTTTGCAGCCTACTTTTTGCACCCCGTCGGTGGGGGTGGAATACTCTTTTATCCTTTGCAGTGCCACCTCGGTGGGGGTGTCGATATTTGCTATCATGCCCTTGCAGGCTCCTCGATCCCGAATAATCCGAGTGAGCATACGGGTGTCAACTCCGCTTATGCCGGGTATCCGATTCTCTTCCATTATCTCGGCCAAAGTGCCGGTATATCTGAAGTTGCTGGGCAGGTCGTTGTAATCCCGCACCACAAATCCGCCTAAAGTGGGGGTCTTTGATTCATAGTCCTCGTCGGTTATTCCGTAGTTGCCGATTAGAGGATAGGTCATCACTACTATCTGATAGGTGTGGGATGGGTTGGTCAACACCTCTTGGTATCCTACCATGGAGGTATTGTATGTCATATCACAGATAGTCTCTGTATCCGCTCCGAACCCGTAGCCATAAAAGACCTCTCCGCTTTGCAGTATTATCTTTTTATCCGGTTTTTTCATTTCTGTTTGCCCTAACTTTTTGCAATTATTCTGAATATTCAAAGACTTTTTTTCCGTCGCAATAGGTGGCCTGAACCCTGCCTCTGACCTGTCTGCCCGCAAAGGGGGTGGAGCGTCCCATTGACAAAAACGACTCGGGGTCGATTGTGTAAGAGGGGGACAAATCCAGTATGGCTATGTCCGCAGGCTGTCCCGGGGTCAGCCCGCCCGGGAGTCTAAAAACCTCTCTGGGTTTATCGCTCATTAGTTGTATTAGTCTGTGCAAAGGTATTAGTCCGGTTAACACCAGCTCTGTATACAGTACCGGGAAGGCTGTCTCCAACCCTACTACCCCAAAGGCGCTGCCCTCCAGCCCCTTTGACTTTTCCTCTATGGAATGGGGAGCATGGTCGGTGGCTATTATATCGAGGGTGCCATCGATTATGCCGTCGATCAAAGCTTGTTTGTCCTTAGCTGTCCTCAAAGGAGGATTCATCTTAAAAGAACCGTCCTCTCTTAAGTCGTCCTCGGTTAGCAACAGATAATGGGGGGCGGTCTCTGCGGTTACCGACAATCCTCTTGCCTTTGCCTGCCGTATCGCCTCGACGCTCTCTTTGGTAGAGACATGACAGATATGATACCGACATCCCGTCTTTTGCACCAACTCTATATCCCGCCTTACCTGAACATACTCGCTGTCCGAGCCTATCCCTTTATGACCGTGGGCTGCCGCGTACTTGCCCTTGTGGATATATCCTCCAAAAAGCAGGGCTTCGTCCTCGCAATGGGCAGCGATTATTACATCGTTTTCCTTAGCTTTTGTCATGGCGGATTCCATCATAAAGTCGCGCTGCACCCCTTTGCCGTCGTCGGAAAATCCGACGACCTTGTCCTTTAACCCGGCAAAGTCGGTGAGGGTCTCCCCTTTTTGTTCCTTGGTAATTGAAGCGTAAGGATAGACCTTGATAAGGGCATCTCTGTCAATTATATCGGTCTGGAGTTTTAATGTTTCTTCGCTATCCGGTACCGGGTTTAGGTTGGGCATGGTACACAAAGCGGTGTATCCTCCCCTTGCCCCTGCCATGGTTCCGGTCTTTATCGTCTCTTTATAAGAAAAACCGGGTTGCCTGAGATGTACGTGAACATCTGCAAAACCCGGTATAATATACATATCTTTGTAAAAAACGGGGGTAAAACC
The DNA here is from genome assembly GCA_964522305.1 of uncultured Oscillospiraceae bacterium. Lineage (GTDB taxonomy): Bacteria > Bacillota > Clostridia > Oscillospirales > CAG-382 > UBA1049. The sequence goes on from CAZFVM010000032.1 coordinate 6,732, forward strand.
CCGGGCATCTCCCGACACATCGGGGGGTAAAATGTCAACAACAATACCGTCCTTAATAAATATATCACCCCGGGAAAACCCTTCCCCCTTATATATCCAACCGCCGGACAGCATCAAACCCATTGTTACACCACCCTTTTCTTTCATAGTATTTTAGCAAAACATACCTTGCCTTGTCAACAGTTATTTTGTAATAATTGAAAAAGATATGTTTTTCATCCCCTTTTTGGACACAAAAACCCCTGTTTTTGCTCAAAATGTTTTGTTGATTTATCCCGCACTTTAGTATATAATTGTTAGGATAAAGTAGTTTTTTTGCAACACTGGATAAATGCCGTTATTACAGAGAAAGGTATTTTTGAAAAAAATGAGTCAAAACAAGATTTTTTGTCATTTTGTCAAGCATAAATACCTGTATCTGCTTATCGGTGTGATATCTGCAATCTATGTATTTCCCTTGATTTTTGTTCAAGTACCCCGGGGACACGACATATACTTCCATCTCAACAGGATTGACGGATTGGCTCAAGAACTGAAAATGGGTAATCTGCCGGTGCGGCTTTATACAACCGCTCTTAACAACTACGGATACGCCGCCCCTTTATTCTATGGGGATTTGCTTTTGTATTTCCCGGCGGCATTGGTAGTAGCCGGAGTCGAAGTAGTTACCGCTTATAAAATTTTGGTTATGGTTAGCGCTTTGTTGACCGGATTGTCTATGTATTATAGCGCCAACATTATTCTAAAAGATAAGAGAGCTGCCTGGTTTGCGGCAATGCTGTATTCCCTATCTACTTATCTTGCTGCAGATATGTTTACCCGACATGCCATGGGAGAGGTTTTGAGTTTTATATTCCTGCCCTTGGCTATCGCAGGGCTACATGTAATTATTAACGAACCTCTAAAGCTTATGGGAAGATGGGTCTTGCTCCCCTTGGGGATGTATGGATTTCTTCAATCCCACACAATGTTGGCTACCGCTTCTACCTTCTTTTTGTTCTTATATGCTCTGCTTTCTGTCAAAAAAATAATAAGACAGCCAAAGCGACTATTGTATATATTTATGTCTGTCGGGCTCTTTGCCTTGTTTTCTGCTTCGTTTATATTCCCTATGATAGAACAGATGCGCTCTGGGACATTTCGTGCCACCGACGGAACAAGCGCGGGGTATTTGGGCACACTGGCACAACGCACCCTCCCCGGTGTCTATCGTCTCTTTGCAAACTTAATCTCAGACATAATAATTGAAGAAGAGGTTTGCTTTTTGCCGGCGGGTTTGGGATGGGCTTTCCCGTTAATAATGATATGGCACTTAATATACCGTAAGCACTTTACTTCAAAACTGTGGCTCTTATATTTTGCCCTCGGGGGGATATCCCTGTTTATGGTTAGCAGTTATTTCCCTTGGGAGCCTTTTCAGGATGCATTGGGTGTGTTGCAGTTTTCCTGGCGGTTGTTGTTATTTGTTACTGTGTTTTTTTCCTTTTACGGAGGGTTTGTGATAAAGCACACCGCAAAAGCCAAGTATCTAATTTTGTTTATGGCTGTGATAACCGTGCTATCCCTTGGGATTGCAGCGGGGAATGTTTCTGATAGATATAGCTATTCATATTACAAAGCCGGCAGGCAGGAAAAAATCGATTATCCCTATGAAAACAGTATAGGGCTGGGGGAGTACCTCCCCACCGGGACCAACAAATCCTCCCTTCTCAAACGAGGGGAAAGGGTGAACGCAAAAAACCCGGTTGCCCGATATGATCTGTATCGCGACAAAGGGGTCTTGACCTTGGTCTTTGAAGGTAATGACTCCCCAGACAACCACTTTGACCTTCCCCTTTTGATGTATAAAGGATACAAAGCAACCCTCACCTCCGGGGACGAGGTTACAGACATACCCTTAACTTATGGGGATAATAATATTGTAAGGGCGACTATCGGTCCGGCACAGACCGGGACTTTGAAGGTCTGGTATGGGGGAACTTTGACCCAGCATTTGACCTTTGCCATAACCTCTGTTTCTTTTGTTGCCCTCGGAGTCTTAACAGCCTTGACCGCATACAAAAAGAGACGGGACAAATCCTCACAACCCCAAAACAAACTTGAGCCAAAAGTCGCTTCGGAATAACAGCAAACCTTGTGTAAAAAACAAAAACGCAAACCAAAAAGTATTGTCAACCACAAAAACATATACACCAAGAAAGGGCAAAGAAATGAAAAGTATAGGCGAAGAATCCCTTGAGATGCATTACCGTTGGAAAGGAAAGATCGAGGTAAAAGCCCGTACCGGTGCAAAAAGTCGGGAGGCGTTGTCCTTGGCTTATACACCGGGGGTTGCCACCCCTTGCCTGGAGATTCAAAAGGACGTAAACAAATCCTACGAGCTTACCCGCCGTTGGAATACAGTAGCGGTTGTTACCGACGGATCTGCAGTTTTGGGCCTCGGAGACATCGGGCCTGAGGCAGGAATGCCGGTTATGGAGGGAAAGGCTTTGCTCTTTAAAGAGTTTGGCGGTGTGGATGCCATTCCCTTGTGTATTCGCTCCAAAGACGCTGACACAATTATTCAAACCGTAAAGCTCTTGGCAGGTAGTTTTGGTGGAATCAACTTGGAAGACATCTCCGCCCCCAGGTGTTTTGAGATAGAACGCAGACTTATAGAGGAATGCGATATCCCCGTGTTCCACGATGATCAACACGGAACCGCAATCGTAACCGCTGCGGCTTTGATAAACGCCTCTCGTGTTGTAAATAAGGAGATAAAAGACTTAAAGGTTGTGGTAAACGGGGCAGGTGCCGCGGGACGCGCCATAGGACTGATGCTCTTTAATCTGGGGGTCAAAGACATAATTTTTTGTGATCGTGTGGGAATTCTCACCCCTTGTATGGAGGGGATAGACCCTTACAAAAAAGAACTGGCAGAATTGGGGAACAAAGAATGCAGGACCGGGAGTCTTGCCGATGCAGTAAAAGACACCGATGTGTTCATCGGGGTATCTGCGCCTAATGTCCTGACCGAAGAGATGGTCAAAACCATGAACAAAGACGCCATTGTCTTTGCCATGGCAAACCCCAATCCCGAGATTATGCCAGACCTGGCAAAACATGCGGGAGCTGCGGTAGTAGGGACCGGAAGAAGTGACTTTCCCAACCAGATAAACAATGTCCTCGCTTTCCCCGGAGTGTTCCGAGGTGCTTTGGATGCAAAGGCAAAGCGGATAACCGAAGACATGAAGCTCGCAGCTGCCTATGCCATCGCCGACTTAGTGAGCGAAGACCAACTGTCGGCGGACAGGATAATGCCGGACGCCTTCGACGAAAGAGTGTGCCCCGCCGTAGCGCTGGGTGTCTTCAAAAGCGCAGTGAAGGACCCTGATAATATTCGGACATAAGAACAAAAGCAAAAGGAAAAATCAATTGAAAAAGACTATATTTGCCCCTTCGGCACCTTTGTATGCCTGTGCGGATATCACGGGAGGAATAATAGACGAAGTTTTGTTTGGCATGACCTGTGATATCATGGATGAACTACCCGGGTTTTATAAGGTGCGGATGGAGTATGGTATTGAAGGATATGTGGAAAAGCCCTATGTGATGGATATATTGAAAGAACCTAATATGACCATCATCTCCTCCTTCGCCGACTTGTTGACAGGGGCAGACTGTAAGAAAAAGGTGGTTATGACCCTGCCAAAAGGGGCTTTGGCGGATGTGGGGTTCTCAAAACTCTTTGAGACCTACGGGTTTTTGGTGTTGCCGGACAAACGGGTCTTTTATATACACAAAAAGCATATCGCCCCTCGAGTGTTCCACACAAAAGAAACTGCCAAAAAAAATCAAGAGACCTTAAGACAGGACATAATTGACACCGCCCTGTCTTATATGGGGACCCAGTATCGTTGGGGGGGGAAAACCCTTACAGGAATCGATGCCTTCGGCCTTGCGTTTATGAGTTATCACATCAACGGGATTACCCTTAACAACACCGCCGGTCGTATAGACCAAAGCATAACCCCCATACCCCATGAAACGGCTTTGCCCGGGGATTTGCTTTTGTTTGATGGCCATATTGGAATTTATCTCGGTGAGAACAAATATATCCACGCTTCTGCCCCCCTTGGGATCGTTGGAGTTAACAGCCTTAACCCCGAGGACTTGGATTTTGTGCCGGGGTTAGAAAAAAACAGACTACTTTGTACCGGAACGGTTTTTATATGAACAATATTTTTGTATCGACTGTGGAAATACGCCGTCAAAAGGAAATTGCCGACCAGGTCCGCAAAATGACCGTCGGAAAGAAAGCTCATATCCAGACCTTTGGCTGTCAGCAAAACGAAGCGGACAGCGAAAGGATTGCCGGGTCGTTGCGGCTTTGCGGTTATACCATGACCGAGGACCGAGACGGCGCCGATCTTATTATCCTAAATACCTGCGCGGTCCGAGAGCATGCCGAGTTAAAGATTTTGTCGGTCACCGGACAGCTAAAGAAGCTAAAAGAACAAAACCGAGACCTTCTCATAGGTATCGGCGGGTGTATGACCCAATTGGAGGTCCGTCGTGCCCAAATAAAAAAGAGCTACCCCTATGTCAGCTTTTTGTTTGGTACCGACATGCATCATCGGTTGCCGGAGATTCTCTTTACCGCCTTGAGCGCCAAGAAGAGGAACTTCTTTGTCAACGAAAAACCCCATTTTGAATTTGGGGTGATAAGCGAGGATGTGCCCGTAGATAGGGACAGCACCTACAAAGCCTGGGTCTCGATTATGTATGGTTGCGATAATTTCTGCAGTTATTGTATTGTGCCCCATGTCAGAGGCAGGGAGCGGAGCAGGGATTATGATGCCATTATGGAGGAAATTAAAGAGCTGGTTGCAAAAGGGTATAAGGATATAACCCTGCTGGGCCAGAACGTAAACTCTTATAAGGGTAAGACATCCTTTGCCGGACTTTTGAAGGATATTGCCGATATTCCCGGGGATTTTTGGGTTCGTTTTATGACAAGCCATCCCAAGGACGCCTCCTCGGAGCTTATAGATGTGATTGCCGACAACCCAAAGATAGCCCGGCACTTTCATCTGCCCTTTCAGGCGGGTAACGACCGGGTCTTGTCGGTCATGAACAGGAAATACACTAAGGAGCAGTATATTAAAAGAGCTCTGGAGATAAAGGAAAAGATAGCCGGAGTGTCTTTGACCACCGATATTATCTGCGGGTTCCCCACCGAGAGTGAAAAAGAGTTTGAAGACACCTTGGAAGTGGTGGAAGCCGTGGGGTTTGATATGATATATACCTTCTTGTATTCCCCCCGAAGCGGCACGCCTGCCGCAAAGATGGAAGACCACATCCCCCATGAAGAAAAGGTAAGGAGGTTCCAGCAGATAACCGCTCTGCAAAACGAAATCTCTCTAAAAACCAATCAAGGATATGTGGGGCAGACAGTGCGAGTCTTGTCCGAAGGGTTTACCGGTAAGACCTATTCCGGCAGAACAACCCAAAACAAGATTGTCTCCTTTGATACCCCCGTAAAAGAAGGGGTGTTCGTAGATATATTGATAGAGAAAGCTTTTCCTTATGCTCTCTACGGGGAAGTTGCACAACCGTAACTTCCGGGTTATCTTTGATAACCCCCAATAACCCCCCAATCTGCAAAAAGAAAACTTCTCATTTACACAACCGTGACTTCCAAGTTATTCAAGGGTAATCCTTACATAAAAAAAACTACTAAAAAAAAAAAAAAAAAAAAAAAAAAAAAAAAA
>CAZFVM010000033.1:0-12260 GCA_964522305.1 uncultured Oscillospiraceae bacterium
CAAGCGCTTTTGTTTTATATATTGTGGTAAAACAAGGAGAGAAAACGCGACCATCAAAGAAGCAAGAACAATGAAAAACCAAGATAAAGTATGCGACACTGCTAAGTTAACAATAAAGCAGGTTAGAATAGTTATACCAAAACTGATGTACCAAAACATATTGTAGGTTGTGCGAATGGTGCGGAAAGTTCTCGCTTCGCGCTTTTCTTCCGCTCTTTTATAGTCGATACTCGCGGATAACAGCTCGTCAACAGAGAGCCCTAAAATATCAGCCAAAGATTTTGCCAGTTCGATATCCGGACGGGATTTGTTGTTCTCCCATTTTGATACAGCCGAATCACCTACAAAAAGTTTTGCCGCAAGCTCGCTTTGAGTTAATCCTTTCGCTTTACGGCGCTCAGCCAAAAACTCGCCAAATGTTGGTTTTTTGTTTTTCATAGATTAATCCCTCCAAAAAGGTATTACATGTTAATTATACAGGAAGTCCGACCGAAAGTCACGGGAAGCATAGGCAAGTCGAGGGTTTTTGCGGGTTGAAAGTTAGGCAAGTTGTGAAAACACGATGTATTTACGATACTTGATTGACTCTTTCAACTGAAATTTGCAGATATCAGATAAACAATATAAAGCAATTTATCGGAAGTGTATCTCGAGTATGCTAAATTGTGTGTTCAAAAAGTGATTTGTGTGGTAAGCTTATATAAAGACTTGTATGGCAAGAAGGAGTCAGAAGTTATGGAATCGCGTCTTATACAACCTGGGGATAAGGAGATGCCCTACCCTCGGATTTGTGCTCATAGGGGTTATAATACCGTTGCACCCGAAAGTAGCATGGCTGCTTTTGTGGCTGCAGTGGAAATGGGGGCGCAAGAGATTGAGCTGGACCTTCGGGTGACTAAAGACGGTGTGATTGTCGTCTGCCATGATGAAAAGATTGATAGAGTCAGCGATGGGACCGGAAGGATATCTGAGATTGATTATACGGACTTGATGAAGGTGGACATTGGGATAAAGTTTGACCCGTCTTTTGCCGGGACTCGTATCTTGCGGCTGGAAGAGGTACTCGAAAGGTTTTCCCGCCGTGTGGTAATGAATTTGCATATAAAGTCCGGTAAAAATGATGCCGAGTATAACCGAGGAGATCTGCAAAAAATTGTGGGGTTGATATATAAATATGGCTGTGACAAGCATGTGTACTTTATGGGGGATGAATCGGTGCATGGAGTTGGAATAGAAATTGCTCCTGATATTCGGCGTTGTATGGCTGCCGGCTCTGCTCCTTGGGAGATAGTGGAGCGTGGAGTGGCTTATAAATGTCATAAGGTCCAGTTGTTTAAGCCTTACTTTGATCAAAGCATGATCGACAATGCCCACAAAATGGGTATGCGGTGCAATGTATTTTTTGCCGATGATGTTGAGGAAGCTAAGAAATACTTAAAAATGGGAATCGATACCATACTGACAAATGATTACGGTAAAATAGCAGACGGGATAAAGGGATAGTTTGTAGGCAAGCGCTTGAAAAAAAGTCGGGAAGCGGAACTTGCCTTAACCAAAACAAAATGGAGGAATATAATATATGAAAAAGCTGCTTATCGTTAATCTTATGATTATCCTGCTGATTGGGGTGTTTTGTTTATCTGCGTTGGCGGGCGGTATATCTCTGCTCCCTAATGACATTAATGTTTGGATACCCATAGAATATGACGGGGAAATTGCGACTGCAGAGATATGGGAGGGCGCTACCGTCATAAGGGGCAGTCAAAACTCGTGGCCCGCAGTCGGGTATGGATTGGAAGGCGAAAACAGCATTACCTTGGATATAAATAGTTCTGCATTTGAATTTGATTTGACAACCAAAGACGGTAATGCAAATATCGTCTTGTATATGAAAGGCAGCACGCCTTTTAATTATGACACAGTACAAACAAAATGTGTTTTTCTTGCCAAATGTATAGAAGAGGAGAATATTCATTTCTGCAGCGGTGACCTGCTACCCGGGACATATAAGGGCAGTATATCCTTCAAAGAGTTGAGTGAGCACAGTGAGTTCCCGGATAACTCGCTTAATAATGATGGTACTTTAACCATTACAGGCATAAAAATCTTTACTGTTTATGGTGCTAAGGTGACAGTAAGGGCTCTGACTATAGTAAATGGTGATGATGATAAAAAAGAGCAAAGTGATGAGTCAAGTGATGCTCTTACATCAACCGATGACTATTCGGACAATGACTTTTATGACACGTTATCCGATGATCTTGATTCCGGCACAGAGGATTTCTCGTCCGATAATAGTAATCCCATAAACGGTGATGAATCTATAAAAGAGATTGAGCAAAAGGGCAGTACGGGGCTTGTCATATTGGGTGCTATTGTTGCTGTTGTTGTAGTCGTAATAATTATTGTAGTGAGAAGAAGGCGAATCAATAAGCTATAAGAGTAAAAAACCGATATTTGCTTTTTGCCTGTAGTGTTAGTTGTATACAAAATCTCTTGATTAAAGCATTTTGACTCGGGAGACTTGTTGAGATAACTGAAAATAAATATTTAAAAATAAGATATGCAAAACTTCGGCAAACATAGTATAATATATATAGCCGTCAACTACGATAATAAACAGAAGGGTTAGTCATGCAAAAGAAGGATGCACTATATATACCAATAAATATTACGGGATTTGTCTTAGCCTTCGTCGCGGGGTGGATTGATGTGTTTGCCCTTCGCTTTGTTCTCAAAGAAAACACCTCGTTTTTGACCGGGCGAGTCGCGAAACTGGGTGAAAGCCTTTTGCAAGGGGATATTTCCGGCTTTATGCTCTTGATATTGATTATATTATCCTTTGTAATTGGGGCTTTTGTTTCGGCTTTTGTAACCCAGAGAAAGGGTCTAAGTGCCGGGCTGTATCTGTCCGGTATAGCTATATTGATAACCGCCGTACTTGTCATGGTGGGAGCCAAGGCAACACTCTTTGCCTTGGTGTTTGTTCCCTTTGGTATGGGGGCGCAAAACGCAGCGACAAGCTTGACTCCGATTGGCAGAACAACCCATATGACGGGACCGATTACCGATATCGGGATTTATATGTCAAGAGGTAATTGGAGATGCGTGTTGCGCTTGATTATACGGCTTTTTGCTTTTGTTCTTGGGACTACCGCTTCTTTTTGTTTGTTTAATGTAGCAGATGAAAATCCTATGATTTTGGTATTGGCTATTTTTGTCCCCGGGTTGATTGTTGTTTTGACCGGGGTATTGCAAAAGAAAACTTGTGACATCCCGACATTGAAAGATTACGGTCAAAATTAAAAAAGTCGCGATTAAGCCCCAAAGGCTAATATCAATTATAACGAATGTTTTTGTAGGCTTTTGAATATATAAATGGTCTGTCTATATTGGGAAGGTTTGTTATGATTTATGAGGTAACACAGCAGCTATTAGATGCGATTGCTCCTTATCACAACTTGCAGAATATAGTGATGTCAACGGATAATAAAGATTGGAAAGGACGTCCTTACCAATCCGACCTGGTAACTTTAATAAAAAAAGACAATGTCCTCTTTGAAGTTTTTGAAGATGAAATTATTATTAGCTTCTTAAATACCCATATGCATTTTGAAGATTATTCTTTTGGGCTGGAAGATGGTGAGCCGGACTTTGTAGTTAGAGCGAAGGAGTTTTTGAAGCAATTATTCACTTTGCCCATTCGACATGAAGCTGTCTACAAAGGAAAGAAACTAAAAAGAGAAAAATATAGTTTTGAACATCCGGATGAGCAAGGGGAAAGCTTCTCCGGAGTTATGATATATCTGAGTTTTATACCTTACTTATTTGCAAAAAAACGCACACAGTTTACAACTTGGAATTATGATAAAAAGCATAATCGCTTTACTACCACCCAGCCATGGAAGCCCAGCTCTGATGCCATCCAAAAGATTGCATTAGATAACAAGTATATCGAGGTTTTTGAGAAAAACGGAGCCTTCACTTGTACGATTTGGTCTAATGAATATGATGAGTATTCCGGCACATATTATTGGACACCCTTAAACAAGGGTAATTTAAGCGTTTTTGACACAAAAGAAAAAGCCATCGATGATGCAAAGAAAAATCTCTTATGATTGATATGCTAAAATCATAGCTTCATTAGCTTTGCGATACTCTACAAAGCAAAATATAGTCAAAACATATTAGTAGGAGAAACGACAAAAAGCCGGCGGGATGCCGGCTTTTTGCTATTTGTGGCTTTGATTTTATTTTTTCTGTTTGCAAATTTACAATGTCAAAGCGAGTTAAGTCAGTACTGATATTATTACACCAATTATAAGTGCTATATTTTTATTAACTATGTACTTGGCTAAAAAAGTTGTAGCGACAATACTTCTTGATTAGCTCATGCAAATATTGTATAATATCTATTAAGAGTTTTGTAAAATGTCTCGGGTTAAACAAATCGGGAGCGCTTTTATGGAAACTAATAAAAAAATTGTGTTTTTTGATGCCGAAATAGTATCGGACACGGGTAGAGTGACGGATATCGGTGCAATCAAACCGGATGGCGGAAAAATACATACCCCATCAAAAGAAGACTTCGCTTATTTTGTCCGCGGATGTGATTATTTTTGCGGTCATAATATAGTCGAGCACGACCTCAAATATCTGGGTGATTTAATATCTCTTGTCTCCCCTGATTACTTCCCCATAGACACCTTGTATCTCTCGCCTTTGCTGTTTCCCATGAAACCCTATCATGCCTTGGTCAAGGACGATAAGTTGCAGGTAGACCAGTTAAACAACCCTCTCAACGATTCTATTAAGGCTATGGAATTGTTTTTTGGTGAAATTAATGCTTTTGAAAGATTGCCTCGAGCTCTCAAGGATATCTTTTGCACCCTACTTTATGATAAAAAGGGGTTTGAGGGATTCTTTAGTTTTGTAGAACATCATCCGGCAAATGACATTGTGTCAAGAATCAAATCCTACTTTGAACAAAAGATTTGTTATTATGCGGATGTTTCGTTGTTAGTGCGTAGGACTCCTATAGAGCTTGCATATACTTTGGCTCTGATTAATACAAACGACCGGTACTCCATTACTCCTCCTTGGGTGATGCATCGATACCCTCGCATGGACAATTTGATGAAGTTGTTGCGCAATACACCCTGTGAACAGGGGTGCAACTATTGTAACAGAAACCTTGATGTAAAGGTTAAACTAAAAGAGATTTTTGGTTTTGACAGCTTTCGCACATATAAGGGTGAACCCTTACAAGAAAAAGCAGCAGATGCCGCAGTACGCGGAAAATCGCTGCTTGCTGTTTTTCCGACAGGTGGCGGAAAATCCGTGACTTTTCAACTTCCTGCACTTATTTCAGGCGAAACCGTCAAAGGGCTGACTGTTGTTATCTCTCCTTTGTTGTCATTGATGAAGGATCAGGTGGATAATCTCAACTCAAAGGGTATCCCCGATTCGGTTACTATCAACGGGTTGCTCAGCCCCATTGAGCGAGCGGAAGCAATAGAACTGGTGGAAAACGGTTTGGCTTCGATGCTATATATATCGCCGGAATCCTTGCGTTCTCGTACAATTGAAAAGCTATTGGTCTCCCGCAATGTGGTAAGGTTTGTTATAGATGAGGCTCACTGTTTTTCTGCTTGGGGCCATGACTTTAGGGTCGACTATATGTATATCGGTGACTTTATCCGCAACCTTCAGGAAAAGAAGCTGCTTAACCACAAGATAGCTGTTTCTTGTTTTACTGCAACCGCAAAGCAAAAGGTTATGAGCGACATCCGAGAATACTTCAAAGAGAAATTGGATATAGAGTTGGAGTTGTATGCTACAACTGCTACTCGCAGCAACCTTAAATATACTGTTTTGCATAGAGATAACGAAGACGATAAATATACCCTTCTGCGGGATTTAATAAGCCGTAAGCAGTGTCCGACCATTGTTTATGTCTCGAGAACAAGGCGAACCCACGAGCTGGCGGAAAAATTAACCGAGGACGGCTTCCCTGCCCTCCCCTTTAACGGCAGGATGGACAGTACTACGAAAACCGCTAATCAAGAAGCTTTTATCAACAATGAAGTGCAGGTTATAGTAGCGACTTCTGCCTTCGGGATGGGAATAGATAAAAAAGATGTACAGTTGGTTGTCCACTTTGATATCTCGGACTCTCTGGAAAACTATGTGCAGGAATCCGGGCGTGCCGGGCGGGATGAGGATATTGAAGCGGAATGTTATGTACTATTTAACGACAACGACCTTGACAAGCATTTTATCTTGTTAAACCAAACCAAACTTAGCATCAGCGAAATTCAACAAGTGTGGAAGGCTATCAAGGAGTTGACTCGCTATAATGATGTAGTAAGCCGTTCTCCCTTGGAGATTGCTCGCCAGGCAGGGTGGGACGATACCGTAATAGAAATTGAGACTCGGGTGAAGACCGCAATAGCTGCGCTGGAGAATGCCGGATATGTGGAACGAGGCAGAAATATGCCAAAGATATTTGCCAACAGTATTCTTGTCAAAAGCCTTAAAGATGCCAAAGATAAAATAAGCAGCTCGACTAAATTTACAGAGAATCAAAAAATAAATGCAGGTAGAATTGTCAGTTCGCTTATATCAAAGAAAAATATTTCTAAAGCGCTGGGAGATGATGCAGAATCCCGGGTTGATTATCTTGCCGATAGGCTGGGACTTCCAAAAGACGAAGTAATAGATATTATCCAGCTTTTGAGAGAAGAAAAAATATTAGCCGATCATATGGATTTGACTGCATATATCCATAAGTCAGATAGCCAAAATAAGTCGGGCCTCATCCTAAAAAGATTTGTACAGCTGGAAACTCACCTGGCTGAAAAACTCTTGCAAAACAAGGAAATAGGACGCAACATAAACTATAAGGAAATTAATGATGATGCTATAAGAAGCGGAATCAAAAAAGCTACAATCAAGGATATAAGAACGATTATATATTATTGGACTACCAGAGGGTATATCCATAGAGTAACGGATATACAAGGTGAAAAGCCTATCCTTATGCGTAAAATGAGTCTAAAATCTATACATAGTCAAATGAGAGATAGGTTTGAGCTTTCGAATTTTGTAATTGATTATTTGTATAAATCAGCCGAAAGGACAAAGCAAAACAAAAAAGAAGTGGCACCGGTAGAGTTTTCTGTTTTGGGTCTCCAACAAGCATATAATAACCAGATTGCTTTTTATGACGGTCAGTACCAAGCAACAACCTTTGATGTGCAAAACGCACTTTTGTATCTGGCGAAAATCGGTGCATTGAACCTTGAAGGCGGTTTTCTTGTGCTTTATAGTGGGATTAGTATTCGTCGGTTGATAATGGATAATACCATTCGTTATAAAGTTGATGACTATAAAGAACTAAGAGAGTACTATAAAAACAAAATTCAACAAATCCATATAGTAGGCGAATATGCAAAGATGATGATTGAGGATTATGATGCAGCTGTGCGGTTTGTCAATGATTACTTTCAGATAGATTATAAGGAGTTTTTGGCAAAATACTTCGAAGGCAACCGCATGGAGGAGATAAACAGAAATATTACCGCAGGTAAATACGAGCGGCTCTTTGGAAATCTTTCGGATATACAGGGACAAATAGTTGAGGATGACCAATCAAAGCATATTGTTGTCTCTGCCTGCCCCGGTAGTGGAAAAACTCGGGTGTTGGTACATAAATTGGCTTCTCTGATGACTTTGGAGGATGTAAAACACGAGCAGCTTCTGATGCTGACCTTCTCCCGAGCGGCAGCTACCGAATTTAAGAGTCGACTTATAGATTTGATCGGTAACGCAGCACATTATATTGAAATACGGACTTTTCATTCCTATTGTTTTGATTTGCTCGGGAAAATTGGGAGTTTAGAAGAATTCGGCGATGTTGTAAAAAAAGCCGGGGACCTTATCCGGGACGGCGAAGTGGAAATAGGACGCATTACAAAAACTGTGTTAGTCATAGATGAGGCTCAGGATATGCAAAAAAGTGAGTTTGACTTAGTTCTTGCACTACTGGAGCGAAACGACAACCTGCGAATTATCGCTGTGGGTGATGATGATCAGAATATATATGAGTTTAGAGGTTCGGACTCGGGATATATGATGAATCTTATTAGTGATTATGGCGCAAAACGATATGAAATGATGGCTAACTATCGAAGCGACCAAAACATAGTTAATTTTGCAAACAACTATACAAAAACTATGCAAAACCGCTACAAAACCGACCAAATCGTTTCTGTCAGCAAAGATGCCGGGACTGTTGTACTGACCCACCACAAGAGTAAGAATTTGGAAGCACCTATTGTAAAGGACATTAATAGCGCTTATAAAAACGGAAGTGTGTGTGTCTTGACGGTTACAAACGATGAAGCTTTACGGGTTATGGGGCTATTAATTAAAAACAATATCAACGCTCGACTTATACAGTCAAACGATGGGTTTGACTTATATAACTTGATTGAGTTTAGGTATTTTATAAAACGCTTGATTACATTAAAACATTCTACTTTGGTACCCGACGATATTTGGAATCGAGCGAAAGATGACTTAGTACAAGAATATATAGACAGCACTTGCCTTCCGGTATGTGTAGCACTTATTGAAGCTTTTGAAAAAGTGAACCGCACCAAATATAAAACAGATTTTGTAGAGTTTGTAAAAGATTCAAAATATGAAGACTATATGGAAGACAGCAGGGATGTAATAATGGTTTCTACCATGCACAAAGCTAAGGGTCGGGAGTTTGATAATGTCTTTTTGATGTTAAACGATTACCAAATGAATACCGATGAAGCAAAACGCGTGGTATATGTGGCAATTACCCGGGCAAAGAAAAGCTTATCTATTCACAGTAATATCGATTTCTTTAGAATATTTAATTCTGCAGGAGCGGAAAAGCGTTTTGACGAAAGAATGTACGAAGAGCCGGAGGAAATATTGGTCCACTTTACCCATAGGGATGTTGCTCTTGGATACTTTAAGGGTAAAAAGAGTTTTCTTGCCTCTCTAAAGAGCGGGCAGATACTGTATCCGGATGGTGAATACCTAAGTGTGGAAATCGATGGACGGCGCAGGCGAGTGTTGAGATTCTCGAAAAAAGCAATTGCCCAGCTAATAGACCTCGAGCAAAAAGGCTATACTATATCAAAAGCGGAAATCCGATTTGTTGTCGCTTGGCAAGGTGAAGAGGATAAAGAGGAAAGTGCGATTATATTGCCGACTATTTATCTTAGGAAAACATAAAACTGAAAAACCGACGAAAAAGCCGGCGGGATGCCGGCTTTTTGTTATTATTTTTGCTGCTAATTAGTAATGTAAAGACTATGAAGCTATACCGTATATATCGTAGGTGCCGAGATAGTGGCGCTTGATAACAAGGTAGTCACGGGAAGAGGGAGCACTGCTACCACTTACCAGAACCGCCCTTTCTTCCGGAGCGGTGAGGGTTGCACTCTTTAGGAAGGCACGCTTTGCCAATAGGTAATCTCGGGCATTTACCTTTCCGTCGCCATTGACATCCCCCATGGCAATTATGGTAAGAGACTCGCCACCTGCGGATACCGTAGCTCCGGTCCCTACCCCGCTGACATCCACCGTGCCCTTGAACTGGGCGGCTATCTCGGCGAGAGTCATCTCAGCTCTTATAAATACATAATCACCATCGATTACAAAGAAGGAGCCGTCAATTAACTCTAAGGGGTTTATGTTCGACCCTAAGACGGGTATGGCGTAAGACTCAGTCTTGTACCCACATGAAACACATTCGCGATGGCGACTTCCTTCTGTTGTCTCGGTCGCTTCTACATCTATTATCCAGTTGCCGAAACTATGAGCTCTGAGATAGATTTTGTGTCCGCATTGACATTCTTTCCAATGGTTGGCTTCGTCTTTCTTCCATTCCTCCGAATAGCTGTGCTCATGTCCCATTCCTGTTTTGCGAATGACAGCGGTCTCTAACATCTCACCGCAAATAGTGCACTCTTTGTGCTTGCTTCCATCACTCCTGGAAGTAGCAACTACATCAACTATCCAGTCGCTTGGTATACAGGTGTGGTCCGCAGGAATAACAGTATGCTCCACATAGTCGCAACTGTTACATTGCCTACTCTTTGAGCCATCTGTTGTTTGGGTAGCGGGGGTATCAATGACCCAATACCCGAAGCTATGACCTTGTATGAAAGCCTTATATCCACAGGCACAGGTATCCCAGTGATCGTACAAATCATAATCCATGTACATGCCGGTCAATCCGCTACACTCGTCACATTCTCCGCACTCGGGACAAATAAACGAACCATATTCTGTATTAATTCTGCAGGTTGTGCATATTAAAACACATTTTTCACACCCATAGGTATCCGGTACAACATAGGTGCACCCGGAACAATGCTCTCCACAGCTACCACAAATCGTTGTACAGGCTCCGCAAAGGTTGCAGTCACTACAAAAGGGCGAACATTCGCTACAGGCGTCACCGCAGGAAACACAGGGTGATACACAGTCACCGCACTTTTGACAGTTGGGACAAAAGCTATCTGCACAATCTACGCATACATTCTGACAATCGATACAAACAGTAGTACAGTTAACTCCGCACAAACCACAGTCATCGCAGAAGTAGTCGCAAGACGAACAATAGTCGCCACAATTGGTACATATATAAGTACAGTTTTCACATTCACGGCAGTTGTTGCATAACTCTGCACACTCGGAACAGTGCTCTCCGCAACCGGTACAGACCTCCACGCACTCTGAACATTTTTGACAAGTTTCACAAAAGTCGTATGCACAGGAAGCGCAGAGCTCTCCGCAATCTACACAGACATCTGTGCATTGGTCACATGTGATACAGTCAAAACAAAATGTATCTGAACAATCGGAGCAAATTTCTTTGCAACCGCTACAAATATAGGCACATCCTTCGCACAGTCCGCAGGACTCACAATACTCCCCCATACAATCCCTACAGTCACCACAACCGGGGCAGAGATATGTGTATTCTTCTTCTATACAAATTGAGCAATACTCAGCACAACAGTCAGTAAACTCTACACAGTTGGAACAAGCATTATGTTCTTCGCAAAACATGTCCGCGCAACTGGAACAGTATTCGTAACATTGTTCACAAATCTGTGTGTCTCCCGCGCACTTATAACAACCATAACAAAAGCCATCGTTGTTCATAGCGCATATGGCGCAAAGCCCGCAATCAGAGCAATATTCCTGAGCACAACCGCTGCAATAGTTGCAACCGGGACATATGGATTCGTAACAGTTGGAACAAGCTTTGCAGTCGTCGTTTATGCACTGATCGCCGCCGTTACAATCCCCACATTCTTCGCATTGGGGACACCAGTTTCCACCTGCGCAGACGGCGCATTGTCCACATCCGGCACACATGCTTTCTATGCCATAGGCACCACAATCGTAACACAGCTCACAGTTTGGGCAAATCTCGATACACTCATCGCAACGCAGACAGTCGGCACAATGATCTAAACCATACTCGGTACAGTTGCCACAACTCGGACAATGGTTCTCGGCGTAACAGTTACCGTCGGCGTTCTCGCTACATCCGCCACATCCGTCACACAACCAATCGTCGTAACGGTATGAGCCGCAATGTATACAATCCTGCCCATCTTCATAAGCGGCATGCACATGCTCCGGTGCCGAGATGGGAACTAATCCTATTAGTAATACGAAGGTAAGAAAGAAACTTAGAAATCGGTACGCTTTCGCGTTTTGCATTGTAAATCCTCCTGATGAATAATCATGTCCGGGTGTTACCCAAATGGACAGTCTAAATGAATATAACCAATTAAATACTCAGACTACTTAAAGCAGACCTTTGTTCTCTTGATAAGGGTTGATGAGAGAAGATTATAGCCGTAATTGAAAAATCAGTTATAATTAAACGCTATACTTAATACTCTTATTAAAGTCATATTATATAGTAGAAAGTCAATGCAATCAAGATGAAAATGTTAATTAATGCATATTATTGTTATTAAGGATTTTTATCACCCTATAAGAGCATAGGTGTTTGAAAAAAACAGTAAAAAACTAATCAAAAAAAGACACCATCTTTCAAGAAAAGACGATGTCTCTATTAATATGTATTAAGGCTTTTTGCTGATGTTGACTGTGCTGGGATATGTACCGTCAAAAACAAAGTTGCCCTCTGAATCGGTCTTTAAAGAATGGATGCGCAGATCGGGAAT
>CAZFVM010000034.1:0-12256 GCA_964522305.1 uncultured Oscillospiraceae bacterium
TATAACAGGGACCGAAGATAAGATGAGGATTTTGTCCCAACTGGGGGCAAAAAATATATATTTTGCCGACTTTGAAGAAATGCGGGACTTGAGTGACCAAGAATTTGTGGACCGAGTTATTATAGAGAAGTTTAATGCGAAAACTGTGGTCTGCGGATATGATTTTAGGTTTGGCAAGGACAGAATCGGGAACACAGAAACTCTAAAAGAGATGTTGGCAGCCAAGGACATTAACCTTACGGTAATAAAAGCCGAGACCATAGATGGTAAAGAAATAAGCTCGACATGGATTAGGCAGCTACTTATAAACGGAGAAGCGGAAGCGGCGGAAAGACTCTTAGGCAGACCCTATAACTTTAACCTGCCCGTGGTCTCCGGCAGACAAATAGGCAGAAGTCTGAAGTTTCCCACAATAAACCAGGAGTTCCCCCCATATAGAATAGTTCCCGCCTTTGGGGTATATGCGGTTTTGTGCGAAGCCAAGGGCGAGACTTATCAAGGGATAGCAAACATAGGAGTGAGGCCAACCGTTAACAAGGGCAGATCGGAAGAGGAAGTTCTCCCTTTGTGTGAGACCCATCTCTTTGGGTTTGACGGGGATTTGTATCACCAAAATGTACGGGTGAGCCTAAAAAAAAGATTGAGGGAGGAAATAGAGTTTTCCTCTATGGCCGAGCTGAAAGCTCAGATAAATCGGGATGTAATAACTGCGAAAGAATATTTTGAAAAAAAGGAGGATAAAGAATGACTCGAGACAGAATAGGATTGGGGTTTTTGGTTTTTATTATATTGGCTTTTTCCCTTCTTAATACATCGGTATTGGCTCAAGAGAATTTTTATCCTCCCTTGACATCCGATAACGCCGTGGTGGTCTATAATCTTGAAACCGGACAGGTCTTGTATTCCCGCAGAGGAGAGGAAAAAATGGCACCCACGGCAGCCACCAAGCTTTTGACTATGATGGTGGTCGAAGACCTGTTTGCAAAAAACGGTTCCGATTATAAGCTTCAAAACATTCTCATAACCGAAGAGTCCCTTAAGGATATCGGAATTTTTGGGGACAAAAGCGCACCTCGACTGGGACTGACCCAGGGTAGCGATATCCCTGCCATAGACCTTATAAAAGCCACTTTGGTCAGCAACGCCAACGATGCTTGTAACGCCTTGGTTCATTTTTGTGCCGGAGAGTTCTTGAAGGGGGGCTCCGACTACTTTGTTAACGAGATGAACAAAAAAGCCCAAGCCATCGGGGCGAACAACAGCCTTTTTTTGAACCCCTTGGGGCTGGATCAAGCCGGGATGGTGTCCACTCCGTTGGATATCGCTCTTATAGCCGGGGAGTTTTATAAAAGAAACGACCTGTTGGAGTATTCCAACCTGCCTTTTTTTAGGTTTAATAATGGGGGTACCATACATACAAAGAACTATCTCTTGTCCGACTCGCTGACCAACAAGCATGTGCACAAAAAAGCCGTAGGCATGATTGCGGGGCAACGCACCGACGACAAGGATTATTTGTTGGTTACTGCCACCGAGTCGGGAGGGCTTACCTATATTATTGTTGTAATGGGCGCCAGCGGAGAGATACGAAACAAGGACGGGACCCGTTCTTTTGGAGAAGGTAACGCCTATGACGACATGACGGTGCTTATTCCCTGGGCAACCACCTCCTTTGGTTATAGAACCTTGGTAGAAGAAAACCAACCGGTGGGGGAACTTAAAGTGGCGCTTGGCAAGGACTTTGATCATGTCGCCATAACCCCTGCCTTTGCCTTGGAAATGCTGATAAACCATGGGCTGGATTTGAGCGAGATTAACAGAAGTATAGAGTATGACCCGGAGTTTGTTTATAAAGGGGAATATAACGACGATATAGTGGATATGATAAAAGCCCCGGTCAACAAGGGACAGGTGGTGGGTACCATGTATCTGTACCACGACAACCAAGAGATAGGCAGAGTAAAGCTGGTTACCCAAAGGGCAGTGGATGTCAGCGGTGTCTTGTCTGTTGCAGGTAAGATAGGGGAGTTTTTGTTTAGTGGTACCATGAGGATAATTCTGTATGTCTTGGGTGGGTTGATTTTGTTTTATGTATTGTTTTCTATTATTTCGGCAATTGTCCGGGGAGTAAGGAAGATAAACAAAGAATAAGTCCACTTAGAGTTTTTCTTAGAGGTTTTTGGCTGTAAAAACAAAAAAACCTTGCAAAAAAGTTTTTAACATGATAATATGTCTTATGTGCCGTAAAAATCGGACACAAAAATAAAACATAGCTATATTGTGCTCGGAGGAAATATAAAAAATGAATGGTATTGAATATGTAATCGGGGGCTTGTTGCTTCTGATTGGAGTTTTTTTGATTATTGTCATCATGCTTCAAGAGAGCAAGAGAAAGGGATTGGGCGGCGCTATCAGCGGCGGTTCTTCCGATTCTTTCTTTGGCAAAAACAAGGGAAAGACCCGGGAACAGAGAATGAACAAAGTTACCACTGTTTTGGCGGTTTTGTTTGTTATTTTGGTTTTGACCCTGTATATACTGCATACAGTTTTGACTAACAAGCCGGTCACCGATACAAGCACCGATACCTCCGGGACTCAGGTAGAGACCGTGGTTTCGGACAGCGAGTCTACCCCGGAATCTTCCGAGACCCAAACCGATGACTCGGCGGATATAGAATCCGATGATACAGAATCTGACGACGTTGAAAACGAAGATCAATCCGAAGAAGAGAGCGAATAATCCTCTGACCGACAAAAAAAAAGCGGTCAAGGACAGACAAAGAGGATAACCACAATGAAGACTTACAGTCACAACAATTATTATACCGGCAACCGCTATTATTATGCGGGTTTTTGTCATGTAAATAATAGTTGTGATTCCAAATAAGTTTATCCAAAACACCAAAAATATAAAGGATAACCGGAGCACACGAAGCTCCGGTTTTTTGACTTTTTAAAGGGAGAAAACGCCATGATTATTATCTTAAGAAAAGACAACCGGGAGGTTGAAGTCCGGGAGTTCGAGGAGTTTTTGAAACATAAATATGGAGTGGAGGTCCATGTTTCTGTAGGGGAAGGAAGCATAGTCTTAGGATTGGTCGGGGACACCTCCGGGGTTGACGAAGACTCCATAAGAGCGCAAAAAATCGTCTGGGAGGTAAAGCGGGTCCAAGAACCTTTCAAGATGGCAAACAGAAAATTCCATCCCGAAGACACCGTGATAACCTTGGATAACGGGCTTCGGATCGGGGACGGAAACATCACGGTTATTGCCGGGCCCTGCTCGGTGGAAAACCGGGAGCAGGTCTTGGAGGTGGCAAAGGCGGTGTCCGGCGCGGGAGCCAAAATCCTCAGAGGCGGAGCTTTTAAGCCCAGGACTTCCCCCTACGCCTTTCAGGGAATGGGAGCGGACGGCTTGGTGCTCTTAAAACAAGCGAGAGAGCAAACCGGCTTGCCTATTATCAGTGAGATAATGTCCTCTACCCAATTAGAGTATTTCAGGGATGTGGATATAATCCAAGTAGGTGCCAGAAACATGCAAAACTTTGAACTTTTAAAAGAGTTGGGGAGACAAGACAAACCCATAATGCTAAAAAGAGGGTTGTCCAGCACTATAGAAGAGCTGCTGATGAGTGCGGAATATATCATGTCCCAGGGTAACGAGCAGGTAATATTATGCGAGCGGGGTATTAGGACCTTCGAGACAAAAACCAGGAACACCTTAGATATTTCTGCCGTACCTATTTTGAAAAAGTTGTCCCATCTTCCGGTCTTTATAGACCCCTCCCATGCTTCCGGGATTCCTTGGTTGGTAGAGCCCTTGTCCATGGCTGCCATAGCCGCCGGGGCTGACGGATTGATAATAGAGGTCCATAACAACCCCTGCCAAGCTCTGTGTGACGGTGCCCAGTCTTTGACCCCCGAAGATTTTGTAAAAACCGTTGCAGGGATAAAGACTATTACCCTTGCCTTGGGCAAAGAGTTGTCCTAAAGAGATGAGTAACAGGAGGGTTTTTGTGTGATGAAGGATAACATTACCTCGGTCGGGATCATGGGGTTGGGGCTAATCGGAGGTTCTATGGCGAAGGGCCTGAAGGAATATACAGACCTTGAGGTTATAGGGTATAATCGCAACCCCAAAA
Organism: uncultured Oscillospiraceae bacterium; assembly: GCA_964522305.1. Taxonomy (GTDB): domain Bacteria; phylum Bacillota; class Clostridia; order Oscillospirales; family CAG-382; genus UBA1049. Next base: position 4,143 of record CAZFVM010000034.1, read on the forward strand.
CCCTCAAAAAAGCCTTGGAATCCCGGGTTATCGATAAGATTTATGTTCCGGGAGAAAAGCTGGAGGCGGATGTGGTTGTTTTGGCGTTTCCTCCAAGGGTTGCGGTGGAGTTTTTGAAAGATAACGCCAAGTTTTTTGCAAAAGGGACGGTGGTAACCGATGTTTGCGGGGTTAAAGAGGGATTGACCGAAGAGTGTACTGAGATTTGCAGTCAAGCGGGGTTATTCTTTGTCGGCGGTCATCCCATGGCAGGCAAAGAGGTCGGAGGTTTTGATAACTCCCAGGGGGATTTGTTTTGGGACGCGAGTTATATATTGACCCCCATTGACAAGACAGATCCAAAAGCTTTAGAAAAAGTAAAGAGAGTCGCTTTAATGCTAAAGGTGGGGCGCCTGACGGTGACCACACCAAAAAAACACGACAGGATAATAGCTTATACCTCCCAGCTGCCCCATGTCCTTGCAGGGGCATACATCAACTCCCCTGCCGGAGTGGACCGGGTAGGTTTTTCCGCCGGCAGTTATTTGGATATCACACGGGTAGCCACCGCAGATGAAACATTGTGGCAGGAATTGTTTTTGGCTAACTCGAAAAATTTAGTCCGAGAGATAGATACTTTGATACAAAACTTATCGGAATATAAACAAAAAATCGCAATCGGTGACAAAAAAGGACTGGAAGCGCTTATTGTCCGAGGGCATAGACTAAAGAAAGAAGACAAGGAAAGGGAAACCCAAAGCAAAACAAAAAAGGACAAATAATAAGGGTTGAAAAAAGAGTTTTTATAGGTATAATAATATCTACAAAGTCTGTGATTTCGTTTTGACCTTTGTCCAAGCTAAGGGTCAGAGACTAAATACTGTTTTTTGGTGCCGTTTTACACGGCTTAAAAAGGAAGAGGGGTGTAAGTCCCCCACGATCCCGTCGCTGTAATGGAGTAGACCGAGGCAAAAGCGCCACTGACCATATATGTTGGGAAGGCTGCCCGGGTTGTAGATACCTAAGTCAGAAGACTTGCCAAAAAACTGTGAATGCAAAGAGCTGCGCGGATACGGCGTTTTTGTAAAACGAGTCCCCTTAAAAGGGATAACGTTTTGATGCGAAAAAGTTGTCCTCCGATTCTTTGTTTTTATAAAAAACAGACGAATAAAAATTGGAGGATTTTTTGATGGACAAAACTAAAAGAAATTCAGTTGTTTTGGTAGTTGTATTTGTGGTCTTGGTCGCACTCTTTGCCGGGCTATACTTCGGATTGAAAGAAAGAGGTACCGAAGGGGAAAAGACCATAACCGTGACGGTTGTGACCGGCCAAGGGGAAAAGACCCCCTTTACCATAAAGACAAAGGAAGAGTTTTTGCTGGGAGCTTTAAATCAGATTGAACTTATAAAGACCGAAGACAGTGTGTACGGTGCCTTTGTAGTGGAAGTCAACGGGGTTAAAGCAGAATCCGAAAATAGAGAGTTTTGGGAGATTATAAAGAACGATGAGCCGACCATGACCGGAGTATCCGATACCCCGGTGTCCGACGGAGACCGATTTGAACTCAGATTATCGACATATTAAAAAGTCGGAGGATAAGGATCCAAAAAGAGGAATAAGAAAACTTTTGTTGTTCGGGCTTTTGGCAGGGTTGTTGGTGACCCTGAAGTTTGCTCTCTCTTTTTTGCCTAATATTGAAGTGGTCACTCCCCTGATAATCGCTTATACTTTTGTCTTTGGAATACAGGTTATAATACCGGTATATATCTTTGTGGCAATCGAAACTTTGCTTTATGGTCTTAATATCTGGACTGCGAGTTATTTGTATGTTTGGGTGTTGTTGGTGTTTGGGGCTCTGGTGATTAAGAAGTTAGAGTCACCGATAATCACGGCTGCCTTCGCCGGTATCTATGGGCTTTTGTTTGGCGGGTTAACTGCCATAGTCACTTTGGTGATAGGCGGATGGAGCATGGCTGTGGCTTATTGGATAGCCGGGCTGGGGTTTGACCTTGTCCACGGAGGCTCCAATTTTGTTTTGACATTGCTGTTGATTACCCCCCTAACCAAGGTGTTGACCTACGGAAAGATAAAGCTTGAATTATAAAACACGCTGAAAAAGAATAAAGCCTGCAGGGTTTGTGTAAAGACGTTTGCTCTGCAGAAAAAGCCTTAGGTTTATAAAATAACAGCGATTTTTTTCGTTGCTTTACAAAGGGCCGGTCCTGTGATAGAATAATACCGTAAAAGCTGGAATTATAACATCGGAGGTAACAAACGTGAAGTGTCCCGTATGCTCCCATCTCGAAAGCAAAGTAATAGATTCCCGCCCATCGGCAGAAAACGCTTCCATAAGAAGAAGGCGGGAGTGTCTGAGTTGCCAAAAGAGGTTTACCACCTATGAAACAATTGAGACCGTTCCCATCATAGTAATAAAGAAGGACAAATCCCGGGAGAGCTTTGACCGAAACAAGATTTTTAACAGTGTTATCCGAGCCTGCGACAAGCGACAGGTAACCCGTAAAGACATGGAAGAGATAGTTAACGAGATAGAGACCCTGTTACAAAACGAGATGCAAAACGAGATCTCCAGCTCTTTAATCGGGGAGTTGGTTATGGAACGATTAAAGACCTTAGACCAGGTAGCATATGTGAGGTTCGCCTCGGTTTATCGCCAGTTTAAGGACTTGGGAGACTTTATGGAGGAGCTGAAAGTGCTCCAATCCGAAAAGAAATAACAAAAACGGACTGTAAGAAAGTTATCTTTAAATAAGATTCTAAAACAAAAAACACGCAGTAAACCGACTGAATAAGTCTGTTTTTGGCGTGTTTTGTTTTTGTATGGAGCTTATATTTTAGGGAGCTGCTTATGTTGCGAGTGGCTTTTGCGGGTTTTTATTTTAGGAAGGTATCCGGGTTTACAAAAACTCCGTTGACTGATATGGCAAAATGCAAAAAGCTCTTTTCGTTTGTAAATCCGGTGGAGCCGGAAGAGGCAACTATCTCACCTTGCTGAACCACATCCCCCGGGGTGCACAAAAAATCCTTTAGATTAAAATAACAACTCATTACACCATGACCGTGGTCAATTATCAAGGTGTTGCCGGTGGCGGGTAATGCCTGGGCAAATACAACCTTTCCTCGCTGCGCGGACTTTACCGAAGTTCCCGCCTCTGCGGCATAAATCCTGCCGGGAAGGTTGTGGGAGGATAGATCCGCGGTTATGGTTACTATTTTGCCGTAGTTTGACAAAACCTTTCCACTCAGAGGCAGGGTGAAGGCAGAACCGAAATCGTAATAAGACTCGGCGGTAAAATCAGAGAACACTGAGTCAAGTGTCTGCTCTGCCCGGGCTAAAGCCTCGGGGGAAAGCATGTCCTTGTACTCGGAACCGTTGACTTCCAGTAGTCCGCGCTCTGCGTCTTCCTGCTTTATTGTGATGGTTTCCCGAAAGGTTCGGTCCCCGATTTTAAAGGTGAGGGTATAATCCCCGGTGGAGTTCTTGAGAGAAATGGGAAGCAGGGCATAGGTCTTATCTTTTGTGTTAATCACCGATAGATTGGTATCCAGTTGGGTGTCCAGCTCGACTTCTTGGTTTTCGTTAAGGTGAGTTATCGGCAATACCGCCAGGTCTCCTACAGAATAAAAGGACTTTTCCAAGGTTATGGCGGCGGGAATATCATACAAAAGAAGGAAGGAATAGTTGGCTTGACCAAAGAAATCAGCCCCTCCGAACTCGCTCCATTTTGCCGTAATAGAAACAATAATCTTGGTGTCTTGTTCAAAGGACAGTTCCGATATATCTCTAATGGCGAGGATTTCCCCGTCTTGGGTGGAATAAGAAATCGAGAACTCATCCGGCTCTTCTACAAAGGACAAGGTCTTTATATCCTCGGGAGCGATAGAATAAATTTCTCCTCCCTCTTTGTTACAAACCGAGGTTTGCTTGTCCGGATAATAGTTGCCGTCCGGCTTCTTGAAGTACCATAGGTACTCTACGGGGGTGACCGTTGAGGTCTTATGTCCGGAAACGATGTTTAAAGGCGGCAAAAAAGAGCCACAGTACATATATTGGAGCTCCGGACGGGTTAACAAAGTCACGGCGTCGTCGGCAGAAAGAAGAAACAAGCTGCCGTTTTGGTCTGTGAACATACAGCCGCTCAGGTTGAGCTGGGGGTACACGGCGTAGTTGTGGCTGGTGTCTTCCAGCTCTATCTTTAGATTAATCGGGGTCTCCCCTTCTAAGTCTCTTATGGGAGAGGTTATGCTCTTGGCGCCTTTTATTAAATCCAGAAAATAAATTATTTGGTCTTTGTCGGTATAACTGTATTCCTCTCCGTCGGGCATAACCAAATGGACCGAGTCCACATGATCGGGATTAATCTCGGTCATGTATAAAGTTACGGCGAAATACACTATAAAAGCAAGGGGTATAAAGAAAATAGCGCCTATCGGAAAGCGGCTCTTCCTTCTCCGTGACATATAATCCCTCCCCTTTTATAAAAATTCGATTGAAACACTTATAAAAACTAAAATTCTGTCTATTATTATAATCATGCCCCTACATTATGTCAATACGAAGTAAGGTAAAAAACCAATGTTTTCGGTCATTTTTGCTTTACAACGGGTTAATGTATGATATAATGAGGTTAAATGTTAAAATTTGGACGCTTTAATTAAAATCACTATACAAAAGAAAGGGAGTTTTGAATGGAACAGATTCGGTTGGCCATATTAGGTCAAGGCAGAAGCGGCAGGGATATCCATGGACTACACCTAAAGAAGGACGATCGCTTTAAGGTAGTGGCAGTGGTGGATGAAATGCCTGTCCGACGCGAAAGAGCTGCCGAAGAGTATAGCTGTGATGTTTATGCCGATTATAAGGAAATCCTATCCAGGAAGGATATTGACCTGGTGGTTAACTCCACTTTTAGCCATCAACATTACGACATCACAAAAGATCTGTTGGAAAACGGATTTAATGTTTTGGTGGAAAAGCCCTGTGTTCCCACAGTAGAAGAGTTCGACAGTTTGGTCTTGACTGCCAAAGAAAAAGACAGACATCTGTTGGTGTTTCAGCAATCTAGGTTCGCAGAGTACTTCTTAAAGGTAAAGGAAATAATCGCCTCCGGAGTATTGGGAAGGATTGTGCATGTGGGGATTCAGTTCAACGGATATGCCAGGAGATGGGATTGGCAATGTTGTCTCGAGTACAACGGCGGCAACTTATCTAACACCGGCCCTCACCCTTTGGACCAAGCGTTGAATATCTTAGATTACTATGACGATACCCCGGAAGTTTTTTGCAAAATGGACAGAGTAAACACCTTTGGGGATGCAGAAGATTATGTGAAGCTGATTTTGACCGCTCCGGACAGACCGCTGATTGATTTGGATATCTCTTCCTGCGACGCCTATCCTTCTTATGTGTATAAGGTATCAGGCTCTGCCGGGGCGCTTAAGGGAAACATGTCTAAGATAGACTGGAAGTATTTTAAGCCGGAGGAAGCACCGGAGCAGACCTTGATAAAGGGAGCGTTGACAAAGGGAGAGGAACAACTTCCCGCTTATTGCTCCGAGAGCTTAACCTGGTACGAAGAAAGCTGGGAGGGAGACCCTCAAGCCCCCTTTATAGCAGCGGTTGCAACCTATTATGACCAGATATTTGACTTATTTACTAAGGGCAAGCCCCATGATGTGCAGTTAAAGCAAGTCAGACAGCAGATTGAGGTTATAACCGAAGCTAAGAGGCAAAACCCCCAGATTGATCAACACTGTTAGCAAAAACAACACTAAAAAAAGACGAGGCTCTATGCCCCGTCTTTTTTTGAGTGAATTATGGTGATGGAAAAAAGCTCTGAATCCTTGTCAAACCCAAGGGAGTAGGTGAAATCCTCTTTTTGTAAAAACTGAGGGTATTCTGACCCCGAGAAGAAAAATCCTTTGGAATTCAACAATACTTTATAGTCGGTCAGTTGTTCTTTAGTTACGTTTTTGTAGAAAACAGCGGTGGAATTCTCGGTCACCGTTACTTTGTATATATCCCCCGACAACTCCGGCAGGTCTTGGGTATGCAGGTTCTTTGGCCATTTGGTCTGGGAGACTACAGCGCTGTCCGAAGACGGCTCGGAGTTACAACTTTTGACTACCAAAATTAAAAGCAAAACCGCAATGCACAAAAGCAAAAAAACTATTATAACCGATTGAAGGTTGATGTTGGTTGTTTTTGATTTTAGAGATAGTTTCATCTTTTAACTTTAATATCTTTCTTGACGCCATTTGACTATAAACAGCAGGGCGGCGCCGGCTATGGCAACGAAAATAATAATTAGTGTTACTATGAGAGAGGAATTGTTCTCTTCTAATACGTTGTTGGGCTTGTAATCCCCTTCTTTAACGAAGGTGGCGTGAATGGTGTGGGAAGCGACCACCGTCTCGAACTCTTTTTCATATGTCGCCTTGCCCGATGCATCAGAAACGGAATTGCCGTCAATAAGCAGGGTGTTGATTACATATCCTTCATCAGCGGTCACCACAAAGAAGGCAGAACCACCGGTGCTAACCCGACGATTGCCCAAGGGGTTTATTGTTCCGCCGGTGCCGGCAGAGGAAATAATGGTGTAATAGGAATCCAACACTTCACAAAGAACAATGTCAGAATGGTTGTAGTAGGGTATGGTGACCCAGCCGTCGTTTTCGACTTCCCGAACATCGTAAAGCTCTTCTCCCTCGCCGGACAGCGGGCCGGTAAGTTTTTTGCCCACCGGGTCATATAATAAGTGCTGTACCTCTTGATTCTTAAATCCGGTGCCTACTTTAACAGCCAAGGAGGTTCCTTCCGGGAATTCAATCGAATTGTCGTAGGTGAGTAGGGTGTAGTTGAGGTTTTCTATTCTTTCAAAAAGATATGCCCTGATTTCGCTGTATCTGCTTCCCCCGTCAAAGATTAACGCTAAATCTGCGTGGTCCGAAGCTATAGAAAGCTGTGCTCCCTTAGGGAGTATCCATCTATAGTTGGCGGAGGCAAAGATAAACTTCTTGTCCTTACCCTCTTGGGAAATTTTGTCAAACACTTCGGCGGAAACTTTGGTGTTCTTGGTGATATCTATGTTGATGGTGGAGGGGGTCCAATCAATGTCCTCGGGGGTAATTATCCCACCACCTCCTCCTTCTGCAAGCTTGAAGGTGGCGAGGATGTTTTGGTTTGCCGCTACCCCTGTAAAGGTATACTGGCCACCGATCAAGGTTACCACCACCCCGTCAACTTTGACGGAATCCACTTCGTAACCGTTATCCGGAGTGACTGTGAAAGTTATGTCTTTGCCCTCTTCCACTATGTTGTCCCCGGAAGGAGATATAACTCCGTTGGCTCCCGCTCCGGCGGAAATGGTGAATTGCTTTGTAACTGTGGATTTAAAAGAAGCGGTTATTCGCTGGTCTGTATTTATGGAAGTAATTATAAAAGTGTTTGAGTTGTCAAGGGCTACAACGGTATCTGCTAATTTGACCAAATCAACGGTATATCCAAGATTGGCACTGACCCTGACCTTTACATCCGAGCCTTCCTGTACCTTTATAGATGGGGTGGTAATCCGAACATCGTTTATAAAGACCTGTCCTCCGTTGCCCACAGAAACAGAAAGGGTGACTGTCTTTACAAAGGTGGCGAAAACCGTGGTGTCCTGCTCAATCTTTAGGGTGTAACGATTAGAGGAAACCTGGGATAAAGGTATGGAAGCGCCGTTAATTGTAAGGGCAGAAAGCACATGACCGGCAACGGGGGCAAAGGTTAGGGTAACCGAGCTGCCTTCTTCAAACTCACCTTCATTGGGAGTTACACTGCCTTCCCCGTCAACTGTTACGGTAAGGGTGTATATCTCGGGAGGCGCCTGCTCTTCATCTACGGTTATGACAAAGACATTTTGTTGCTCGACAGTAAAAGTGTAGCTGTTGTCGCTTAAGGTTATCTCTTCATCGTTGTAGGTTGCTTTCTTTATTATATAGCCCTCTTCGAGAGAGAGATTAAGGGTCACTTGTTCCCCAACCTTCGCCTTGTTGTCCTCGGCACCGATTAGTTCATAGGTAAAGTGCTCCCCTTCGTTAATCGTTATATCGACTGTTTCGGCTACGGCAGGTT
>CAZFVM010000035.1:0-12130 GCA_964522305.1 uncultured Oscillospiraceae bacterium
ATGACAGCATAGATTATATTATCAACAAAGACATGGCAACCGGAAAACAATCCGGTTACAGCCCATTTCTTGAGAGTTTGCATATCGGTAGAGAAGGGATTTTTTAATGTAAGAATTCTTTTGTTTGCCAACACGAGAATACATATCAATATCATTATTAGATTTATTCCAATATTAGAGTAGGCAATCCCATTCACTCCGTATTTAGGTATTAACAATAAATCTGATACAACGGTTATTACCATTTGCCCTGCAAGGACAAGATATATGTAAAGGTCCTTACCAACCACCACCAATACCACATATAACACAGAAAACACAACTCCGACAACAAAGGAGAGGGTTTGCAACCTTAGCCAAGTACTGGTTGTCACTATGTCAATGTCTCCAAGACCCATATAATCTACAAGATTTGAGGTGTAGATATAGACCCCGACAGAAAACAAAGAATAAAGGATAATGACCACAACGCCTATGCCAATCACTCTTTGAGAGAAGTTTTCTTTATCTGCAAAATATCGATTAAAAACCGAATACAGGGGAATAACCAAAAACGCTTTGAAGGTCTCATCAATAAGGTCAAACCACTCTAATTGTCCGACAATATTATATATTCCTTCCAACGGAATATCAGAGATAAAGTACATACGCATGCTTTCATACACGGCAGGGAAGAGGGCAAAAGAACATAGCGCAAAGAAAAGTCTGAAGTTGAATTTTTTTATGCTATTTATAATGGTTACCATTATTCACATCCATAACCCAAAAGTTATCAACAATACTCGCAAGACTCATGAGCTTTTTTTAACCTGTGCGAAACACTGTATTCATTGTACCACAGATAAAGTATTTTGGATACATATTATTTTTATGACTCCAAGATTTTGTACCGATAGTTCTTTCCATCTTTTGCTATTCGCTCATTGTTAAGGGCATTAACTATAATATTGTTATTTAAATTTTCAAGATATATAATACATGTGTAAAAAAGTACCAAAAAAGGGAAAGTGATTCTAATCCACCCTTATATTTGTTCTCTAAGTCGCAGTATTTTTGATAAAGAAGGGTGTTTTTCGTTTTTCTTTTTCGTTAGTCCATCTTTTGACCTTCCTCAATCGTATTATGTATGAGAGGAGATATTCCCATGCATCAAAAACTTAACATGAGCAAAGACCAAGTCGAAGAGATTTACGTTCGCCATTCGATGACCATATATAGGATTTGTTTTACCTATATGAAAAACCCTTCAGAGACACAAGATGCAGTATCAGAGACCTTTTGCAGGTTGATTGTTACAAACCCGGTCCTTTCCGGTCCGGAGCACGAGAAGGCGTGGCTTATAAAAACGGCGATAAATATTTGCAAGGATATGCTAAAACATTGGTGGCGTCGTCGAGAAAATATCGAAGACTATCAAAACACTTTAGCAGCCGAATCCGACAAATACAACACCCCGGTTTTGCAAGCGGTTTTGGATCTACCGAACAAGTACAGAGATGTGGTATACCTGTATTATGTCGAGGGTTATACCACCCCCGAGATTGCAGACCTTTTTGGCAAGCCCCAAAGCACTGTGCGTTACCATCTTCAGGTTGCAAGAAAGAAACTTAGAGAAAAGTTAAGAGAGGATTTTAGCGATGAAAAATAAAATAAGCGAAGCTTTTGGACACATTAATCCATCAGAACAAGAGTTGTCGGCGATATTATCAAAAGCAGTTGATAAAGCAGAAAGAGAGAGCAAAGGAAAAGAACTCCGACATAGGCTGCAAAAGATGCTTATGCCCAAGTGGTATGTACCGATTGGAGCTTGTTTGGTGTTGGCGATTTTCTTTTCGGTTTTCGGCTATCCGATGATTAGCCGGGCACATGAATACACCGAGGCGTTGGCATTCTTCCGCACCAACGGAATCAGTGTAGCCGAGTTGACAAAGGAGGAAGTGCGAGAAGTGTACAGGGATATCACCACCGGCACCTTTTCCAAAGACAAGACTTTTCAGGTTATAAAGAAGAACATCAAGGGCATGGAGCTGGAAGCGAACCCGCCAAACCCTGAGAAACTCAACGCCTTATTTGAAGTTTATAAACACAACTACCGAAATCAGGAGTACAAAGTATTCTACAACGAGGAGTATGACAGCAACCGGGATTATTTAGTATTAAAAAGTTCGTCTCTTATCAAGTCAGATTCAGCAGATGAGATAATTTGGGAGGTCGAGATGCCGGGTTTCTATGTGGAAGATATTACAGTCTCGGATAACCGGATTATGGCGTATGGAAGCATACCGTATTTCACCGACTCGACAAATACTGCTTATTCGGTATCAGTCATCGATATCGACAAAGGAAAGGCGCTTTGGACAAAGCAAGTTTCCGAGTATATAGTCGCAGCCTTGATAGACGGTAGCGACTATGTCGTGCTGGCAATGAAATCGGGGGAATTGTCTTTCTACAAATTCGATGATAAGGGAGACAAAACGCTTCTGTCCAGGACAAACCTGCAAGGGCAGGGATATATCCGGCAAGTAATCAAATCAGGAAGTGGATATTTAGCCAGTATATATACCGGAAACAACGAAATCAAGCTACTCCGAATAGGAGTGGACGGCTCTGTAGAGGCTGTACACGAGTACAACGACTTTGAGAGAGTATATGTAATAGCAGATATGGCAGAATACAAGGGCAAGGTTTTTTTGAGCACCTATTCATACACAAATTTAGGTCAGGATAGCTGGGAAATATCCGATATACTGGATGAAATACATTCAAGACCCACTCTGGAAATATCCTCGGGCGAATTAGTTGAGATGATACGGAACAAGTTTGAGGCAACCCTTCTGGTTGTGGACCCTCTTACCGGAGAGCCCGAATCCTTTTATTCGGTGCCTGCAGCCATGGGTAATAATCTCTTAACAGATAAAAATGGCAAACTGATATGGGAAGTCGGGAACCCGATAAGTGCTTTCTATTCCCCGGCGACATCTTCTTTTTCAATTAGTACAACATATGAAATTTACATATACGAGTTCGATCTGTACGGCAATTTCCTGTCAAAGACTGCTACGGACAGAACCTTCGAATACCGTAGATAGCCAACTCCTGTTTATGGTTACCTTTTCAAAACATCAAAAAAAGAGCACCCTAGGCGCTCTTTTTTAATAGTCTCTATTTCTCGCTGTTTTCGTATACTTTCTCGATATCCGTATTAACCGTTCCGCCCTCATACAGGTGACAGGCGATAAAGTGCCCATGACCATAATCCAACATCTCCGGCTGCACCTCTCTGCATTTCTTCATTGCGTAGGGGCACCGGGTGTGGAACTTGCATCCGCTGGGAGGATTGGCAGGGGAGGGGATATCTCCCTTAAGGATAAGCCGGTTCATCTTGTGATCCGGGTTAGGCACAGGGACAGCACTGAGTAGCGCCTTTGTATAGGGATGACAGGGATGACGGAACAGCTCTTCTTTGGGCGCGGTCTCTACCAGGTTACCCAGGTACATAACCCCCACATGGTCAGAGATATACTCCACCACCGAAAGATCATGGGAGATAAAGAGATATGACAATCCCCTTGCTTCCTGCAGGTCTTTCATGAGGTTTATTATCTGTGCCTGGATAGATACGTCCAGAGCGGACACAGGCTCGTCTGCCACGATTATTTCGGGTTGCAGAGCTAATGCTCGTGCTATGCATATCCTTTGTCTCTGGCCGCCTGAGAACTCGTGGGGGTATCTTCCTCTATAATAGGGACGCAGCCCGCACTCATCCATAATCTTAAGTATATAGTCGTTATATTCGGCTTTTGGCACTATATTATGTTCTCTGACCGCTTCTCCGATAATCTCACCCACGGGTATACGGGGGTTAAGGGAAGAATAAGGGTCCTGGAATATAATCTGCATGGTATGTCTAATCCGGCGCAGTTCTTCCCGCTTTTTGATGGCAAACACATCCACATTGTTGACTATAGCCTGCCCGCCGGTGGGCTCAATAAGCCTGAGGATAGTCCTGCCCACAGTGGTCTTGCCACATCCCGATTCTCCAACCAGGCCAAAGGTCTTGCCCTTTTGTATCGAAAAAGAAATGTCGTCAACCGCTCTGACCTGCCCCACCACCCGCTGGAGTATTCCGGCTTTGATGGGGAAGAACTTTTTGAGGTTTTTTACTTCAAGTATATTGTTTTGGTTATAATCACTCATCGGTTGCTACCTCGCCTTCGGTATATAAATAGCAGGAGACCTTATGGGAACCCGTCAAAGAAACCATGGGAGGATAGGGTCCGGCACATTTGGCAAAAGCCTTTTCGCATCTGTTTCTAAAATAACAGAAGTTAGGAAGATTAATAGGACTGGGGACATTACCGGGGATAGAATAAAGCTTGCTGCCCGGCTCGTCGATGTTGGGCCTGGACTTCATCAATCCTATTGTATAGGGATGCTTGGGATCATGGAATATCTCCCGTACGGTGCCCTGTTCGATTATCCTTCCGGCATACATAACCACTACATAATCCGCCATCTCAGCGACCACTCCCAAGTCATGGGTAATCAACATGATAGACGCATTAATCTTGGATTTCAGGTCCCTTAACAGGTCCAGAATCTGGGCTTGTATGGTGACATCCAAGGCAGTAGTAGGCTCGTCTGCAATTATAAGCTTGGGGTTACATGCCAAAGCCATGGCGATAACCACCCGTTGTCTCATCCCGCCGGATAGTTCGTGGGGGTAAGAATCATAAATCCCCTCTGCTCTGGCTATCCCGACTATCTTAAGCATCTCTATGGTTTGTTTCTTTACATCCAATTTCGACATCTTGGGGTTATGAAGAGCGATTACCTCATCTACCTGAGCGCCGATGGTGAACACCGGGTTCAAAGAGGTCATAGGCTCCTGAAAAATCATGGTGATATCGTTACCCCTGATATGCCTCATCTCATGCTCGGGTAACTTAGTCAGATCAACCATTCTCTCCCCGTCATAAAACCGTATAGACCCGCCGGCAATCTGACCCTGGGGAGCTTGAAGCAGTCTCATAATAGACAAGCTGGTAACACTCTTACCGCATCCCGATTCACCGACAACCCCTACAGTGCTCCCCTTAGGGACATCAAAGGTAACTCCGTCCACCGCTTTTGCGGTACCCACATCGGTATAGAAGTAGGAACGAAGTTCTTCGATTTCCAGGATATTGTTGCTATCCTTCATGGTGGTCATATATTCACTGGGAGGGACTCTTTTTCTCTTAATGAACTTAGTATGCTCTTTGTATTTTTTGTTGTTGAACTTCTTTATTTCTGCGAGCTTTCTCTTTTGATTGTTGTTATCCATCATCCACCTACCTTTTCATCTTCGGGTCAAAGGCATCCCTGAGACCGTCGCCGATGAAGTTAAACGCAAGCACGGTAAACAATATACATATCCCGGCGGGTATCCATACAAACCAGTGCTTAATAAGCTCGTCATTTAGAGTATTGACCTCACTGACCATGTTACCCCAAGAGGCTTGGGTTTTTGGCACCCCGACACCGAGGAAGCTCATGGTAGACTCCATTAGTATTACAGAGCCCAAGTCCATGGTGGCGATGATAATGATTATTGGCATTACATTCGGCACCAGATGCTTAAAGATTCGTCTCGAGGGCTTTATTCCGGTAGCTTCCGCCGCCTGCATATATTCCATTTCCCGCAGGGAAAGAATCTGCCCCCTCACCATACGGGCAACCCCTGCCCAATATAGCACACCCATGATAAACATAATATAAAATATCTTGGTGTTGGGTGAGATTTTCATCCTTATCATAATAGCCGATATAATCAGCATCAAAGGGATAAAGGGCACAGCAGAGAAGATTTCTACCGCTCTCATGATAATCATATCAACTTTGCCGCCATAGTATCCGGCGAGTCCGCCCATCGAAACACCGATAAGCAGTTCCACAATAACTACACAAAACCCGATAACCAAAGATATCCGCCCTCCGCTCATAAGCCGAGCAAAAGAGTCACGACCCAAGCTATCCGTTCCGAGAGGGTGTTCCCAAGAAGGGGAGGCTTTGACATTTGATTTAACTATCAGATTATCATAGTGTTGATATTTTTTCTTTGTGGCGTTGAGTTCCTTACCGTCGATTTCAAAGAAGTGTTCTTCTCCGTGCTCATCGACAAACTCAAAAGTGTAAAAAATCGCATTGTCGTCATGGGGCCACAAGAAGGGACCGACAAAGCTAAACAAGGTCATAACAACAATAATCGCTATCCCAATCACGGCAAGCTTGTTTCTGATAAACCGCTTCATTACCATCTGACCGGGGGAGAGATATATCTGGTTTACCTCAAGGTCTTCATGCAAAAACTCGTTTATAGGAGGTTCTTGCGGGGTTACAATGTTTTTGTTATCCATATCCATATTGTCCCCCCTCTAACTATATCTGACACGGGGGTCAACCACCGCGTACAAAATATCTGATATTAGTGTGCCAAGTAAAGTCAAGACCGCCAAGAAGATGTTAAACCCCATGAGGTAGGGGACATCGGCGTTATAAGAAGCGGTCAGTGCTATGTTGCCGAGCCCTTCCAAAGAGAATAGACCTTCGGTGATGGCAGCTCCGCTAAACAAACTGGGCAAGGTTCCGCCGACTATAGTAACTACCGGAATCAAGGTGTTACGGAAGGCATGCTTGTTGATGACCCTTCGCTCCGTCAACCCCTTTGCCCGAGCTGTTCGGATATAGTCCATGTTTAGCACTTCCAGCATGTTGGTTCGAGAGTACCTGAGCAATCCCCCCACACTGGTCAGCACAAAGCAGGAGATAGGTAGAATCATATGTCTGCCATAGTCCATAAGCTTGGCAAAAGAAAAGCCCTCATAGGTAATTCTTGCATTCAACATTCCCGATGCGGGCAGCCATTTTAGCGTTTCGCTAAAGACTGCCCTTAACACAACGGCAAAGAAGAATATAGGCAAGGACATACCTATAAAAGCTGCTATTACAATTGTATAGTCTGTTTTGGTATACTGCTTTCTCGCCGCCAGAATCCCCAGGGGGACAGCGATGGCAAACTCCAGCACCAAAGCTATCGCAGCGACAATAAAGGTGACGGGCATATACCTCTTAATTATATCTACAACAGGCTTTCTAAAGTACAAAGAAGTACCGAGGTTACCCTGAACAGCTTCTTTCAGCCAGTCAAAGTACCCCTCGACAATACCTTTGTCGAGCCCGTATATTTTTCGAAGTTCTTCTTTTTGCTCTTCGGTAATCTGAAGATTGTTGGCGGTTGATAAGTCTACAAAGTCTGAGGGCATGAGCCGGGTCAGGGTATATAGCATTATCGAAACACCGATTAAAACAATGAAGCTAATTATGACACGCCGTATGATGTATTGCTTCATCAGTCGCAGTGCCTCCCTTTTTCAATAAATCGACCACAAAAATATATGTTGCCGTTAGTATAAAATCATTTTACTTTTATTTTATGAACAAATCGTGTTTATCGACTAAAAAAATAACCAATCAAATAATACTCTACTTAATAATTAACCGTATCCCGCCCCGAAGGAGCGGGATACGGTACAGAATTTACGGTTGTCTGACCGATTTTATTTTGAGTCTTCTGCCTTCTCAACCAGCTTTAACTTCCACAATACATTCTCATAGGTCCAATATGTGGAGGTCTCGGGCCAGGTAGTCTTGTCAACGTTGTTGGGGTTGAAGGCAAGCATGTTATTCCTTTGATACAAAGGCATCTCAACAGCTTCTTCCATAACAATGTCAAGCATCTCGGCTACATAACCTGCTCTGGTATCAAAGTCAACTGTCTGAGGTATCTTAACCAACAACTCGTCCAACTTGTCGTTAGAAATGTTGGTACGGTTCTGTCCGCCGCCGGTCATATAGATGGTGGACTTGTCGCAGGTGTTAGAAGATCCCCAAGCAAGTACGAACATATCGGCAGAGCCGTCGTTCATAGCACTTTGAAGAATATTGAAGTCAACGTCGTTGATAATAAGCTCAGCGCCCAGGTCTTTCATGTCGTTTTGAGCTTGAACCAGCATGGTGTAGCCGGGGTGAGCACCCTGACCGGACCCGCCGATGTATACGTTGAGGGTCAATTGCTTACCGTCTTTTACGAGTTTGCCGTCTACTAATTCATATCCGGCCTCGGTAAAGTAATCGTTTGCTTTATCAAGGTCATAACCATAGTATTCCTTTGCATCGTGGGGATACTCACCAAGGGTGGTGGTCATGGGACGCTCGATTATAGAGAACAGGTCTTCGGACTCATAATAACCAAGAACAGATTCTTTCCTGGTAAGCAAATGCATGAATCCTTTACGTACAAGTTTCTCTACGTTGTTGGCGTTAATGGCAAGATAGCCATAGCCGTTGTTGTCCATCATGGAATATTCCATACCCTTTTCAACAAGGGTGTTGATGTTTGTCTTACTTGCGGAGGGGTTGATGATGTCAACTTCGCCGTTGGCAAGAGCGGTGATAAGTGCGGGGTCGTCAACAACCTGCCACTTAACTCTCTTAATCTCGGGCACGCCTTCGAAGTAATCGTCGTTAGCTTTAACAGAAGCAATGTTATCCTTGAAGTCGATGAAGATATAAGGACCGGAGCCCATGGGCTTGTCCATGTTCTTCATGAGTTGCTTGTCGGCATCGCCTTTGTTAAACTCGCCGTAGTAGTGAGCGGGAACAAGAGCAACGTTAACATTTCTGTCGCCATAGATGTCAATTTCATAGAATTCAACGGTACAGGTGTAGTCGTCGACTCTATTAATTCCGGAGATTTCCTTAACTTTTGCGCCATCTTTTACGCTATTGGCAATAAACTCTTTGCGCATTTTGTTTAGGTAATATCCCTCGGGATCATAGTATACAGCATAAAGCTCATACTCAATAGTGGCAAGAAGCTCAAGAACTGCTTCGGCATCGGTGGCGTCAATAGCGCCAAACTGCTCTTCATAGCCTTCGTCCTTGATATAATCTTCCCAGGTATATCCTGCATCTGCAAAGCCATCGGCTTTACCGTCCCACCAACCTTCGAGGTCGGAGTCGATTAAGTAAGCCATAAAGTCTTCTTTGGAAATGTTGTCCTGGGAATACTTGTCATTGGCTTCTTTTTCGATAGCTGCAATCTTGTCGGCATAATCAGCATCATCATAGTAGTATTCTTTCAATCCGACTATGGGAGTGGTTGTTGCCCAAGTGCTGGAAGGTCCGCTATAACCGAAGTCAGCAAATACATAGTAGTTGTATAGCACGTCATCGATAGTAACTTTCTTTCCGTCGGTAAACTTCATGCCTTCTTTAACCTTAACGGTATAAAGAACATGGGTCTTACCATCAACTGTAATTTCTTCCGCAGTAATAGAGCCTGCCCAGTCCTCCAGGACGTTATTGGCATTAGTTCTTTGCGGGTTTACAAAAATTTGGTCAAGAACCTGATTGTCATATGCACTCTCAGCATAGAAGGGATTGAATTTACCTTCAAATGTCTGGGTTGCGATGACAAGCGTCGGATGCTGTACGTCCGCCTCACAAGCTGCAAGGGGAATAGCGAGCATCAGAATGACCAGCAGTGCTGCGATTGTCTTCTTCATAAAAATTCCTCCATTTTCATTTGGCTTTATTTTTTATCGACAAACACGAGTCGTGAGAAAAGCAGCCTATATATTGTATTTATAGAAGTTTTTCTCAAATAGAACGATAAACTCGTTATATTTCTCATATAATAATACAAAACATACAATTTGTCAAGAATTGTTTTTTAATAAAAAACATTTTTGTGCATTATCACCTCAAACCTTGGGGCACAAAGCGTAAGAAGCGACCAAACACACTTATTAGTTAAAAAAAGCTTGTAATTGAACATCCTCGTTTTTTCGGCTTTCCATACTATTCGCAGCTATCCAATTAGCAAGTTAAAACGGTAAAAAAGAATATATATTTCCCCAAAAAAACGCTTTCAAGGTTGCATTCCCGGACTGTCGGTGGTAACATATGAATAAACAAAAAACGACAGGAGATTGATATGACCAAGTTTAACGATATAGTCTACACCCGCCCGGATATTCAAGGCACCATAACCAAGCTGACCGAGATGACACAAGCACAGATGGAAGCGTCGACTTTCAAGGAGGCGCTGGACATCTTCGACAAGGTCGAGCAAGCCTACGCCACGGTGGCGACCATGTACTCTATTGCCCATGTCAGGCATACCGTAGATACCGCCGACGAGTTTTATGACGGCGAGATTACATTTTTGGACGAGAGCTTACCGCTGCTGCAGAACGCCTATCAGGCATTCAATCAATCATTGTTAGACTCAAAGTTCCGCCCGGAGTTCACCCAGCACTTTGGCGAGCTTTTGTTTACAAAGTTAGAGATGCAACGCAAGACCTTCTCTCCCGACATAATCCCCGAGTTGCAAGAAGAGAATAAGTTAGTCACCGAGTATTCCAAACTCATAGCCTCGGCACAAATCGATTTCGAAGGAGAAAAGCTCACCTTGTCCCAGCTCACCCCATACAAGGTAAGTAACGACGACAGAGTGCGCAGACTCGCCTGGGAAGCAGAGGGGAGATTCTATGACCAAAACGAAGAGAAGTTAGATTCCTTTTACGACGACTTGGTCAAGCTTCGAGACAAAGCCGCAAAGAAGCTGGGATACCCCGGCTACACACCCTTGGGCTACAACAGAATGTCGCGAGAAAGCTACAATCAAGAAGATGTCGAGTTGTTCCGCAAGTCGGTTAGAGAGCACTTGGTCCCCGTGGCAGACCGCCTATATAAGGCACAGGCAGCCCGTACCGGGGTGGACTATCCCTTGTCCTTTGCCGACGCGTCCCTGCATTTCCGCTCCGGCAACCCCAAGCCCCAAGGCACCGCCGATGACATACTCTCACATGCCAAAAAGTTCTATCACGAGTTATCCCCCGAGACCGCAGAGTTCATAGACGCATTGTATGGCGGCGAGTACTATGATGTGCTCAGCAAGAAGGGCAAAGCAGGGGGAGGGTATTGCACTTTCTTCCCGGACTACAAGACCCCCTTTATATTCGCCAACTTCAACGGCACCTCCGGGGATGTGGATGTCATGACCCACGAAGCAGGCCACGCTTTCGCTTTTTATATGGCTCGGGATTTTTACCCCTCCGAATATCGTCAGCCCACATTAGAGAGTTGTGAGGTCCACTCCATGAGCATGGAGTTCTTTGCCTGGGATTGGATCGAGGGCTTTTTTGGCGCAGATTCCGACAAGTACAAGTACGAGCATATAAGCTCTGCCATAACCTTCATACCCTACGGTACCATGGTAGACCACTTTCAGCATATTATCTATGACAACCCCGAGATGTCTCCGACACAGCGCCACGAAGAGTGGAAGAAGCTCCTCGCCGTATATATGCCCTGGATGAAGTTAGGGGAGATACCCTTTTACGGCGACGGAAAAGGATGGCAACGCCAGTCCCACATATATTCCTATCCTTTTTATTATATAGACTACTGCCTTGCCCAGACCATAGCCCTCCAATGCTGGACAATCATGCAGACCGACAGGGACAAAGCTTGGGACAAATACCTGACCTTTGTCAAACAAGGCGGGACCAAGACTTTCAGAGAACTGGTCACTACAGCCGGATTCGACCTCCCCTTCGGGGACGTCTTCAAGGGCGAGTTAGTCGACACCGTCATGTCCTGGATCGACAACTTCGAACAAACCGTCACCTTAGAATAGATTAAAAGTGCAGTTTGTGCGGTAGTTATGGTAGTTCGACATATCGGTTGCAAACTACCGATAAATACTGTATACTAAATACAACATCTCCCCCGGGCCTCTGTAAAGCCATCTTGGCGATACATGCACACTTGGGGGCGTTTTGTTTTAAAGATTGTTTTGCTATATAAGGGTGTGTGCATTATATTAAATAATTGCATTTGTTTTCACAAGACAAAACTCTTTAAATCCGAAATCATTCAACCGAATTATCAAATACCTATAAAAAACATTGAGTTTGAATTTCAGAATAATAAAATGATCAGAAAAAAAGGTTGACAATACTATCTAATGGTGTTAGAATTATCGAGTGTTAGAAATTGTGAGTGCAAAGGAGAACTTATA
>CAZFVM010000036.1:0-11956 GCA_964522305.1 uncultured Oscillospiraceae bacterium
TATTAGAATTATGCACAGCAAAATTACGAAAAAGAACCTCAAAAACTTTGTTTTTGCCGAATTTGCACTCTTCAAATTTCCCTATTAACATTTTTGCACAGTTCAACTTAGTTGAAATTTCACTTACCATAACTGTTGACTTCGTCAACGTCTAAACTGACAACTAACAACTATCCTTTTAGCTACTGTTGGCGAAGCCACTTCAAAACTAACAACTATGAGCTCTGCTCATCTTAAAAAAATACGGGTTGAACACTCATAATCTCACGGATTGAACAGCAAATGTGTCTTTTGTTCAATGATTAGAATCACGATTAACGTGATTCTGTTCCTCAACTGTAACCTTCGGTTACGTCTATACTAAAAACTGTTGGCGGAGCCAACCTCACAACTAACAACTTTCCTTTTAAAAACAAAAAACTATCTCAAACTCCAAACCGTGACATAAAGCAAAGGTTGTCTGTCGTCTTGTTATGGGCGCTTATATAATGGAAATCTGCGTCTTTATGGTAGAAAAGCTCCAGCTCGTCGCCTTCTAAAGCCTCGCTGAGAAAGATTATCTCCGCTTTGTTTATCCTTGTATTTTTGCCAAAGTCGGGGATAAAGTCTAATGCGATATCGGAATACACACAGTTGTTGAGATGTCCGTTCTGGTCTAAGTCGGAATACATGACCCTTCTTGTCCCTACAGAGGTGTCGCCCTCTGTGGGCTCGTACAGTCTGCGGGGGATATCCAAGCTTATTGGCAGGTCATGGGAGTGCATGGGGTAATCGAAATACTTGGGCCGCAGCACCCTTCTGGTAGCGAAGTTGAGTAACACCCAAAAAGTAGATGCTCTGCCGACCTCTGCTCCGCCCTTGTAAAATATATACTCGCGGTTGAAGTGCACACCCTCGAGGACGTTGTGGAAGGTCTTGATTGTTATGATGTCTTCGGAGTTGATATCTTCATAAAACTCTATGCCCAGCTTTGTGATGACAAAAACCATGTTCCTGTCTCGCATCGCTTCGTAGGTTGCACCGTATTCGGCGCAGTCCTCCCGGGCGAGTTGTTGCATATATTTTTGTAATGCGCTGATTCTTATTCTTCCGTCCGGGCTCACATCAAAACTCTGAACCCTGTATGTCTTCTGTAGCATTGTTTATCCTTGTTGTGTTATCGTCTATAAGGCTCGTGGTTGGGTTATTTCTTGTTTGACAAGGGGTTTGCCTCCATGGCGTCTTGCAGCTTCTTGTCGGACACGTGGGTGTATATCTGGGTGGTGGTGAGCTGCTCATGCCCCAGTATGTCCTTGAGCGCACGAACATCCACATTTCCGGTGTTGTACATCAGGGTGGCTGCAGTGTGGCGGAGCTTGTGTACCGAATATCCCTTGCCCCCCAAACCGCTCATGTCCAGCTGCTTCTTTATCATCCATTGAACGGTCTTGTTGGAGATTCGCTTGTTTTGACCGCTGAGGAACAGTGCATCTTTGTCTATAATTGTTTTGCCTGTTGCCATCGCATCCCTTGCTCTGACCTTTATATAACTCTCTAATGCGTCTCGACATGCGGCGTTGAGGTAGATTGTGCGCATTTTGTTGCCCTTGCCCGTTACCACCATCTTGCTAAGGTCTGCCTCTATATCGCTGAGATTGATACTGACTAACTCTGCCAGACGGATGCCGGTGTTGAGAAACATTGTAATAATGCAATAATCCCTGCGGTAGGTCTTGCTCTTGACATCTACGCTGTCAAGGAGCCGGATGCTCTCATCCAAAGAAAGGTGCTTGGGCAATGTGGACTTTATCGCCGGGCTGTCTATATCCTTGGTGGGGTTGTCCTTTAGCTTCTTTGACTTGGCGGTATGGTACTTGTAAAAAGACTTGATTGCCGATAGCTTACGCGCGCGTGCCGAGGCTTTGTTCTTCTTTTCTTTGGATAAAAACAATAGGAAAGAATAAACTTCGTCAGCGGTGACCGAGCCCGCCAGACCTTCATCTACCTTGGAGATGTCTATCTCTTCGAGGGTGGCGATATCCCTGCCCTCTCTGGTGGCTATGATGTAGCGAAAGAAGGTGCGGAGGTCAAGGTGATACTCCCGAACGGTCAGGGGCGAGCTGTTCTGAATAGTCTCTTTGTAGGCAAGGAAGGAGGTTATTATAACGGGTGTGTTATCCATATTTTTATCCTCCTTTATGTTTGCTTATAATTATTGTAGCATATAAGCTTTGCCAAAGTGTTAAGCTACCACGGACAAAAGAGGGGGTATCTCTTTGATTAACAATGCGGTGATAATGATGAGCTCGAAGATAAAGACCCCGAGGAGTTTTTTGTTTGCAGGTTTCTTTATCCTGAACTTCATGATATATAAAAGACCGAGTATCAGAAAGAAGGCTCTGAATATCCATAGGTTGATATCCGGGTTGTTAATGAACACTGCTATGAGTAGTACCGGGGGTAATAATATGCAGCTAAAAGGTATGGGTAACCCGGTGTAATACTTCATCTGCAGGTTCTTTGTGTCGACTAATGCCTGGGTGTTGAAGTATGCCAGTCTGATAGCGCCGCTTATGATGAAAAACATATAGAGTAACAGATCGACTACTTCGATGAAACCGAGGTTGTATACGATAAACGCCGGGGCGACTCCGAAGGAAATGAGGTCTGCAAGGCTATCGATTTGGATGCCGAATACCCTTTCTCTGACCCTGCGTTTGCCGATGCGACGGGCTATCTTTCCGTCTAATAAATCACAGATTCCCGCCAAAAGCAGGAGTACTATTGCGATACCATGGTGTTTTTGAGTGGTGGAGAAAATCGCTGCCAAAGAAAAAGCCAGCCCAAAAATTGTAATAGAGTTTGCAAGATTATAATAACCGATAAACATGTCTTTTTTCTCCCTTGTGTTACGATGTGTTTAATAGGGCAAACTGTCTTTTAGTTCTTTGCTCATGCGCATGTAGCTTTCGTGCCTGCCGGAGGAAATTTTGCCTGATTCGACTGCCAGACCTATTGCACACCCTTGTTCCCCCAAGTGGGTGCACTTGGTAAACCTGCAATCCCCGGCAAAGGGGGACAAATCCGGAAAATAATCGATTAGCTCGGTAGGATCAATCGGATCTGTGCTATCCAGGTCCACCAATCCGAACCCGGGGGTGTCTACAATGTATGTCTCGGCTCCGAGATAAAAAAGCTCGGTAACCCTTGTGGTGTGACGGCCTCGCATTATCTTCTCTGACAAATCGCCGGTCTCTGTCTGTAAATCGGGGTATAACCTGTTGATTAAAGTGGACTTCCCCGTACCCGACAACCCTGTGAATACTGTTATCTTGCCCTTGAGCCATGACTTTATACTTGGGATATTAATGTCCTCGGTCAGGGAGGTGTAGGTTGTCACAAAAGGGGTGCGGTTGTAGATGTTCAGTAGCTCATCCGGGGGTGCAATATCCCCTTTTGTAAAGATGATAACTACATTTACCCCGGAGCGGACCGCTATGACAGTTAGCTTGTCTATGGTGTAGATATCCGGCGCGGGATGGTCGGTGGCGACTATTATCGCTAAGGTGTCGATGTTTGCCACGGCGGGGCGTACAAAAAAGTTGCGACGCTCTATTACATCCACTATAAATCCGGTGCCGTCTCCGTTGTCTGTAAAGTATATATTGTCCCCCGCCAAAAGCCGTATGCCCTGTTCTTTTCTTATCTTGCTGGCGGCACGACACTGATATATCTCGTCGCCGGAGACTACGGTGTATAAGCCGTTCTGGCCCTTTAGGATTTTGCCTGTCAGCTGTTCTTGAGTCATTCTTCTATATAAATCCCAAATATCAGGCATATCTCTGCCTCGTTATCGATAGTGACTTCTGCCGGGATGTTCTGATATAAAACGACGGCAGAGTCGCTTACCTGTGAGGTAAATTCATAGCCTATGTCCTGCAAAAACTGTACCGCTTCGTTATACTCCAGTCCCACGGTCTGGTACCTGGGGAGGGTGTCTCCCTGTAACAGATATATGGTAGAGTAATCCTCGACGGATAGCCCCATCCCGGTGATTATTCCTGTGGCTTCGGGATAGGTCATATATACGAAATCCGGCATGGCGAAGCCGCTGGTCTTGACTGATACGGTGATCGTTACATGGGTGCCGGCGGGGTTGATTTGGTTTTTTGTTATGCTTTGGGAGATGACTTTGTTGGTCCCGTCAAAGCTCTTTACAAGCTCAAAAGTGTAATCATACTTTGTGTATTTGATAAGGTTCTCTGCTTGGGTTTGGGAAAGCCCTACCAAATCCGGCATCTTGTCTGTGTTCTTTGGTGCAGCTCTGCGGCAGACTATGAGAGTTATTGTCTCGCCGGTACTCACAAGGCTGCCCTGTGGGGGCTCGGTTCTTATGACCTGCCCGTCAAAGAAATCGGTGTTGCTCTCAGTGGTCGTGGTGACCTTGAATCGATAGGGGTCTTTTTCTAACGCTAACTCGGCTTGGCGCTGGGATTGGTATGTTACATCCGGAACGGCTACATCATCGATGTTTTTGCATACGGTCAGGTAGTCGAAGTAATAGTATTTGCCCGTGGCGTCGGTCTGCTTTCGCTCGCTCTTTGCCGGTGGGCTTTGCTCGATAATCTGCCCGGACTGATAGTCATCGGTCTCAACATAATTGATCTTTGAGACCTTGAACCTCGCCTCGAACTTTCCGTTGGCGAGTTGTGACTCTAACTGGGAATCCCAGGTCTTGCCCACCAAATCGGGGAACACGGCTACATTTGTATCGGTTTCGTCAAATATGCTTTTTATAAGTTGAACCACAAAGATTGCCCCGATAATCAACGCGACGATAAGAAAGGGTATAGCCACTCCGGCAATTATGGGGAACATAGACCGGCTGCGTTCTTTCTCTTTCTTTGGCGACTTTGGCTTCTTTGCCCGCGGAGGTTTTTGCTGTTTTGTGGCGGGGAGCTGCAATATCTCGGCTATTTCCCGTTCGCCGTAGTCCTGAATCTCGCCTGTGTCTATCATATCTATGGAGACCGCTGCCGGGTCTGCCGACTCGTGTTCCCCTTCTTCCTGTTTCATCAAGAACACAACCTCGGGGTTGCGGAGTACCCATTCTATCGCCTTGCGCATGGAATGGGCAGAAGAAAAGCGCTCTGTCGGGTCTTTCTCCATAGATTTTTGGATTATTTGATTTACCCCTTCGGGTAGAGACGGCATAAGCTCGCGAGGGGGTACAGCCTTGTCTCTGACCTGCATCATGGCGATGGACAGAGGACTATCTGCAGTGAAGGGCAACTTGCCGGTCACTGCCTCGTATAGCATTATACCCACGGAGTAAATATCGGAGGAAAACCCTGTTTCTTTACCGCTTGCCTGCTCGGGGCTGATATAGTACACAGTGCCGATTGCCTTCTCTGTTAAGGTGAGGGTCGGGGTGTTTGGTATCTTGGCGATACCAAAATCTGTTACCTTTATTTCTCCGTTTTTTTGTAAAATAACGTTCTGGGGCTTTATATCTCTGTGGATAACATCCTTGCTATGGGCATGCTCTAACGCCCGAAGTATCTGGAGGGTATAAACACAGGCTTCTTTCCAAGGCAGGGCGCCCTTGTTGTCGAGATATTCCCTCAAAGTAATGCCGTCTAAGAACTCCATGACAATGTACTTAATGTCGGGATAAATGGCAACATCATATATGCTGACAATGTTCTTGTTGGAAAGCATTGCCACCGCCTTTGATTCGTTTATGAACCGAGTTTCTGCCTGCTCGTTGCCGTTGTACTCATCGTTTAGAATCTTGATTGCTACTATCCGATTCATTACAAGGTCCTCTGCCTTTAGTACAAACGCCATGCCGCCGAGACCCACAAGCTCTAAAATCTTGTAACGCCCGTCGAGGACCTTTCCGATAAAGTTTTCGTATTTATACATCTTTCCCTCCATATCCGGACTTTATACGCTTTGTCCTTGGATACAAGTGTTATTTTTCTAACAAAATGACGGTTATATTATCTGCTCCGCCTTTTTGATTGGCTGTGTTTATAAGGGTTTTTAACCGCTTTCTTAAAGAGGGGCGGTTTTGGTCTGTTTTTAGTATATCTGATATCTCTTGGTCGGTAACATGACTAGTAAGCCCGTCAGAACATAGCATCAACAAATCGTAATCTTCTTCGTTGATAACAAATACATCCGTCTCTACTGTCTCGTTCACTCCCAGCGCTCTGAGTATTATGCTGCGACTGGGGTGGTTCATAGCCTCTTCCCGAGTAATGCTGCCTTTGTCGAGGAGATACTGCACAAAGGAGTGGTCTTCGGTTATCTGAGCGATGTTCCCGTCTTTGTAGGTATAAAAGCGGCTATCCCCCACATTGACGACAAAGACCTTTTGCTCGCATACCAATGCGGCGACAAGGGTGGTACCCATGCCTTCCAGGTCCATATCATAGTTTGCCGCTTCAAAAACCAATGTGTTGGCTTTTTTTACGGCGCTGTTAATTATCTGGGTTGCCTCCGGTATCGTCAAAGAGTCGGCTGTAACCTTGGAAAGGGCGGACTTAATGCTCTGGGTGTATGCCTTCGCTGCTATTTTACTAGCGACATTCCCCCCTTTTGCTCCCCCCATGCCGTCACAAACAACGGCGCTTATATAACCGCCTCTGGACAATATCGTGAAGCTATCCTGATTGTTCTTGCGCTTTAGACCTAAGTGGGATTTTCCGACGTGTTTCAAACCTAACTCCTCTTGTTGTTTGATTTGCCACTGTGATTTACCCTGAGCTGGCCGCAGGAGGCGTTGACATCACCGCCAAGGCTTCAGCGAACAGTTACATTTATTTTATACTTTTTTATTACTTGTGTAAATAGGTTTATTTGATTTTTATCGCTGGGCTTGTAATTCCTCTCTTTAATAGGGTTGAGGGGAATGAGATTTAGATGACAAAGCATCCCTGAAAGCAGCTCCCCAAGCTCTTCGGCGTCCTTTGCAGAATCGTTGACCTCCGATATCATAATATATTCAAAAGAAATTCTGCGACCTGTCTGTTGAATATAATACTTGCAGGACGCGATTAGCTCGGGCAAAGTCCATTTGTTGGCTATGGGCATAAGACTCTTACGCTTGTCGTCGTCGGCTGCGTGGAGGGATATGGACAGGGTGAGGGGAATACCTTCGTCTGCCAGCTTATATATCTTGTCAACTATACCGCAGGTGGATAAGGAGATATGTCGCATACCTATATTGTGACCGTCTTTTTGGTTGACGAGCCTAATGAATCTGATAACATTGTCGTAATTGTCGAGGGGTTCACCTATCCCCATCAACACTAAGTTGGAAATGTTTTGGCCGCTATGTTTTTTTATCTCTGAGATTTGCAGCAGCATCTCGGAGGGAGTAAGGTTGCGCCGGAAACCTTCTTTTGTAGAGGCGCAGAAAGTGCACCCCATCTTGCAACCTGCTTGGGTAGATACGCACACCGAGTTCCCGTGGTTGTAGCGCATGAGTACGCTCTCTATCACTTCCCCATCTTCTAAAGAAAACACATATTTGGCGGTGCTGTTGTCCGACGATTCCATTACATCCAGTAATGTCAGCTTCTTTATCTGTGCCACCGACTCAAGTTTTTCTATTAGGGTCTTTGGTATGTTTGCCATCTCGGAGAACTCTCTTACTCCGGTGTTTAGCCAACGCCGGATTTGGTCGGCTCTGTAACTTTGTTCGCCGAGGGTTTGTGTTAATTTTTTTATTTCATCGGGATATAGGCTGAGTATATCTATCATAAAAGTGCTCCGACTCTAAATAATTAAATGTGGTTTAATAATGCGTAATAAAAGCCTTCACCGGTTTTGTCATAGGGCAAAAAAGTCTTGTCGTAGTCTAAGGTAAAGTGAGTATTTGCATCAAGAAAGTCTTGGACAATATCTCGATTCTCGGCGTTGTTAATGGTGCAGGTGGAATATAGCAGTTTGCCCCCCTTGGTGACATACTTCGACGATTCTGCCAAAATTTGTCTTTGGGTCAAAATCAGCTTGTCTATATCCTGTAGCGACTTATATCTAATCTCAGGCTTTGAATTTATAACTCCCAGACCGGAACAAGGTACATCACAAATCACTCTGTCGGCTTTGTTTTGCAACTCCGGTATCAACATGGTGCTGTCGTGGTGCCGCGGATGAATGATATCTATGCTCAGCCGACGCGCTGTCCGACTGATAAGCCCGAGCTTGTTTGACTTGTTATCCAAAGAGTGGACGACACCTTGGTTTTGTAGGTCGATTGCCGCTCCGAAGCTTTTGCCGCCGGGGGCAGCGCAGGTGTCTATCACGGTTTGACCGGCAGTTGCTCCCAATGCAGCTATGGCAAGCTGGGAGCCAAGGCCCTGTATAAAGAAAGTCCCTTCTTTTAGTAACGAAATAACCGTCGAAAAGCCGGTTGTCACTTCTATAGCGGTCTCTGTAACGGGCGTGCAGGCTACCTCTTCGGACTCGAGCCGATATACTAACTTCGGCAATGTCGTCTTTAGGGTATTGACCCTCAAAAACAAGGGAGGTTTTTGTGCAAATGCAGCAAAGATTTCTTCGGTGATATCCCCGTATTGTTGATGGATTAGGTCATATATCTCTTTGTTTACCGAATGCTTTATGTAGGTAGGTGCGGTTGTCATAAGGTTGTCTACCTTTTCACCGTTACGCCCGATGTTGCGCAAAACAGCATTGATAAACCCGGCACGGGACTTGTCTAACACTCTGTTTGCCACTTTGACGGTCTCGTTACAGGCGGCACTGGGGGGCACATCCATATATAGGCTTTGATAAAGTCCAATCCTTAACAGTATATGGGTGTCGGGATCCGGATTTTTGGAAATAAAAGAATCTAATATATAGTCAAGTAACAACTTTTTTTCTAATACTCCCATAACCAGAGAGCGAAGGAAGGCTTGTTGTTGCCGGTCTAAGTTGTAGGTCTTGTCTATATTTGATAAGAGGATGTTGGAGTAGGCGTTTTGCTTAAATACCCTTCCAAGGATAACAAAAGCTGCGCCTCGGGGGTCTGCTGACCTGCTATACATTAAAACACTCCCCGATTTCTGCCTTGTTACCCCTCAAAAAGTCACAGGCGGCGACCGTACCCTTACCCTCTACGCATAAGACTTTTATTATTATGCTACCCTCGGCACAGGCAACTTCTATACCCTCCTCGCCGGTGGCGACGATAGTGCCGGGGGTTCCGGTCTTGTCACCAATAACTCCTTCGAGGATTTTTATCCTTCTTTTGCATAGAAAGCCATATGCTCCCGGATAGGGACTCAGTCCGCGGATATGGTTGTAAACTTGAGTAGCCGGGTCAAAAAAGCTTACTTGTGCCTCTTTTGTGTTTATTTTTTCGGCGTATGTCGCCTTGGAATTATCCTGTTTTTGCCTTGTTGTTTTGCCTTTTTCTAATAAACGAAGATACTCCACTATCGCTACACCGCCAAGCTTCGCCATCTCGTCGTGGTACTCGCCTGCGGTCATAGTGTGTGGTATATCCATCTCTCTTTGGAGTAGTATGTCTCCGGTATCCAGCCCCTCGTCCATATGCATTATGGTAACCCCGCCCCTGGTATGGCCTTCCATAATGGCTCGGTTAATCGGAGCTGCACCTCTCAAGGCAGGGAGTAATGAGGCGTGGATATTTATGCATCCCATAGCAGGTATATCCAAAACAGTTTTTGGCAGTATCATCCCGTAAGCGGCGACTATAAAAATGTCGGCTTGAACCGCCTTTAACTCTTCTGCTATCAGGGGGTCTTTAAGGGTCTTGGGGGTTAGTACAGGTATGTCATGGGATAAAGCTACTTTCTTTATAGGGCTATGTTCTACTCTGTAGCCTCTTCCCCTTGGCTTGTCCGGTCTGGTCACCACAAGAGCCACTTCCTGCCCGTCACTTATTAGTGCATTGAGTGCTTCTACTGCAAACTCAGGTGTCCCCATAAAGACAATTCTCATAATCCTCCCCCCCTTTTCTTTTGTTGTTTTTTTTGGATTGTTATTCTTCTTCTTCGGGATCGTTTGCGAACATTTCAGTTGCAAGGTCTGTATACAAAATCCCGTCCAAATGGTCTATTTCGTGGCAAAAAGCCCTTGCAATCAATTCTTCGCCTTCGACGGTAATCTCGTTGCCCTCTCTGTCTTGGGCTTTGACCACTACCTTCATCGGCCTCTTAACTGTCCCGTATTTACCCGGAACGGAAAGACATGCCTCGTTCCCTTCTTGACAACCGTCTGTAACAACAATCTCGGGGTTTATAAGCTCAATTATTCTTTCGCCGTCATCCACAATGGCAATTCTGCGCAGGACTCCGACTTGGGGGGCTGCGAGTCCGATACCGCAGGCATCCTCCATGGTTTCCCGCATGTCATCCAACAAACGGTGTATTCTTTTGTCAATGTTTTCTACAGGGCGACTCTTGCGACGCAAAGTCTCATCGCTGTCGTCCAAAATATTTAATAATGCCATGATTTGTTACCTCCTTTTTTAAATAAAAAGGTTACAGCTCTAACTGTTATCTATACTACCGACGGATTAACATCGATGTCAACTCTTATCCCCGTGGGCGCCGAGGTCAATGCTTTGGAATAGACATGGGCGAAAAAGTCCCGGGTTTGGGGGTTGTCTGCATACTTAATAATGATGCGCTGTCGAAACCTGCCCCCTATCTTGTAAATACCATCCTTGTAGGGCCCGTACTTAATTATCTTGATTTGATTGTAGGTTTTGCGGTGGGTCTCGTCAAACTCTGCAGAAAAGCGATTGGCATATTCTACCACGGCGGTTTCTCCGATACCGGAAAACCCAAACACTGCTATGGAAGAAAAGGGCGGGAAAACCACGGCTTTTCTAAGCAGGATTTCGCTTTTGTAGAATTTTTCGTAATCTTGCTTTGCCGCAAGCTTTAGGATTTCGTTCTCCGGGTTGTAGGTTTGGAGTACCGCTTTGCCTCTTTGCTTTGCTCTCCCGGCTCTGCCTACAAGCTGGGTTATCAGCGCGAAGGTGCGTTCTCCCGCTCTGAAGTCGTTCATATATAACATGGTGTCAACGGAAATAACCCCTACCAGGCTCACCTTCGGAAAATCCAAACCCTTGGCTACCATCTGGGTGCCGAACAATATGTCAGACTCCCCTGCTCCGAAGGAATCGAGCATCTTGTCGTGGGAATACTTGGCGGTTGTGGTGTCGGTGTCCATGCGAATATATCTTGCATCGGGGAGACGCTCTGATATTTCGTCTTGGAGTTTTTGGGTCCCAAATCCAAAAAATCCTATGTGCTTGCTCCCGCAGGCGGGGCAAAGCTTGTGGGGTTCTACGGTAAAACCGCAGTAATGGCAGGATAGATGTCCTCTCTTACGCCCGGTCTTTGCATAGGCATGGTAGGTCATGGAGACCGAACAATGGGGACAGGAGAAAGCGGTTCCGCAACTTTGACAGGATTGGAAGGAGTTGTAACCTCGACGGTTTACAAACATTATAACCTGTTCTTGACGTTCTATGGCTTGTACAGTTTCTAAGGTTAGACGGGTGCCTATCAGTTTGTCGGGAAACACGCTTTCGTCGTTTCTCAAATCCTCTATAATGACCTCGGGGAGCTTGGTTTTGCCATAGCGCTCGGTGAGTTTTATTAATGTGTAAACCCCTTTTTTTGCTTTGTAAAAACTCTCTATCGAAGGGGTCGCCGAGGACAGCAGCATTAGACAATTGTTCTTGTGGCATCTGAACCTTACTATATCTCGGGTGTGGTATCTCGGGGTGGTATCTGACTTATAGGTCGCTTCTTGCTCTTCGTCTATCGCGATTACGCCGATATTGCTAAGGGGGGCAAAAACCGCACTGCGAGTGCCCATTACGACCTTGATCTTGCCTTCGGTTATTCGTCGGTATGTATCTAAACGCTCCCCGATGGAAAGCATAGAATGGATTACCGCAAGTCGGTCGCCGAAGGCTGCC
>CAZFVM010000037.1:0-11473 GCA_964522305.1 uncultured Oscillospiraceae bacterium
CTTTTACTATTAAAGATATTCACCTTCCCGAACTGGTATATATAGCAGAGAACTATCTGCACTTGAGGTTGGAAAAACAGTATAATACCTTGAAGGTGCTAAAAGAAATAATGAACTATTGATTGAGAATATAATTGACTCAACGCGGAGTAGATATGAATGGCTTTGAAAAGAGCATAAAGACTTTAGAGTTTGATAAAATACGAAATATTGTAGCCGGGCTTGCGGGTACCGAGGGTGCTGCGGAAAGGTTGAACAACCTCTCCCCTTCCACAGACCTCGAAGTCGCAACAAAGCGACAGGAGGAGACCGAAGCTGCGCGCGAGCTTCTATACGAAAAAGGATCTCCATCCTTTGGCAGGATTAAGAACATTCCAGCTATAATCGACAGGGTGGAAAAAGGAGCAATCCTTACCACTGGGGAGCTGTTGAATGTCGCTGTTTTGTTGGGGACCGCCGCCGGGTTAAAGAAATATCCCTTGACAAAAAGTCAAACCCCTTCCCTGTTAAAACCTTATTTTGACCGATTGGAATTGTTGACGGCTACCCAAGAGAGAATTCGCTCTTGTATAGTTGCCGAGGACCTTATCGCAGATACTGCCTCATCGGAGTTAAACAAGATAAGACGAAACATTCGCAAAGTGGAAATAGGGATAAAAAACACCCTCGACTCCTTTGTTACCGGTGGGAACGCAAAATACCTGCAGGAAAACATCGTAACCCAGCGGCAAGGTCGTTATGTGGTGCCGGTGAAAGCGGACTGCAAAAACGAAATAAAAGGGATTGTTCATGACACTTCTGCTTCCGGACTCACCCTCTTTATTGAGCCCTTGGCAGTTTTTGAAGCAAATAACACTTTGCGGGAGCTGGAAGTACAGGAAAAAACCGAGATTGAGAAGATACTGTCAGAACTTTCTCAGGATGTGTTGATTAATAAGGACTCGATATATACCAACTACCATGGGGTAACCGCACTGGCGGTCATCTTCGCAAAAGCTGAATACTCCATCTCGATTAATGGGGTAAAGCCTTTACTTGATAATAACAAAGGTATCGGATTGATAGAAGCGCGGCACCCTCTGTTGCCAAAAGAAACGGTCGTGCCCATTAGCATACACTTCGGCAAAAAAGACAAGACTCTCATTGTGACCGGTCCTAATACCGGAGGGAAAACCGTTACCTTAAAGACAATCGGATTGATGGCTATGATGGCCCAGAGCGGGTTGCATATCCCTTGCCAAGAAGGCAGTCACCTACCGGTTTTTGAATCTATATTGGCTGATATCGGAGACGAACAAAGTATCGAACAATCCCTGTCCACCTTTTCTTCCCACATGGTAAATATCGTAGGTATGCTGCAAAAATGCGACGACAGGTCTTTGGTGTTGCTGGATGAGCTGGGGGCAGGGACCGACCCGGTGGAGGGGGCAGCTCTGGCTATTGCCATATTGGAGTATATCAAAGACACCGGTGCCATCACCGCAGCCACCACCCATTATTCGGAGTTAAAACTATATGCGCTGCAAACTCCGGGGGTGGTTAATGCCTCCTGTGAGTTTGACATAAATACACTAAAACCCACTTTTCGACTTATTACCGGGCTGCCGGGCAAGTCCAACGCCTTTGCTATTTCTGCCCGGCTGGGGCTTTCTGAGGATATAATCGATATTGCCAGAGAACGAATGGCGGAGGATAACCGTCGGTTTGACAGCGTGTTGGGAGAGCTG
The DNA here is from genome assembly GCA_964522305.1 of uncultured Oscillospiraceae bacterium. Classification (GTDB taxonomy): domain Bacteria; phylum Bacillota; class Clostridia; order Oscillospirales; family CAG-382; genus UBA1049. Next base: position 1,728 of record CAZFVM010000037.1, read on the forward strand.
GAACAAACAAAAATTCTGTTGGAAAAAGAAAAATCCCAAGCCCAAAACTATAAAAAACAGGCTGAACATGAGCTCGAAAAAGCCCGACAGGAAGCAGAAAAGATGCTTGTCGAAGCCAACAGAGACTTGGAGAAGGCTCAGGCAGAGACAAAGCGATTGATTGCCGGGACCAAGAGATCGAGTGATATCGTGTTTGATGAACTAAATAAGCTTCGGCGGGAACGGGAAAAGGAGATAACCGAACAACGACTGAAAGAAGCCAGGGAAGAGATACGCCGAAACATCGGTGCCATGGAAGACATGATCTCTTATATACCCGAAGAAACCCAAGAAGATTATGATCCGTCGGAGTTAAAACCCGGAGATAATGTTGTGCTTAAAGATATCAACAAAGTAGGTATTTTGAAAAGTGTTACCGATAATACCGCTTTGGTCAGGGCGGGGATTATCGATGTAAGGACAGATATATCAAACCTGCGACCCGTAAAAAGGGTAGATAAGCGCAAAGCCAAAAGCAAAGCCTCTTCCCCTGCCCTGCCGTCGGTAAAATCCGAGATAGATGTGCGGGGACAGATCGGAGACGATGCTTGGTATATTGTGGACAGCTATCTCGACGAGGCGGTGCGAGGCGGGCTCAAAACAGTGACTATAATCCACGGTAAAGGTACGGGCGCTTTGAAGAGCGCGCTTTGGAAGCAGTTTAGAAACGACCGCAGGATATCCTCTTATCGAAGCGGTCGATACGGAGAAGGGGAAACCGGGGTCACGATTATCAGCTTAAATTAGAATAAGAGTAAAGGGAGGTTTTGCAAAATGAAAAAACTTTATCGCGCAACCGAAGACAAAAAGATTGCGGGGGTATGTCAGGGGCTGGCCGAGTATCTCAACGTGGATGTGAATGTTGTAAGACTGGTCACGGTGATGAGCGCATTGTTTGGCGGGTTTGGTCTGGTGTTTTATATAGCAGCAATTTTCCTTATCCCGGAAATGCCCGCAGAAGAAGAACAAGAATAAAAAAGGTCATAATTAAAACCCCCGGGGAGGTGCGTTCTCCGGGGGTTTTGTCATATGTTTGTATGCTTTATAAATCGCTCAGCAACTGGTTTGTGACCTTGATAAAATCGTTAGTCTCTTCTGCAGTCAGCTTGCGGGACAAGGTCAACGCAGTGAGGTATATATGCTTTGCGATGTTCCCTGCCTTCTTTGCCTGTGCTTTGTCAGCAGACATCTCGGTCAGCTTCTTGATTAAGGGAGCGTCAGTGTTGATGGTCAGAATCTCTTCTACCGGGAAATCACTGCCGTCGGAGGATAGGCGATACGCCCTCATCATGTCGGACATTCGTCTCCCTTCTTCGGACAAGGTGATTATTCCGGGGGCTCCGTCTTTGCCCAAGGATGTGTACTTGACAGTCAACTTCTCCTTGCCGGAGGACTTCTTAAAAAGCTTTTCTAATTTTTTGTTCTCGTCCTTCTTTTCCGGGTCGCCGGTAAGGTCGGAATCCACTCTGTAAAACTTGAGCTTGTCGTTCTTGCTCTCGATAAACTGCAGATAATTGGCGTCTATCAACATATCGGCGATCAAAACTGTTTCGCCCCTACCCTCTAACAGAGAAATATAATAGCTCTGGGCTGTGACATCGGTGGCGTAATAAAAGGTCTTAGCCTCCTCGGGGGTATCTTCCCCTATTAGCTCGCCAATGGTGGTATAACCCCCGGCATGAACCTCAAAAAGCACTGCCTCTTGCACACGCTCATAAAACTTGTTGTCTCTGAGTGCCGCGTACTCAATAAAGGGCTTTATCCCGCCCCAGATAGCTTCGTAGTTCTCTCTCTCGGTGTTGTACATACCCATGACTTTGTCCGAAACCTTCTTTGCTATATGGGCGGATATCTTCTGAATATATACGTTGTTTTGCAGGTAGCTGCGGGAGACATTTAGCGGCAGCTCCGGGCAATCAATCACACCCTTAAGGTTGAGCAGATAGCCCGGGCTTGCTTCTTTGATGTTATCTGCTACAAAAACCGAGTTATAAAAAAGTTTTATCTCGCTCTCTACCGGCTCGAACTCACTTTTTTGTGCGGGAAAGAACAATACGCCCTTGAAATTTAAGGGATAATCGGCATTGATATGAACCCAGAACAAGGGGTCTGTGTAGTCGTTGAATACCTTCTTGTAAAACTCCTTGTAATCCTCGTCACTGACATCGGAGGGGTTGCGTTGCCACAGGGGGGAGGTCTCGTTGATAATCTCGTCTTTGTCCTCTAGGATATAGTGGATATCATAGGGCATGAAAGAACAATATTTGTCCAGTATACTTCTAAGCTTATGGGAATCGAGATAGGATAACTCTGAGTCGGATATATGTAGAATAAGCTCTGTACCCTGACCCTCACGGGTGCCCTCCTTCATGGAAAACTGACCCGCCTCGTCGCATTCCCAATGGACTGCCGGTGCGTCGGTATAGCTCTTGGTATTGAGCTCTACCCTATCTGCCACCATAAATACCGAGTAAAACCCCAAGCCGAAGTGTCCTATTATACCGCTGCTGTTGGGGTCCTCGCTCTCGCCCTCGTACTTGGATATAAAGTCCAAGGCACCGGACAAGGCTATCTGGTTTATGTACTTCTTTAGCTCGTCTGCGGTCATGCCTATCCCGTTGTCGGTGATAGTTATTGTCTTGTCTTGTTTGTCCAGCCTCACCTCTATCTTGTACTCGATATCTGTGTCACTCTGCTCGATTTCTCCCAAAGATATGAGGCGCTTGTGCTTTGTTATGGCATCACTGGAGTTGGATACCACTTCTCTTATGAAGATGTCCTTCTCTGAATAAAGCCAGCGCTTGATTATGGGAAATATATGCTCGGTGTTTACCGAAATTCCGCCTTTTTCCATAATGAATTCTCCTTTATGTCGTTTTTTTGATAATAGGGTTATATAAATCCAAACTACTGTATAACAATAGGAAAGTACAGCATACACGCTGTACTTTCCTTCGTTGATTGGTAAAAAATACTAAGATATTTCTTCGGTCTCTTCCTCTTCGAAGTCATCATCCTCATCGTCGAAGGAGCAAACAATGTCATCTTCGAGAACATCTAAATCTGCAAAGTCCTCGTCAATCTCTTCGTCGTCAAACTCAAGGTCTGACTTTTTGCATAAAAGGTCGCTCACCAGCAGATATCCGCCTGCCAACCCGCCTGCTGCGGAAAAGGCAATGAATGTCTTTGCCAAGCTCTTTCTCTTACCCCAGTAAATAATGAACAGGATGAAAAAGCTCAAGGATTGTACTAAGAGCGAAATGCCAAGTATTGTCTTTGTTTTTCTCATGAAAATACCTCCGTTTGATAGTTATTTAATGTTCTTATTAAGATATGCGTTGATGAAACCGTCCAGGTCTCCGTCCATAACCGCAACTATGTTGCCGGTCTCATAGTCTGTCCTGTTGTCTTTTACTAAAGTGTAGGGCATAAAAACATAGGAACGGATCTGACTGCCCCACTCAATATTTAGCTTTACACCCTTGATGTCGTCTATCTTCTCAAGCTGCTCCCGCTCTTTGATCTCGAGTAGCTTGCTCTTTAGCATCTTCATTGCAGTCTCGCGGTTCTGCATCTGGCTGCGCTCGTTCTGACAAGCGACTACAATACCCGTGGGCAAATGGGTGATGCGAACGGCAGAATCTGTCTTGTTGACATGCTGACCGCCTGCCCCGCTGGAGCGGTGGGTGTCTATCCTTAGGTCTGCTTCGTTGATGTCAATCTCTATCTCTTCGTTGAACTCTGGGATAACCTCCACCGAAGTAAAAGAAGTGTGGCGTCTGCCGGAGGAATCAAAGGGGGAAATCCGAACCAGCCTGTGTACCCCGGTCTCGCTCTTTAGATATCCGTAGGCGTTGGGCCCTTCTATCAAAAGAGTGGCACTCTTAAGCCCTGCCTCGTCCCCGTCTAAGTAATCCAATACCTTGACCTTAAAATTCTTACGCTCTGCGTAACGGATATACATGCGATAAAGCATCTGCGCCCAATCCTGTGCCTCGGTACCGCCGGCACCGGGATGAATGGATAACAAAGCATTGCTCCCGTCGTACTCCCCGGATAACAAAAGGTCGATGCGTTGCTGCTCGTAGTCACGCTTAAGTGTATCTAAAGTGGAGATGATCTCATCTGCGATAGAACTGTCTGACTCATCTAAGATTGCAAGCTCTATTAAATCATCTAAATCCTCTGCCTCACTCTTGAGGTTGTTGAATCTGTCGAGGACGGACTTACGCCCGTTGAGCTTCTTTAATAATGATTGAGCGCTTGTCGGGTCGGACCAGAAATCCTGTCGGTTTGATTGTTCCTCCAACAGGGATACCTCGCCACTTAGCGCGGGAATGTCGATTGATTGTTCCAACTCGGCTATACCGCTGAGAAGAGCTCTAAGCTCGAGCTGGGATTGCTCTAATTGTATAAGCAAAAATATGCTCCAATCTGTTTTGTTCGATTAATTATACAACAAATGTATAAATTTGTCAATAAAAAAAGGCAGACATTTCGAATTATCTGCCATTGTTTTTTTGATAGCTTTTGCCTTTATTCTTGCCCTGCTTTTAGACGCTCGGCATGGTCTGCTCTTATTAGGGCGTCTATCATCTCATCTATCCTGCCGTTGAGGAAGGTCTCGAGGGAGTAGAGGGTAAGTCCGATTCTGTGGTCGCTCACCCTGCCTTGGGGGTAATTGTATGTCCTTATACGCTCGCTGCGGTCCCCGGTCCCTACCTGGCTGCGACGCTCGCTTGCCAGCTCTTGCTCTTTCTTTTCTCGATCTAAATCTGCCAAGCGGCTTTTCATTATTCTGAGGGCTTTATCTTTGTTCCTGTTTTGACTGCGCTCGTCCTGACAATCCACCGTGATGCCCGTGGGGATATGTATAATCCTGATTGCAGACTCTGTCTTGTTGACATGCTGACCGCCGGCACCGGAACTGCGATGTCGGGTTATCTCGAGCTCATCCATGTTTAGCTCGAAGTCTACATCCTCTACCTCGGGGAAAACCGCTACGGTTACCGTGGAGGTGTGTACCCTGCCCTGGGACTCGGTCTCGGGTACCCGCTGGACACGATGTACTCCGCTCTCGAACTTAAAACGGGAATAGGCGTTCTCCCCTTCTATCATGAAAGAGACTTCTTTGAACCCCTTAAGCTCGGTCTCGTTGACATTGATAAGCTCGCTCTTGAATCCGGCGGATTCGGCATACATGGTGTACATGCGATATAATACATAGGAAAACAAGGCTGCCTCTTCCCCGCCGGCTCCGCTGCGGATCTCGATGATAACGTTCTTGTCATCGTTGGGGTCCTTGGGGATAAGAAGAATCTTTAGCTCTTCTTCTGTCGCTCTCAATACCTCCAACGCCTGGTCTTTTTGTTCTTGTGCCATCTGACGCATCTCGGGGTCGGTCTCTTCTGCCAAGAGGGTGTCGGAGTCGTCTACCTCTGCTTGGGCGTTGGCATACTCCCGGTACTTGTCAATGATGGGGGTCAAGACAGAGTACTCTTTGTTGTACTTTTTGTATAGCTCCAGGTCGTTCATCACATTGACATCCGAGAGGTTTTGTTCTAATTCTTTGTATTTGTTCTCTAACTCAATAAGTTTTTCTATCATGGTTTGCTCCGGGTATAAAAAATAAATGTATTAAAAATAAAAGTCAAACTCAAGGCCGTAAATGTCTACGGTTTTGCCCTCGTCGATTCCCGCTTTCTCCAAAGCGTCTATCACTCCGTTTTTGCGTAATACACGCTGAAAATATTGCATGGACTCGTGGTCATCGAAGTTTATGTTGCCGAGGAGCCTTTGGAGCCACTCGCCGGTGACATGATAAACATCATTGACTACTTCGATATCCACAGACTTATCTGTAGTGTCTATGGCGGGGTCTAAGATAAAGCTGCTCTCATAGGTCTTTATGGGAGGCAGGGACTTTAACTTCAGTGCGATGGCGGATATTAGCTCTTTGACCCCTTCGCCGGTAGCAGAGGACAAAACATGTAGATCCTCGGACTTTGTCTTAGCATAATCCGCGACCTTATCATAATGGGCTTGGTCATACCCCAGGTCAGACTTGGTACCGGCAAGTATCTGAGGTCGAGATGCCAACTCGGGGCTGTAATTGTATAGCTCTGTGTTTATCGTCTTTATATCTTCCAAAGGGCTCGATCGCTCGGATGCCGACAGGTCGAAAAGATGAAGGATGAGCCTGCATCTGTCGATATGGCGCAAAAAGTCATGCCCCAACCCGATACCCTCGGAGGCACCCTCGATTAATCCGGGGATATCCGCCACTACAAACTCGCTGTCATAAACCTTGACCACCCCCAATACCGGGCTAAGGGTAGTAAAATGGTAGTTGGCTATCTTGGGAGTAGCTGCGGAGATAATAGACAATAAGGTTGACTTGCCCACATTGGGGTAACCGACAATACCTACATCGGCAAGCATCTTTAGCTCTAAGGTAAGGTGACGCTCTTCTCCGGGGAGCCCGCTCTTTGCGAACCTGGGGGCTTGACGGGTTGAGGTGGCGAAATGGGTGTTGCCCCAACCGCCTTTGCCCCCCCGTGCAACGGTGAAGGGGGTCTCGTCGGACATATCCTGTATTACCTCACCCGAGTCCCTGTCTCTGATGACGGTACCTTGAGGCACAGAGATAATAATATCCTCACCGTTCTTGCCCTTAAACTTGCGTCCGGTGCCGTCGTCTCCGCTTTGGGCAACGAATTTGCGGCGCTTCTTGAAAGACAAAAGGGTGTTCTCACCTTTGTCGATAACAAAGACGATATCCCCGCCTTTGCCGCCGTCGCCGCCGTCGGGACCGCCTGCGGGCACGAATTTTTCTCTGCGAAAAGAAACGCTTCCGTTCCCGCCGTTCCCCGCTTTTACATATATATCAACCTTATCTATAAACATTTGTTGCCACCTCTCGGGCCAAGTAAATTAAAAAAACAAAGAGTAAGCCGACACATGACCGGCATACTCTTTATTGTGGTATTAAGCTAATCTAAATTCCCTGCGTAAACACTGACTCTCTTCCTGCCGCCTTTGAAGGTCTCAAACCTTACTGTGCCGTCAATAAGAGCGAAAAGTGTGTCGTCTTTACCACGCCCTACGTTGTTGCCGGGGTGGATCTTGGTACCGCGTTGACGCATAAGAATATTGCCCGCCAAAACGTTCTGACCGTCGGCGCGCTTTGCACCGAGGCGCTTTGACTGGGAATCTCTGCCGTTCTTACTGGAACCGACACCTTTTTTCTGTGCGAAAAATTGTATTGTCAATCTTAGCATTATGGTTGCTCCTTTACTGTTTGTTACTCTGGCTCCGCTCCACAACGGATACGGAAACACTCTCGGGATAATCGGCTTGTAAAGCCATAAGCTCGGTAAAAAATCCTCTCAGTAATCCCGAGGAAGGTTCGCTTGGGGTACTTAGTGACAAAGAGACGGCTGTCGCCTTGTGGTCGACCTTGACGGTGGCTTGCTGCTTGTATACTTCGGTGATTGTGTTGACAACCAACATAGTCATGGAGCTGATAGCTGCACAAACTATATCTTTGCCAAAATCTGCATGCAAGGAGTGACCGCTTATCTCAAACCCGACGAAAATGTCGTCCTGTGTCAAAAATGTTGCCCTGGTCATGGTGTTACACTGCTATAGATGTAATCTGAAGCTTTGTGTAAGGCTGTCTGTGACCCATATGTCTCTTATAGTTCTTCTTAGGCTTGTAGCGTATAATTCGTAACTTCTTGCCCTTGCCATTCTTAACAACATTAGCGGTAACGGTAGCATCGACAGTAGGTGTCCCGGCTACGAAACCGGCGCTTGTTGATACGGCAAGAACTGTATCGAAGGTGTAGGTATCTCCCTCATTAACGTCAAGCTTCTCGACAAAAATGATGTCGCCCTCGCTGACTTTGTACTGCTTCCCGCCTGTCTTGATAATTGCAAACATGAAAGCATCCTCTCTTTCTCTAAGACTCGCTGCTTAGTAGGTAATGGGTTTGGTCTGAAAAAACGCATTAAAAAACCCATGTTTAATAAAACCCCATACATGCGGCAAATGACACTTTACCATATAGTATAGGGGTTGTCAAGGGTTTTTGCTGATTTTCGGGTGTGAAATTGAGGGTTTTTGCGACATGAGAATATAAAATAATATTGCAAAGAAAAGTTTTGCGTGGTATAATTTGTAAGCTTGCCGATTTATAACCGGCAACGCACAATACGGAGGGGTATCGAAGTGGTCATAACGGGGCTGACTCGAAATCAGTTTGTGAGCAATCACACGTGGGTTCGAATCCCACCCTCTCCGCCATATGATATGGCGACAGTATATTGGACACTTTTAGTTGGAAAGTCCAATTTACTGTCGCTATTTTATGCTCCAAAATAGTCCCTTTCCACTTGAGCCGGAGCTCTATATTTGAAATTTTGATGAGGCCTTTTTTGATTAAAAAACTCTATATACTCAGCGACTGAGGAATATAACTCATCTGTTGTCTGATAAAAGTGATGATAGATTTCTTCTGCTTTTAAAGAACGAAAAAACGATTCGACAACAGCGTTATCATGAGGAGAACCGGGGTTCGAGAAAGATTGTTTGACCCGCCTGTCTTTTAGGTATTTCCTAAACGCTATCGAACAGTATTGGCTGCCTTGATCGCTATGAAACATTAGATTGTCAGGTTTGTTTCTCTTTTTATATGCATCTTTAAAAGCTTCTAAAACCATCGGGGTTTCTTGGTTGTTTGCAATAGAATATGCGATAACCTTGCGTGAATAAAGATCAATTACTACACACATATAATAGGGCTTGTAGTTAACATATAACACAGTAATATCACTAGCCCAAACACTGTTTGGCTTATCAACATCAAACTGCCTTTTTAAAGCATTCTTTTTATCATTGCTTTTCGGCGTGAAGTTATATTTGATTTTCTTTTTTGCAGACACACAGACAAGGTTCATTTCTTTCATTAAACGGCTGACCCGTTTAGGACTTATTGAATGCCCCTGCGCAACCATAATTGCACAGATTTTTTTGGAACCAATACGGCCTTTTGAATCATTGAATATCTCTTTAACAATAGGTTTTTGCAGCTCATCCTCTCTTTCAAACACAGTTTGTTCCGGACTTCTTAGCAAATAATGATAAAAAGTTGACCTTCGTACTTCCAAAACGCGACAACAGACATGAACGCTGTGCTCTTCGTATAAGTTGGATATGGCTTCTAATTTTTGGTGCAAAGGTGAATCAAGGGTGCAATTGCACTTGCGCCAAACCTCTAATTCCTTCTCGAGCCTTTTGATTTGCGTCTCTAAAAGATATAAGCGCCGGGCGGTTACGACCTCACCATTTTTTGCCTTTATTTCACTGTATTTATGGATCCAATTGTATAATGTGCTTTTGGATACGTTGTGTTTATCACTAAGAACCGCAACTTTTTCACCATTATGATAAGAACGCACAATGTCGTGTTTTTCGTCTTCAGTATATCTCATAAATTCTTCCTTTACAATATAATAGAAGGTTATTATAATATATACCGATGTTTGACATTGTAAACTCACTAAAAACTATGGGAATAGTTGTAAGACTGTGGGTTTTATTCCTTGAACTCGCATGATAGTATTTAAACGAAATTTATATATAGCCCACTGAAACAAAAATCAGCGGGCTTTTTATGTTTTTTAGAAACATTTTTAGTTATGCA
>CAZFVM010000038.1:0-11264 GCA_964522305.1 uncultured Oscillospiraceae bacterium
ATGTTTCTAAAAACACCCCTGCCGAGCATCTCGTCTCTTTTTATAAAACCTTTGATATGATAAAAGGCTAAAAGTTTGACGGATTGATTATAACCGGTGCGCCGGTGGAATATCTACCCTATGAAAAGGTGAATTATTGGGAAGAGCTTTGCTCCATCATAGATTGGAGCAAACGAAATGTTTATTCTACCATGTATGTATGTTGGGGCGCATATGCGGGACTGTATCACAATTATAATATCCAAAAGCATCCCCTGGACAAAAAAATATTCGGGGTTTTTGAACATAAAACTTTGGTGCCGCAAAACCCGTTGGTAAGGGGGTTTAACGAAGTCTTTGATGCCCCTCATTCTCGATACTCCTATGTCAAACGCAGCGATATTGAAGACATCGACGACCTTCTTGTCTTGGCAGACTCAGAAAAAGCGGGAGTCTTCTTGTCTGCTACCAAAAACGGACGGGAGGTATATGTGACCGGCCATTCGGAGTATGATCATGATACCCTGTTAAAAGAGTATCAAAGGGACTTGGACAAGGGGCTGAATATTGACCTGCCCTATAGATACTTCCCTGATAACGACCCAACCAAAACCCCAAAAAATACCTGGCGTGCCCATGCTCATTTGTTGTTTTCTAACTGGCTTAACTATTTTGTATATCAGAACACCCCTTATAACATCGAAGAAATCCTATAATTCTACACTTTTTGCTTTCCATCAACTATTATATATAAGGAATGTTAAATGACAAATAATCGTCGCTACTTGTTTTCTATAGACTCTGAAGTGCCCGTTTACGACTATGATGTTATCATCGTCGGGAGCGGGATAGCCGGGCTTTATACCGCATTGAACTTAGATCCCTCTTTGCAATGCGCAATAATAACAAAGGCAAACTTTGATGAGAGCAATTCCTACCTTGCCCAAGGCGGAATAGCCGCTGTCATGAATCCAAAGGACACCTATGTGTTGCATATCGACGATACCATAAAAGCCGGAGCGGGACTCAGTGACCCCGAAGCGGTTAAGGTGTTGGTTGAGGAAGGACCCAAAAATATTCAAGCCCTTATAGATATGAAAATTCCCTTTGATGTTAACTCCGAGGGGGACTTACACTTAACCCGTGAGGGAGGTCACCGTGCCCACAGAGTCGTTCACGCCGGAGGAGACGCCACAGGTAAAAAAACCACCATGCAGTTGGGACGGCTAGCTCTCAAAAAGAACAATCTTCACTTTTTCTTCGAATCCTTCTTAGTGGATATTTTGACCGTGGCTGACGCAGCAACGGGAGTAGTCGTCAAGTCTGAAGACGGGTACAAGGTAATACGAGCTAATAGCATCGTTATTGCCACCGGCGGAGTGGGTCAGGTTTATAAATATACCACAAACCCTGTGGGGGCGGTGGGAGACGGTATCGCCGCGGCATTACGAGCCGGAGCGATGGTTGAGGATATGGAGATGATTCAGTTCCACCCTACTACCCTCATATCTTCGGGAAGAGAGGGCCGGCTGTTCTTAATATCCGAGGCAGTACGAGGAGAAGGTGCAATACTTAAAAACAAGTCCGGGGTTGCTTTTATGCAGGGCAAACACGAAATGGCAGACCTTGCCCCCAGGGACGTGGTTACCCGGGAAATATTGCACGAGCTTGAACGCTCCGGAGAAAGTAACGTGTTTTTGGATGTTTCGAACATGACCGAAGAGTTCTTCAAAAATCGGTTCCCTACCATATATAGAGAATGTACCAAAAGAGGCTTGAACCTCACTCGGGATATGATACCCGTGCGACCTGCCCAGCACTATCTGATGGGGGGAGTAAAAACCGACTTGTTTGGTAAAACAAATGTAAGAGGGCTGTACTGTGTGGGAGAAGCTGCAAGGACAGGTATTCACGGCGCCAATCGACTCGCCTCCAACTCTTTGTTGGAATGCCTTGTGTTTGGCAAGCGGTGTGCCGAGCATATCAACACAAACAAGCAACCTTCCGATACAAAAGACATCTCTCCCCTATTAAAAAGTGAAGTCTTTGATAAAAAAGTCAGTGATGCCTTCTTTGATGACTGTCAACGCACCATAAAAAGGCTTATGACAAAATACGCAGGAGCGATTAGAAACGAAGAAGAGTTGCAATATGCCAAAAAGAAACTCGAAGAAATAAACGCTGTTTTGGCTAAGTCCCGGTTGGAGAAATCCAGCGAGTTTAAAACCTATAATATGTTGCAGGTAGCGACTATGATAATAGAAGGTGCCATAGCCAGAAAAACAAGTGTTGGTGCCCATTATATAAAAAATAACTTATAACGGAGACTTTATGTTACGCGCTTTTGATGATATTATTAATATGTCCTTGAGAGAGGACGCTCCCACCGGAGATATAACCACCCTTGGTACCATAAACAAAGACAAACGGGTGGAAGGAGTCTTTATTTCGAAAGATGAAGGGGTACTTTGCGGTATGGATATTGTTTATCGCACCTTTGAGCTTTCGGGAGGACACTTCGAGATGGAATCCTACTTTAATGACGGGGATTTGATAAAAAAAGGTGATATAATAGCCAGAATCAACGGGAAAGCTTTGACTGTTCTGACCGGGGAAAGAACGGCGCTAAACTTGATGCAACGAGCCAGCGGTATCTCTACTGCCACGAGGCTGGCGGTACAAGCGGTGGAGGGTACCCGAGCTAAGATAACCGACACCCGCAAAACCATGCCGGGGCTTAGGGCTTTGGACAAATATGCCATAAGAGTTGGAGGCGGGATTAACCACAGGTTTAACCTAAGTGACGGTGTGCTCATAAAAGATAACCATATAACTGCCGCAGGCTCGATTGCAACGGCGGTAGAAAGGGCAAAAGCCAACTGCCCCCACAACCTCAAAATTGAGGTGGAAACCGAAACCCTTGACCAGGTACTAGAAGCTCTCGATGCCGGCGCCGATATAATTATGCTGGATAATATGACTATTGAAAATATGAAAAAAGCGGTTATAATGATAAACGATAAGGCAGTAACCGAAGCCAGCGGTAATATGGGAGAAAAGGATTTGGCTCAGGTTGCCTCCACGGGAGTGAACCTTATCTCGATGGGGTCTTTGACCCATTCTGTAAAAGCATTGGATATAAGCCTAAAACTTGGCATTATATAATTTTTTTCAAAAAAGGAGAAAAGAATGAAAATGAATTTCGTAAAGAGACTTGCACTTCTAACCGTGTTCGCCCTGCTCATCGGAATGCTGCTTGTACCTTTCGTTTCTGCAGCCGATGCTACCGTATTGGCAAACCTTTTGCCCAGCAAAAACAAGAAAAACGGTACCTTAACCCTGGAAGGCTGTACAATGGTCGAGAACAAAGACGGTTCCGTTACCTTTACCTTGACCGCAGCTAATGCCAATTTTAAGATGGTCTTTGCTGAAAACTTCTACAAAGAAGGCGGTGGAGGCACTATTTTGAATGCCCCCGAGATTGATATCAGCCAGCCTGCTTTTGTAGTATATGACTACGGCACCTTAGACGGAGTAAGTGTCGGCGGCACCATCGCTCACTACACCAGAAAAGACAAAGCTGAGAACGATACCCTCGCTGATCTTTATCTTACCAGTATGGAAGGGTCCGACTATGCTCAGTACAGCAAAGATAAGGGAGAAGGATACGGTATATGGGACTGGGGCACCTATGTTAACAGTGCCGATAAAAACAAGTTCGATGATACCAATATCCATCGTTTTTGTGACCTTTCCGGTTCTATGGCAGGCCCGGTTGGCGGACAAGTAACTTTCTATGCTTTTTATGTGAGCTCCACCGATAAGGTAAAAGGCCTGGGAGCAAAGCGCCCTGAGCCGGAAGAATCCAAAGAAGAGTCCAAAGAAGAATCCAAAGAAGAATCGGACGAGCCCGTTGAGTCCGATGATCCCGCAGACTCTGATGACCCCGTCGAGACCGACGATTCCGACGTCCTTGACGACTCTGATGTTTCTGAGGAACCCGTCGAGTCCGATGTTACAGTCGAATCTGACGAGCCGGCAGATGACAAAAGCGAAGATAAGTCCGAAGATGACAAATCTGAGGTTGCAAAAGAAGAGGAGAGCGGTGATAATACCTTGTTGATAGTTTTGATTGTTGTTGCAGTCGTTGCTATCGCCGGAGGAGCTTTCTTCTTTATCAAAAAGAAGAAGTAATTGACAAGTAAAAGTTAGGTTTTTGAAAAAAGTTTTAGTCTTATAGAGGAAAAGACCCGTCTAAGCGACGGGTCTTTTTTGTCTTTGATTACTCAATTAGTAAAAACTGTGTTCGGATATCTTGATAAAATCCTTTTGTTTTGTGTTTTTGCTTTTGATAGCTCGAAGTCTTATTTGTCAAATAGTTATCGTTTCTTTATGCTCATAAACCCGGATTTCATGGCTAAGTAACGCAGTGCCGGGTTATACATGGCAGGAGATTTTAGGTTCTTTATCAATATATTTGCTTTTAGCGCTTTCATTTTGCTCTTGTAACTGGGAAAGTAACCCTCTAAGTTGTTTTGCAGACTCTCGGACAAAAACATCGAACTTCTGAGGGCGTAGGAAAACCCCTCTGCAGAACTGGGGCTTATGGCGCCTGCCGCCTCCCCTATCAAGGTTATTCCCTCCTCCCCCAAAAACAATTGAGAGGTCTTTGTGGGTCTGTTTATAAAAGCACCTTCGGTGTGAACTTTGTTATCAATGCAAAACCCGAAGGACACGAGGCTTGTTTTGAGCTGCTCGAACTTTTCCCGGGTGTTATCCTTGGGCTTTAGGGCTGCGCCTACAAGAATATGATTGTTCTTTGGTATGACCCAGGAATAAAAGTCGCTAATTCTTTGGTCAAATACAGCTGTAAAATAAGGCATGGGGGTATCGCAATAAAACCACTCCTGTATAGCAATATATTTGACGGGGTGACTTGCTACCGATGAAATTGCCTTCCTTACAATCGAGTTTGCCCCGTCTGCTCCAACTATTATCTTTGTAGATACTGTGTACTCTTGGCTGTTACAAGTATATCTGACTTCGTAACCCTGTGCTGTCTTGGCAAAGCTTTTAAAATGTGCATTAAACTTAACATCAACACTCTGCGGAATTAAAGATACCATCCACCCATCAAACTTTGCTCTGTCAAAATTAAAATAGAACCTTTGATATAGCCTTTCTAAGTTTTTGTTGATGTCTATGGCTCTTACGGCAAAAATCTGAGGGTCTGCCAAAATATCCTTTGGTACACTGAGTCCGAGGGTGGCCATGGATTTTTGAGCATCGGGTGCCAAGAGTCCGCCACAGCACTTGGTGTTCAAAGGCTTTGACCCTTCCGAACTCATGCTTTGATTACTCTTTTTGTCCAAGACCAAGACTCTGTATTTGTACCCCACCAAACGAGCGAGGTTTGCTCCCGCAGGTCCGGCACCGACTATTACAATATCGTACATTTTGGTTACACGCACTAACACATAGACCCCAACTCGGTGCCTATCTGTGTTGTATTATCCTTTCGGGAAAATTGTGGCAAATATTAAATTATCTACGCCCAAAATGACTTCGATTATATTATGCGACCAAATCCCGCTTCGCTGCTTTTATCTTTGAAAGAGTAAAGGATAGAAAATAGCCGATTACCGAGACAAAAACGATTGTAGCACCGGTCTGGATGTCCAGGTAATAAGAGAGCCAAAGACCTGCAACGAAATACACCGCCCCCATAATAATTGAGGCTATTATTCGGTTTTTGAACTTGGCGGTAAAAAAGGATACGGTTGCCGCGGGGGCTACCAGCAAAGAGAGCATAAGGATTATCCCTGCAGCCCTTATAAGAATAATAACCGCCAAAGCTATTAAAATCAAAAGAGCGTATTCTATAAAAACTATGTTTATACCCAAAGCACCGGCATACTCCGGGTCGAACAAAAAGGTCTTCCAATGGGTGTAAAACACAACAAAAACTATTAAAATAAACAGGGTTATGCCGAGCATAAGATACAGGTCGCTCTTGGTTACCGACAAAATAGAGCCGAACAGATAAGAACTGATATCCGGGGCATATCCTTTGGTCATCCCGATAAACAATACTCCGAGCGCCATGCCCAAAGACCACAACAGCCCAATGGTAACATCGGAACTCGTACCCGTCTTACGCTTAACCGTGCCTATCCCCAAAGCTGATAAAACAGCAAACAAGAAAGCGCCATATATCGGCTCGAAATTTAGCAGATAGCCCAGTCCCACCCCGCCGAAAGCAGTGTGGGCGATTCCGCTGCTCATCATGATAAGCTTTTTTTCGATTATAATGACCCCTATTATTCCACATACAACACTGGCGAGTAAGCCTGCCATCAAAGCTTTTTGTAAATATTGGAAGTTCAACAACGCATCTATCATTAATGCTCTCCTCCCGTCTCTTCGTGGGAATGAAACTTTAGTACCCTGTGAGGAACTCCGTGGGCGATTAAATCCACCGGACAACCATACAAATCATCTATGACCCCTTGGTCTATAGAAGGGTCACCGTGATATATCAAGGTCTTGTTGAGACATGCCAAGCTCTTTACACTCGAGGAGATTGCCATTAAGTCATGGGTGACTAAAATTATAGTGATGTCGTCGTTTAGCTCGGTTAAAAGGTCATATATACCCTCCCGTGAGGAGATGTCTACATTCGCAGTCGGCTCGTCTAAGAGTAAAAGCTTTGGGCTTGAAATAATTGCTCTGCCTATAAGCATCTTTTGGAACTGACCTCCCGAGAGCTCCGAGATTCTGCGCTCGGAGAGTTCTGTCAGTCCCAGTCTGTCCAAAACCTCTCGGGCTGCGGCTTTGTCCTTCTTGGTGTATCTGAAAAAAGGAACTATATCCCGGCGTATGAGTCCGGACAAAACCACTTCACACACAGTTATGGGGAAGGTCTTGTCCACCGAAGAAATCTGGGGCACATATCCCACATACCGCCGATTCTTTACCGGGGAGTCACCAAACAACAGCACCTCTCCGTCTACTCGGGGATGAAGCCCCAAAATCGACTTTAACAAAGTGGACTTGCCCCCTCCGTTGGGCCCGATTATCCCCAAAAACTCACCGGTTTTTACCTCTAAATTAATCCTGTCTAAAGCCGAGATATGACCGTAACTCACCATGAGGTCTTTTATACTTACTGCTGTCTTTGAGTCTAAAAACATTATCTTAACCCCTCGGCAATCTGCTCTGCCATGTATTTGATATTGGCTATGTAATCCTCTGACAACGGGTCAAGTATAACCACCGATCCCCCTATCTCCTCTGCCACCGCCGTGGGCTGGGATGCACCGCTTTCTAATTGCTTGAAAATCTTGGTTATCCCTTTATCCTTTGCCAGAGTTATCATATCTTGAAGGTGCTTTGGCGACGCTTCTTTCCCCTCTTCTTCCAAGGAATACATTGTAAGTCCATAATCCTGCGCAAAATAACCGAAGGAGGGATGAAATACGAGGAAAGAGTCACCTGGGACTGAGTCTAAGATGGTCTTTATATATTCTTCTGTCTCGTTTAGCTCGCTTATATAATCTCGGGCATTGTCTTTGTATGTTTGAGCGTTATCCGGGTCTGCGAGGGCTAACTCCTCTGCCATTATGTCAACCATAACCACTACCCTCTTTATGGATAGCCAGGTATGGGGGTCACGACTGTTTGCATCAAAAAGTCTGTCCGGATATGCTTTTGCCACCCGGACTTCGGTGTTTATAACCGTCTGACCCTTTACTTCCGGCAAAATCTTTGCATTCTCGGCAGGGACTCCGATGGTGAAATATAGCTTTGCTCGGTGGAGCTTCTCGATTTGACCTACCGAAGGCTCGTAGGTCTCGGGACTTCCTCCTTTGGGGATTACCTCTATAACATTAACCAAATCCCCTGCTATGGCCTTGATATACGCCTTTTGGGGTAATATGGTGACCGCAACTGTAAATTTGTTATTGTCTTCTTGAACCTTGCAAGAGGAAAGGGCGAACGATAGGGCAAAAAGGCTTATAAACAAGACAATGGAAACGAGTTTTTTCATAGGTTATACCTGCTTTGCTCTGTGATGTTAATACATCAAAATATTAACACTCTAAACAATCTTTGTCAACCTGTAAGGTCGTTGAATTCCTACACAAAACAGTTAAAAAGCTCCTTAACAGTATGCAAAAACGCGCCTTTTGGCACGGAAAAACGCGCCAATAGGCGCGTTTTGAAAATATTATGTTGTTAATTAAAATCAAGAAAAATGCTCGATTGCTTCATCAAGATCAGACTGAATCTTATCCTTGACTGCCTCAAACTTGGAAATAAAGGTGTTGGAACCGTCAAAAGTTATTTGGTTCATAAAAGTGCCTATTCCGTTTTGGTCATAGATGCTCTCCCCACCCCAAGTGAACACAGCCCCGATGTCATAAACCCGGTTGGCGAATATAAGGTCTAACATTTCCTCGGACTCGTTATCTTGGATTTTGCGGTTCTTTAGCATAATGTCGTAATAATTGACCTTAACGGTATCGGTGGAGGCTTGACACAACGCTTCTACAATAATCGCTGTATCCTCAAACTCGTTGTTGCTCAACGGAATGGCTATTGAAGTAGCATAAACTGTAGAAACAAAGGAATGGTAGTTGTCTTGGGCTTCGTCATACTTGGGCAAAGGCAATATACCGAAGTTACACTCGTATTCACCCAGCTCAGGGACATCGGCTATTGCCATGGCTCTAAACAAAACACGCTTCTCGGCAACGGCTTCGGTGGCTGCCTTCCATACTGTCTTACCCACCGATTCAACATCGCTCTGGAAGCTCTCTATATGCCCGGTGGCTTGCTTATCATTGATAAGATCAAATATTCGACCATAAACGTTGACACCTCGCTCGGAGGAAACCGAGATATAAGGCAGGTCGTTTGTGTCCTTGCGAGTCAAACGCTCGCCGGAACCAATAAACATAGAAGTGACGATATTGGTGTTTGCCAAATATCCGTAGGTATCGGCATAACTCATCCCGGTGACACCGTCGGTGTCTGCCGTAACCTTGCGAGCCATCTCTTGAAGCTTATCTATAGTCCACTTACCGCTCTTGACAAGGTCGTATGGGCTCTCGAGGTTGTGGTCTTCCACCACATCTTTGTTGAATACCAAAGCATGGGTGCAAGCCAGACTCAACATTGAAAAGTCACCGGTTAAAAAGTAGGTCTTGAAGCCAATGGATAATCCTTCCCTTGCTCCCTGGTCCCAATAGGGCTTTTCCATACGAATGTGCTCGGATTCGTTGAGCAAATGGAAGTAACCCTCAAAAGCTAAAGTGGCTCCTTGGGGTATATAGGGCATAACTATATCGTATAGGTTGGTGCCTCCGATATGGTTGTTCCTGACCAAGTCTAAAATCTGGCCAAAGGACTCGGTACGAATCTCTGTGAAAGTAACATCGAACCTGTCTGAAACCAGGTTGTTCCTGTTGCTGATGGCGATGTTGATAAGCTCAGGTGAATCCTCTTGAGACAGCATCTCGGCGGACTTGTAGAGGTTCATGTAGTCCCCTTCGACCAAAACAGTTAGTTCTTTACCGTTAAAAGTCTTGTTGGGCAGGTGAGAGAACAGCTCTTCCTTAATCTCTTCACGACTTGAGGTGTCTTGTTTGGAAACATCCTCTTCTTCTTTTTCCCCCGAACAGGCGGGTAAAAAGACAAGGAGAAACGCCATGAGTATTAGAAGCAAAAAACTTAAATACTTTTTCATATGAAACCCCCTATGGATTTTGTTAATAAAATTATATCATGAAGGTAAATTTCCGTCAACAATGATTTGACTAATACAAAATGAGAAAACAGAGTTATTCGAACATTAAATCCGGAAAAACACATAAAACACTGTGCAATCACCGTTCTTGCCAGAAACGGACTAAAAACAAATCGCGCATCTTGTTAAAAGACACGCGATTTTTAGACTCATATTAGCCTGCAAACTTCTTGATTGCGTCATCTAAGTCGGATTGAATCTTCTCTTTTACAGAATCGAACTTAGAAATAAAAGTGTTGGAACCTTGGAAGGTTATCTCGTTCATGAATTGACCGATACCGTTGCTGTCATAAATACTGGTAGCTCCCCAGGTGAACACCGCTCCGATATCATAAACTCTGCCATCAAAAATAATATCTAATGCTTCCTCAGACTCGTTGTCTCTAATCTTTCTGTTCTTTAACAACACATCATAATAGCTTCGTCTGACCGTGTCGGTGGATGCTTGGCTCATTGCTTCTAAGATAATAGCCGAGCGCTCAAACTCGGGGTTTGACTTCGGGATGGCAGCAGCGGTGGCATAAATAGTGGAAACAAAGGAATGGTAGCCGTCTTGAGCTTCGTCGTACTTGGGTAACGGCAGCACTCCGAAGTTGCAATCATATCCTCCTAAGTCTGCGATTCCGCCCACTGTGGAAGCGCGAAACAGTGCTCTCTTATCTACTACTGCCTGGGTGGCTAACTCCCAAACTGTGGTACCGGCTGCTGTGGCATCGTTCATAAATCCTTCGATATGACCGGTGGCTTGCTTGTCGTTGATGAGGTCAAAAATCCTGTTGTATACATTAATACCCTTCTCTGAAGCTACGGAAAGATAGGGAAGGTCGTTTGCGTCTTTGCCGGTCAGCCCTTCTCCAGAAGCTAAATACATGGAAGTGACGATATTGCTGTTTGCCAAATACCCAAAAGTGTCTTTGTGGCTCATCCCCGGAGTACCGTCGGAGTCGGAGGTTATCTTGCGTGCCATCTCTTGGAGCTTGTCTATGGTCCATCTGCCTTCGGTCAGAAGATCATAGGGGCTCTCTAAGGCGTTTTCTTCCACCACATCTTTGTTAAATAAGATTAGATGGGTTACCTGCCAGCTGAGTATGGAAAAGTCCCCTACCAAAAAGTAATTCTTGAAATTAATAGACAACCCTTGTCTTGCCCCTTGATCATAGTAGGGCATCTCCATCCTTATGTGCTCCGAGTCGTTAAGCAAATAAAAATAATCCTCAAAAGCCAGGGTTGCCGCATGGGGTATGTAGGGCACCACGATATCATAAAGGTTGGTCCCGCCCATGTGGTTGTTGCGGATAAGGTCCATGGTTTGTCCGAAACTTTCTGTTCTAATCTCTTCGAACTCAACATCAAATCTATCGGACACTAAGTTGTTGCGGTTCTCTACCGCAGAGGAAATAAGCTCCGGTGATTGCTCGTGGGGGATGATTTCTACCGACTTGTAGCTATCCATATAGTCCCCTTCCACCAGGAA
>CAZFVM010000039.1:0-11224 GCA_964522305.1 uncultured Oscillospiraceae bacterium
ACCCCACTCAACTTTGACCTTATCAAGGCCTTTGAGTAAAAATCTTCGTACGCCAAAATTACCCTTGATATCACCAAAGGCACTCTCAACCTCTATAGGGCGCTTCGACCGCATAAGTAATCCCTTTTCGCTCGTGAGGTTTTCGTTCGCAATCTTTTTCAACTCATTCAAGCGGCGGTTGATATATATCCGTCTGTCGGCTCCCGGTTTATTGCTCTTTACACAATGATCTCGCAAAGGACAATCAGAACAATCTTCGCTTTCATATACCCTAACTGTGCTCTCGTATCCGTTATCACTCTTCTGCTTCTTTTCGTACATGAAAACTAAATATCTTCCGTAGCCACATATATATTCATCTCGTTCTTCAACATAGTACCAATTCTGAACTCTTGTAGCGTCTTTACGCCATTTTCTTGACTTTTCTTTATGAAAGGTATTATATTTCACAAAATGATTTACTTGCTTTGATTCTAAATACTCGTAGTTTTCCTCACTGCCATATCCGGCATCTGCAATAATGTTTTCGGGCAACCTGCCATTAAGCTCTTTGAGATGTTCTAAATGCGCTTTCATACAACTAGTATCTCCGGGTCTTTGATGTACGCTGTATCCCGTGACAAACTGGTTCTCTGTTCCTATCTGCACATTGTAGCCAGGCTTTAACTGTCCGTTTCTCATGTGGTCTTCCTTCATCCGCATGAAGGTTGCATCTGTATCTGTTTTACTGTAGCTTCGTCGCTTTTCAAGTATTTCTTCTTGTTTTTCGTATTTTTCCATTCTTGGGAGATAATCTTTTTCTATTGCTTTTTTGGCTTTCTTCAGTTCTTTATCTTCCGGGTTTGATGTGAGCCTCTCATCAATCTTTGCAGCTGCTTCTCTTATGCTTTCGCTGTTTATCGGTTTCCCTTTACCCAGTTCCGGTAAATCAGACTTCCCATATTCTTCGGTTTCTTCTTGCTCAATTATTTCTATGGCAGTCAGATGTTCTAAAACTTTCTTCTTTAGGTTTGCTTTATACCGTGCTGTATTCTTCCCCCATACCCAACTATACTTATTGGCGTTTGCTTCTATCTTTGTTCCATCCAAAAAGTAGTTTTCAAACTTAATATATTCCTCTCTTAAAAGCAAATCCACCACTTCAGTGAATATCTCATCTATGATTCCTCTCAGTCGCTCGCTACGAAAGCGATTAATAGTCATGAAATCTAACTGCACATTGCCGGTCAACCACATGAAATTAATGTTTTCTCGAGTTGCCTTTGCGATTCTTCGACTGGAATAGATTTTATCTGCGTATGCATACACAATAACCTTAAGCATCATCACAGGATTATACGCACTCGTACCGCCACCGGGATAACGATCAAAGAGTGGTTGGGTATTCATGCTTTCAACAGCACGGTCTACAACTCGAACCATATGGTTTTCGGGTATTAGTGTATCTAAATCTATCGGTAACAGTGATAATTGATGTTGTTCATATGGCTTGAATGCTGCTCTCTTTTTCATCATGAAAACTCCTCGTAAACCCGCATAAACACTGCGTTTTTCTTGCATTTATTATACCATTTTTTACCCCTGTTTTCAAGCTTTTTCCTTGTTTTTAAATCCAAAAAACCGTCCTAAATCCTTAGATTTAAGACGGTCTTTCTTAAGGCTTTTGTTACAGCCCCTCGTTTTGATATTTATTAACCTTTAACTAACTTTTCAATCTCCGCAGCGAAATCTTCTTCGCGTTTTTCGAGACCTTCGCCTCTTTCATATTTTACAAAAGAGACAACATTTATTTTTCCGCCTAATTCTTTTGCAGTAGCTTGTGTATATTGAGCAACAGTCACTGAATCGTCTTTCACGTATTGTTGGTCGTTAAGACAGGCATCTGAGAAGTATTTTTTAATTCGCCCTTCTACCATTTTTTCCTTTACAGAGTCAGGCTTTGACTTAAGGTTATCGTCGT
Source organism: uncultured Oscillospiraceae bacterium (assembly GCA_964522305.1). Classification (GTDB taxonomy): domain Bacteria; phylum Bacillota; class Clostridia; order Oscillospirales; family CAG-382; genus UBA1049. Next base: position 1,961 of record CAZFVM010000039.1, read on the forward strand.
TTTCAATTTGTCCGATCAAAACGGCTTTTTCTGCATCTATTATGCTATCAGGTACATCGGCAGCACTAACATAGATAGGATTCATGGCTGCAATTTGCATGCAAATATTTTTTGCATATTCACCAAAAACCTCACTGTCCGAATCAATATCCTCAAGCTCGAACTTAGTAATAACACCGGCTGTTCCGTTGCCATGGATATAAGTGCCGGTAACACCATCTACCAATTCAAAGCGACGGATTGACATGTTTTCGCCAATAGTAAAAATCTTATCCTTCAAAGCAGCATCAACGGTCATATCGCTTCCTATAAGATTAGTAGCCAAAAGTGCATCAATATCCTGAGGTTTGCTTTGGATAATAGTTTGCAGAATATCCTTTACAAAATCTATAAAACTCGCGTTCTTTGCAACGAAGTCGGTCTCGGAATTAACTTCAATCATGGCGGTCATACCATCGGATATTAGAATATCTACTATACCTTCAGAGGCGATTCTGTCAGCCTTTTTTGCTGCAACCGAAAGGCCTTTTTCTCTTAATATTTTAATAGCGGTTTCAAATTCGCCTTTTGCTTCTACAAGAGCATTTTTGCACTCCATCATACCACATCCTGTCTTGGTACGGAGTTTCATAACAGATTTTGCTGTAATATTTGCCATATACTTATTATCTCCTTTAATAATCTTATTATCTAAAATTCAAATTTCTTTATGTTATTCTTCGGAATTACTTTCAAAAATGTCGTCAATTTCATCGGCTTCTTCGGAGGAATCTGTAAATTGTTCTCCTTGCTTTGCTTCAAGGACTGCATCGGCTACTATCGAAGAGATTAATTTAATAGCTCTTATAGCGTCATCATTACCGGGTATAACATAGTCTATTTCATCGGGATCACAGTTTGTATCTACGATTGCAATTACGGGGATACCTAGTTTTCTTGCTTCGTCAACTGCGTTCTTTTCTTTTTTTGGATCTACAACGAATATAGCAGCGGGTAAGCCGCCCATATCCTTAATACCACCCAGGTTACGCTCCAAGTCTTCGGTCTCTTTAATGAGCGCAGCGACTTCCTTTTTTGTAAGCAAATCAAATGTACCGTCTTGCGCCATTTTGTTTAGGTTGTGAAGCTTTTGAATGGATTTTTTGATGGTTTGATAGTTTGTTAGCATCCCACCCAACCAGCGAACATTAACATAATACATTTCTGCTCGTTCTGCTTCTTCTTTAATGGCATCTTGGGCTTGCTTCTTGGTACCTACAAACAAAATGTTGCCACCGTCTGCTACGGTATCTCTTACAAACATATAGGCTTTCTCGATCATTTTTACGGTCTTTTGCAGATCAATAATATAAATACCGTTACGCTCTGTAAAGATGTACTCAGCCATTTTAGGGTTCCATCTTCTTGTTTGGTGTCCAAAGTGAACACCTGCTTCAAGCAATTGCTTCATGGAAATTACTGACATAGTTACTCCTATTCTCGGGTTTTACCCGCCACCAATCCATGTTTTGCTCTAAATCAACGGATTTCCGCACCCCTTTAGAAATGGAATTGGTGTGTGTTTTTTTATAGCTTTTTAAAAGCCAAAATATTATATCACTTCACAAGCAAAAACACAATACCTTTTTTGCAAAAAGTATTGTGTTTTAAAGGCTTAATGTTGTCTAATTTGCATTATAAAATCAAGATAGTCAGGTTATTGATAAAAACATTAAATAGGTTTTATAATAGAACATCCATATCCTTGCCGGCTTCCAGCCACCCCAGGATTTTTTCACAATTCATAAGGCAACGAGGGTGATGAAAAGGGCCTTTCCACATGGAGCCTTTTAAAGTATGAGAGACGCTTCCGTCTCTATGTAGATAACCATACCACTCACCATGCTTTTTATCCGCAAAATGCTCAAAAGCGTATTCATGGGTTTTTTCGAACCAATCCCAGTATTTTTTATTTTTTGTAAGTCCATAAGCTAAAAGTGAAGCGATCAAAACTTCGTTATGCACCCACCATAACTTCATATCCCATTCCAACTGTTCACTTGGCTTGCCCATTATATCAACAAAATACAAAAAGCCGCCGTGTTCCTTGTCCCACCCGAGTTCTAAGGACCAATCAAGTATATTCAATGCTTTGGCAAGCAAGTCTTCATCTCCGGTATAAATAGCGTGGTTCATCAAAAACCAACTATTTTCGATGGAGTGTCCGGGGTTTACCGTCCTGCCTGAAGGAGTATCGATAAATTCGCCGTTGGGCCCAACGGTTTCCAATACACATTTCATATCTTCTTTGTAATGCAAGTCGAGTATAACATCAGTCATCTCATCAGCTATCTTTGAATAATAGTCGGCCTTGTCGGGATTGCATCTTCTCAAAAGTTGAGCAGAACTCACTAGGACCATCGGGACAGCTACAGCTCGTTCGGAGCGGGTAGAGGTATAACTCTTTGGAGTTATTTTAAAAGGGTCTTGATCCGGGTTTTTAAAGATTCTTAACATTAATTCGAAACAGTCTTCAGCTTTTTGCAAAGCATCTTTATCTTTGGTTGCTAATGCATATTCAGCCATTCCTACAACAAAAAAGCTTTCGGAATACATGTAGCGACGTTTTCTTAGCGGCTTACCGTCTTCAGTGACAGTAAAGAACATTCTATTATCGGTATCGACACAATAGTCTTCCAAGAACTTTTTACCGATTTTAGCAGCTTTTAGATAAAAATCATTAGCTCCATATCTGTTTTGAAGTGCCGAGAAAGTCCAAAGGCATCTTCCTTGAAACCAAACCGACTTATCGTGGTTATAGACATTGCCTTCTCTGTCAAGAGCGGTCTTATAACCTCCATATTTCGTGTCAATTAATTCACCGTTAGTCCAAAAAGGAATACAATCCGAAAAAAGAGCATCATAATATTGCTTGCGATATTGAGAAATAATTGTAGTATCCATATAATCTCCTTTGTAAGGTTTATGACAATATTCTACTTACATAAAATATGAATGTCAAGTCATTGTCAAATCCTGTCAAAAAATTGACATATTATAAATGCGCTGTTATAATGAGCTTACATTTTTTTAGCAGGTATAATTATGAAAAATCAAAGATTACTTCTAATTCTTACAGCACTGATCTTTCTTGCTTTTGCAATGTCTTCATGTGACTTTATAAAAGGGTTTATTACTCCGCAAAAAGAAGATGAAAAACCCCCCGGTTATATTGAGACAAAAGAGAACGAACTTTTTATTTATGATGTTCTTCGTAACGGCATTATAATAACTAAATATATTGGACAGGATCTTAATCCTTCCGTTCCCGACTCCCTTGACAACAAGCCGGTTATTGCAATAGGGTCATTAGCTTTTTTTGATAACAACATTATCGAAACTATTTTCCTTCCGGCTACTTTACTAACCATCGAAGCGAGTGCGTTTTATCATTGCAATAAACTAACGCAGATAAGAATACCAAACACGGTAAAGACCATAGGTGAAAGGGCTTTTGCTTGGTGCAACTCCCTTGAAGAGGTTGTGATTCCCGAAGGTATTAGTGTTATAAATGATTACGCCTTTAACAACTGTTCGTCCCTCACTAAGGTGACACTACCCAAAGGATTGGAAAGAATAGGCAAAAGGGCATTTTCTTGGTGCAGTTCTCTTGTTGATATAACAATACCCGATACTCTAAAGAGCATTGATAACGGAGCATTTAGAAATTGCAGTTCGCTAGAGAATATATATATATCTTCTCGAACAACTAATTTTGGTTCAGGTATATTCGAAAACTGCGATGAGCTTACAATTTTTACCGACCAAGGCAGTGTTTGCTATGATTATTGCTTGGATAACGATTACAATGTTAGTATAAAAGGCTCTCAATTACCCGATGTTTCTGGGGTTTCCGACATCTCCGACATATCCGATACTGACTAAAATCAGCATATTGTGTTTTCACAAACTACCTGCTGGTTTATAAGGTTACAACAAAGTTTTCTAAATATGATTGTTATATCAAAAACACGCTTAAAACAGACTTTTATGGTCAGTTAACTGCGTGTTTTTTGTTTTTGAGTAAAAGTATGTTTTACACTTTTGGTATCCTTTTACCCATTAACTTTTTTGCGAAATATTAAAATTAAAAACTATATAATTAACAAAGAAAACATTGTTTCATGTTGTCGAAAGTAAGGTTTTGTGGTAATATAAAGGGTAATACTTTTGGGGGAAGAAGATGACGGATTTTATTTTATCTGAAGAGTATAAACCGGCAGGGGATCAACCTCAAGCGATTGAGAAGCTTGTAAAAGGCCTTAATTTAGGTTATCAAAACCAAACACTACTCGGTGTTACAGGATCGGGAAAAACCTTTACTATGGCTAATGTAATCGCAAAGGTTAATCGACCTACGTTGATTCTCGCTCATAATAAGACTCTGGCGGCTCAACTGTGCCTGGAATTCAAAGCTTTGTTTCCCAAAAACGCTGTCGAATACTTCGTTAGTTATTATGATTATTATCAGCCGGAAGCCTATGTCCCGGGTAAGGATATCTATATAGAAAAAGACTCATCGGTAAACGATGAGATAGATAAACTGAGACACTCGGCTACGAGCGCGCTCTTTGAAAGACGAGACGTAATAATTGTTTCCTCTGTTTCTTGTATATTTTCATTAGGTGATCCGGAGGAATATAAACGCCAAGTTATATCATTGCGACCCGGTATGCAAATAACCAGAGAAGAAATAATAAAAAGACTCGTAGGTCTTCAATATACCAGAAGCGATATGGGTTTTGAGCGGAATAACTTCAGGGTCAGAGGGGATGTTTTAGAAGTGTTTCCCTCAAACACAGCAACCGATCCATTAAGAATAGAACTCTTTGGAGATGAAATCGATAGAATAACCCAGATTAATTCGGTAACCGGGGAAGTGGTGGGAGCTTTGTCCCATGCTGCTATATATCCGGCTTCTCACTATGTCACTAACGAAGAAACTAGAAAAAAAGCGTTAGACGAGATTTTTTTTGAGCTTAATGAGAGAATTGTATATTTTGAAGATAAGGGCAAAATGATTGAAGCCCAAAGAATAAAAGAGAGAGTTTTATTTGACTTGGAACAATTAAGAGAAATTGGTTTTTGTTCCGGAGTAGAAAATTATTCCAGAGTGCTTTCAGGACGTGAGCCCGGGAGCAGCCCATACACGCTTCTTGATTATTTTCCCGAAGATTATGTGTTATTCATTGATGAAAGTCATGTTACAATCCCCCAAGTTAAGGGCATGTTTGGAGGGGATTTTTCAAGAAAGAAAAATCTGATCGATTATGGATTCAGATTGCCCTCTGCATATGATAACAGACCTTTAAATTTTCAGGAGTTTGTGGAAAAAAAAGGTCAAACGATTTACGTCAGTGCTACCCCTGCAGAGTACGAAAGAACCTTAAGCGACCAAATTGTGGAACAAATAATCAGACCGACCGGGCTGCTTGATCCTCAAGTAAGGGTTCTTCCGACAAAAGGACAAATTGACCATTTATTGGGAGAAATAAGACTTAGGGCAGATAAAAAGCAAAGAGTGTTGGTAACGACTTTAACAAAGAAAATGGCAGAAGATCTAAGTGAATTCTTAGAAGCTAACGGAGTACGGGGTAGATATTTGCATCACGACATCGATACAATCGACCGGATAGACCTGCTCCGAGATTTGCGAAACGGAGTATTTGATGTTTTGGTAGGCATTAACCTCCTCAGGGAAGGTTTGGACTTACCTGAAGTTTCTTTAGTTGCGATACTTGATGCAGACAAAGAAGGTTTTTTACGTAGTCAGAGTTCCTTGATACAGACAATCGGAAGGGCAGCAAGAAACTCCGAAGGTCAAGTCATAATGTACGCGGATACAGTTACAAGGTCAATGCAAAACGCCATAGAAGAAACCGAAAGAAGGCGTAAGCTTCAATACGAGCACAATCAAGTTCACGGAATAATACCAAAAACCATTATCAAAGAGGTAAGAGATAATTTAGAAATAACCAGCAAAGCAGAGATAGAAAAGGGAGAAAAAGGCAGGTTGTCCAAAAATAACAGAATTAAGCTTGTAGAAAAGCTTACTGCAGATATGAAACGCGCAGCAAAAGAATTAGATTTTGAGACTGCAGCGGTTTTAAGAGACAGGATTAAAAATATTAACAGCAACAAGAGATAGTAAGAAAGGGAAAAATGACCACTGATATTATAGTAAAAGGTGCAAGAGTACATAATCTAAAAGATATCTCTGTATCTTTACCAAGAAATAAATTTATTGTTTTTACGGGGCTTTCCGGCTCCGGTAAGTCTTCCCTCGCCTTTGACACAATTTATGCCGAAGGCCATAGACGCTTCGTAGAGTCGTTGTCGACCTATGCCAGGCAGTTTTTGGGACAATTAGACAAGCCCGATGTGGACTCTATTGAAGGGCTTTCTCCTTCAATTTCCATAGACCAAAAAACCACATCAAAAAACCCTCGCTCGACAGTGGGAACCGTCACGGAAATTTATGATTACTTTCGTCTTCTGTTCGCAAGGGTTGGAGTTCCTCATTGCCCGGAATGCGGAGAAGAAATATCTCAGCAGACTATAGACGAGATAGTGGATAGAGTCCTTCAACTTGAAGACGGTGCCCGGTTTATGGTTTTATCTCCGGTTGTCGACTCCAAGAAGGGTATGCACGAAAAAGTGTTTTCGGACGCTATAAAAAGTGGTTTTGTAAGGGCAAGGATAGACGGAAACGTTTATGATTTAACCGAAACAATACAACTGGAAAAAAACAAAAAACACAGTATCGACATTGTTGTTGACCGTTTGGTTATGAACAAAGAGACCCTAAGAGCAAGGTTATCCGATAGCATTGAGACAGCAACAAATCTTTCCGGCGGAAAAGTGAAAATTCTTGTCCTTAACAATACAGATCAAAACACACCTGAAACAGAAGAGACAGAATTAACTTTTTCCCAAAATTATGCCTGTAAAACCCATGGGATTTCCCTTGGTGAATTGACACCAAGGATGTTTTCGTTTAATAGTCCTTTTGGTGCTTGTCCGACCTGCGGAGGGCTGGGAGAACATTTTGTGCTATCGTTAGACAAACTAATACCCGATAAGAAAAAGACACTGTTTGGCGGAGCTATTGTATGTAATGGATTTAAGTCTATAGTTTCTGCCAGTTACTTTGGAAGTGCTGTAAATAATATTGGCAGGTTTTATGATTTCGATATTCATAAGCCCATAGAAGCTTTTTCCGAAAAGGCTATATCTGTTTTGTTATACGGCAACAAAGAAACCTTGCGAAAAAGGGATGAATCGATATTTGAGGGCGTCATGAATATGATTATGCGACGCTATGATCAAAGCACCGACTTTGAAGTCAGAGAATACTTTGAGTCGTTTATGGATAATACCGTTTGTTCCACCTGTCAGGGTAACAGGTTAAAAAAAGAATCCCTTGCGGTCACTGTCGGGAGTAAGAACATAAGTGAGCTTAGCGATCTCAGTATTGATGACCTTAGAGATTTTGTTGAGAACTTGGTTTTGACTACGGGTAAAGAAGAAATAGCAAAAGAGATTAAGAAGGAAATAATAGAGCGTCTTGGATTTTTGAAGAGTGTGGGATTGGAATATCTGGCACTATCAAGAAAATCCGGCAGCCTGTCCGGTGGGGAGGCGCAACGTATCAGGCTCGCTACCCAGATTGGCTCTTCTTTGGTTGGAGTTTTATATATTTTGGACGAACCCAGTATCGGTCTACATCAGCGAGACAACATAAAATTAATCAAAACATTAAAAAAACTAAGGGATCTCGGGAACACCTTAATAATTGTCGAGCATGACGAAGAGACAATTATGTGCGCAGACCATGTACTCGATATCGGACCGTTGGCAGGAATAAATGGAGGACAGGTTGTATTCTCCGGTACCCCGAAAAAGCTATTGAGCTGCAAAAAATCTCTTACCGGCCAGTATCTTTCCGGGAAAAAAGAAATACCAATCCCTCCCTCCCGCCGTATGGGCAACGGAGATAAGATAAAAATATTTGGTGCGAGAGAAAACAATCTAAAAGGTATTGATGTCGAGTTCCCTTTAGGGTGTTTTATCTGCGTTACCGGGGTTTCAGGCTCTGGGAAAAGCTCTTTGGTTAACTCTGTTTTGTACAATGGATTACTGCGAAATTTGGGGAGAGTAGGACCCACTCCGGGCAAATATGATGATATACAAGGAATGGAGCATATAGATAAAGTAATAGCGATCGACCAATCTCCGATTGGGAGAACTCCGCGTTCAAATCCGGCTACTTATACCGGACTTTTCACCGATATCAGGGCTGTATTTGCTTCTACAATCGAGGCAAAAGCAAGGGGATACAAAGATGGGCGTTTCTCGTTTAATGTCAAAGGAGGGCGCTGTGAAGCCTGTGGGGGTGATGGCACTTTAAAGATAGAAATGCACTTCTTGCCGGATGTTTATGTCACGTGTGATGTCTGCAGAGGTAAGAGATACAATAAAGAAACCCTTGAGGTAAAATACAAAAACAAAAACATTCATGATGTTCTTGAAATGACTGTAGATGAAGGCAGGAAGTTTTTTGAGAATTATCCGTCTATTTTTCGCAAACTCAAAACACTTAATGACGTTGGAATGGGTTATATAAAAATAGGACAGCCCTCTACAACATTATCCGGAGGAGAAGCTCAGAGGGTGAAGTTAGCTACTGAGTTGTCAAAGCGATCTACCGGTAAAACAATTTACATTTTGGACGAACCGACTACCGGGCTTCATTCCCATGATGTAAATAAGCTTAGGGAAGTATTACAGCGATTAGTTAACAAAGGCAACACTGTGATTGTCATCGAACATAATCTTGATTTAATCAAAACCTGTGACTATATAATTGATCTTGGCCCCGAAGGTGGAAATAGCGGAGGATATATAGTTGCAACGGGTACACCGGAAGAATTAAGTCAGAGCCCGGATTCCTTTACCGGTCAATATTTAAAAAAGACTTTGGAGAAGCAAAATGCACCAAAATAAAAGACATGAGCAACTACTGAAAAATGTAACTCGTCCGGGAAGATACACCGGAGGAGAACTAAACGAAACAGTTAAGGAACTCAAAGAGGGAGATTTGCGGTTTTGTATGTGCTTTCCTGATACATATGAGATTGGCATGTCTAACTTAGGGATTAAGATTTTATAGTCCGTTATAAATAGTATTGGGTATTTCAGTTGCGAAATAAGTTTTGCCCCCTG
>CAZFVM010000040.1:0-11170 GCA_964522305.1 uncultured Oscillospiraceae bacterium
ACACATGCAAAACATAAAAAAATATCTTTTAATTATATTTTCTTCTATTATGTATGGTATCGGTATAAGCATGTTTCTTGATCCCAACAACTTAGCTCCGGGGGGCGTTTCCGGTGTCTCGATTATTATCAACAGGTTGTTTGGACTCCCGACCGGAATACTAATATTACTGTTTAACATACCAATTCTTATTTTGGCGATATATAAATTTGGAATAAAGCTTTTTTCCTCAACTATTTTTATTTTGGTGTTCACTTCGGTAATTATAGATTTTACCGCTCCGCTTGGAGCATTAACCACAGATCCTTTACTTGCCGCTCTCGCCGGGGGAGTTTTGTTGGGCATCTCCATGGGACTGATCTTCAAGAGCGGAGGAACAACGGGAGGGGTTGACATAATTATCAAACTGCTACGCTTAAAGTATAAGCATATAAAGTCGGGAGTGTTTTTTCTTATTTTTGACGGTATAGTAATATTCTCCTCTTGGTTAGTTTTTAAGAACTTAGATATAGCCCTTTACGCTGTGCTTGCAGTTGTCATACAAGCTGTTGTCTTAAATATAGTTTTATACACCCCCGAGGAATCAATTATTTTATATATAATCAGTGACAAGAAGGCTGAGATTTCAAAGAGATTTCTTGCCGATTTGAATGTAGGTGCAACCTATCTTTACGGACAGGGTGTTTATTCAAAGCAGGATAAGGATGTAATGCTCAGCTGTATAAGAAAAAACCAACTGTCAATGGCGCGCCAAATAGTCTTGGAAGAAGACGAGAACGCATTTTTGATTGTTTCGGGTGCAAAGCAAATCTTTGGCGAGGGCTTTTTAAGGCATGATAGGGAAGAGTTGTAAAAATAAAAAAGGCGAACTGTTTAGCAATATACTTGCTTAACAATTCGTTTTGTAATTTAGGATACTAACAAAAAAGACTTACTATGTTTTTCAATCTTCTTTCTTTCCACCAATCTTGACAAGTTTCCTCCTTTTATCTTTTATCTGGAAAAAGATGCAGAAAATAACGAAAAAGGCGTGAGAAAAGAGAAAACATAAAAACGAAGAGAGAAGAGACAAAAAGAAAAAGCCGCTTTTCTGCAGCTTTTTCTTTTTGGTGACCCGTAGGAGAATCGAACTCCTGATACCGCCGTGAAAGGGCGGTGTCTTAACCGCTTGACCAACGGGCCTTTTAATGTCTCTGATGTATTTGGTAGCGGAAGTTGGACTTGAACCAACGACCTGTCGGGTATGAACCGAATGCTCTGGCCAACTGAGCTATTCCGCCGTAATGTCGACGACTTGTAGATTATACCAAACCAAAATATCTTTGTCAACAGCAAAAAAAAAAATATTTATCCGGCGACAGTTACTTCATTTGACTTAATCATTCTCTTTGTAATTTTCAGAGAATTGATTGTTTCATCAGAGGGTATCTCATACATATATTTTATCATTACTCGCTCTATAGCGGTTCGCAACGCTCTTGCTCCGGTGTTATGCTCCAAAGCTTTATCGGCAAGATATTCGATGGCGTCTTTTGTAAATTCCAGATCTACGCCATCTAACTCAAATAACTTTTTATATTGTTTTATTAAGGCGTTTTTGGGTTCGGTCATTATCTTAATCAACGCCTTTTTGTCTAATTGTTCCAAGGCAACAATAACGGGTATTCTGCCTACTAACTCAGGAATAAGCCCATACTTTATCAAGTCGTGGGGAACAACATGTGTCAAGGTAAACTCCTCTTTCTTATCTTTCGCGTCAGAGTGGGGGAAGTTAAAGCCCACTATTTGTCTTCCCATACGATTATTTATTATGTCTAACAAGCCATCAAAAGCACCACCACATATAAAGAGGATATTTGTAGTATCTATCTGAACAAACTCTTGATTAGGGTGTTTTCTACCACCTTGGGGAGGCACGTTAGCAACGGTACCTTCAATAATCTTAAGCAACGCTTGTTGCACACCTTCCCCGGACACATCCCTGGTAATAGAGCGATTTTCGCTCCGTCTCGAGATTTTATCCAGCTCGTCGATATAAATAATGCCTTTCTGCGCTTTTTCAATATCGAAGTCAGCTGCTTGCAACAGTCTCAAGAGTATGTTTTCTACATCCTCACCAACATATCCGGCTTCTGTTAAGGTAGTCGCATCTGCAATAGCAAAGGGAACATTCAACATATCTGCCAAGGTCTGTGCCAGCAGAGTTTTTCCCACTCCGGATGGGCCCAGCAACAGGACATTACTTTTTCTGAGTTCAACGTAATTCTCGTCCTCTTCTTTTTGAGCAAGGGAGTTTATTCTTTTGTAATGGTTGTATACCGCGACAGACAACGCAACTTTCGCATCATCCTGTCCGATAACATATTTATCGAGTCTTTCCTTTATTTCTTTAGGTTTCATAACCTCGATAATCTCAGCAACCTTTTCTTCCTCGGCATCCGATTGTGTGCGATAAGAGTCAGAGACTTCGCTACACAAAGAAATGCAATCGGTGCAGACAGAAATCTCAGCCCCCATTAAATCTACGGGTACTATATTAGGTACTTCTCTCCCGCAAAAAGAGCAGGTATCTTTTGTTTTTGCCATATAATATTCTACATCCTTTTTTCCAAAACCAGGTCTACAATCCCATATTCCTTTGCAGCCTGTGCATTCATATAATAGTTTCTGTCCGTATCTCGCTCAATTTCCTCGTAAGGTTTCCCGGTGTTATCGGAAAGAATTTTGTTTATTGTTTCTTTGATCTCAAGTATTTGCTTGGTTTCTATCTCAAGGTTTGTGGTTTGGTCTTGTACATTGCCTCTCAACAAAGGTTGATGAATCATAATTTTGCTATTGGGAAGGGCAATCCTTCTACCCTTCGTACCGCTACTTAACAAGACCGCTGCCATACTGGCGCAAGATCCGATACAAATAGTGGATATATCACACTTTATAAAACGCATGGTGTCGTATATTGCGAGCCCTGCCGAAACGCTCCCACCGGGAGAATTAATATAAAGACTTATTTCCTTTTCGCTGTCCACACTTTCCAAATACAAAAGCTGAGCAACCACTAATGATGCTATGGTATCATTAATCGGTTCCGCTAAAAAAACAATGCGATCATTGAGCAATCTGGAAAAGATGTCATAAGATCTCTCACCACGGGATGTTTGGTCAACTACTATCGGTACTAAAGACATATTAACCACCTTTCTTAAATCAAGGATATTAAGCTATTTAATAATAGCGCTATCCTTAATCAAATCAACTGCCATCTTCAAAGACAGGTCTTCTTTTATTCCGTCAACCGGAATGCTTTTCTTAACTGTTTCAATATCAATGTTATAACCAGAAGCAATGGTTTTGTACTCTTCTTCTATTGCCTCTTCGTTTGGAGTTAGGTTTTCAAGTTCGACAATCTTTTCCAACGCCAGCCTGGTTTTTACCTGTCGTTCTGATTGCTCTTTGAAGTTCTCTCTAAGATTTTCCATTGTCATTCCGGTATATTGAAAATACATATCCAAACTGCCGCCTTGGGAGCTGAGCCTATATTCATAATCCCGAACATTTCTTTCGATTTCACCCTCTATCATAGGAGCCGGAATATCGGCGTTTAGATTTTCGAGTAGAGCATTAATCAACTCTTCTTCCATTTTATGCTCGGCAGCTTTTTCTTTTCGGTCGTTTATTTTGGATTTAATATCTTCTTTGTATTCCTCTAAAGTATCGAACTCCGAAACATCCTTAACAAACTCATCATCTAATTCCGGGAGTTCAGTTCTTTTAATTTCGTGCACCAAAACCTTAAAGACAGCATCTTTGTCAGCTAATTCTTCACTGCCATATTCCTTTGGAAAAGTAACATTTACATCAAACTCAACTCCGATATTCTTCCCGATTATTTGGTCCTCAAAACCCGGTATAAAGCTGTTGGAGCCGATAACCAAAGGATATTTTTCTCCTTTACCGCCTTCAAAAGCGACACCGTCAACAAACCCTTCAAAGTCAATTATTGCTTCATCATCTTTTTCAACCGGTCTGTCAGAAACAGTTATCTTCCTTGAGTTGCGGTTGCGAACCGACTCTATCTCGTTATTTATATCTTCTTCGGTAACCTCTACCTTTTCCTTTGTAACCTCCAACCCCTTGTAACTTGTAATTTCAACCTCGGGTTTTGTATATACTTTAACTTTTAAAGTAATTCCGTTTTCGTCAAGGGATTCGAGTTCCATTTCCGGCTCCGAAACAACTTCAAGTCCGGATTTATCAATAGCATCGTGATATGCCTTAGGTGCCAGGTTATTCAAAGCTTCATCCTGAAAAATTCCTGTTCCATACATTTTCTCGATAATGCTTTTTGGCGCTTTACCTTTTCTAAAGCCGGGAACATTCATCTTGGGAGCGTTTTTTCTGTATACTCTCATAACCTCGGCATCAAACTCGGCTTTATCAATATTTAGCTCAAATTCAAAATAGTTTTTTTCGATTTCCTTTAAATTTTTCAAATCCATTTTATCCTCCTGTGGTGACAAAAACATATGCTTGTCCCAAAAAATTCCGTACCATATTATTTTATACTAAATTCTGTTCTTGTCAACCCGTTGCACCTATTTAAAGGCATTTTGGTATCATTTTTCAAATTAACTCAACCTGTATTGATTTTTTGAGGCAGGTTATATATAATAAATCAGCATCTTTACCTTATTCGACTGCATATGGAGCTTTATATATGAATATAAATAACAATCTACATACCAAATCTGTTTTAACCGATACTTTTGGCAGAGGTTTTGAGGAGTCTGTTTTCACCTTGACTGCAGCGGATATACGCAGTAAAGAGTCTGATTACAAGAGCAAATCTTTTCTGCCTTTGCTAATTCGTTCGATTTTGATGGCTGTTTCTTTTGGCGTTTTTTGTTATTCTATTTATCTGATAGCTTCTCGTATTGTGGAGGATAGAATATTACAAGGTGCTTATGATGATATAAGACCCGACCTTCAGGCCGTTTCTGCCCTTGAGAGATCAACACAATTGAGAGAACCCAGCAAAATGCCAACCCTTTTAGAAATGTTGGATTTTCAGGGCGAAATACCGGAATACGAGGATGAACCTATCAACACCGAAAAATTCAAAGATTATAGAAAATCCTTGCTAAACTTATCCGCCCAGTACCCTGATGTATATGGATGGTTGGTGTTTAAAGGTACCGGGATAGATTATCCAATAATGCAGGGGATAGACAACTTCTATTACTTGGACCATGACTATCGAGGCAAAGAGTTCAAGGCGGGGGCCATTTATGCCGATGCCACTTTATCAAAGCGTCATGAAGAAAACTACAATGTAATTATTTACGGGCACAATATGGCAAACGGCAGCATGTTTAGAGGGATTAAGCTTTGGTATGACAAGCCCAATAGAAACACCTTGGCACAAAACATGCAAATAGAGGTATATACAAAGGATAAAGTATATATCTACGAGTTGTTTTCCTCCTATCGGTCTGATGACTTTGTTTTTGACAAGCCTTATTTTAGCGATGTAGATGATTATCTAAATTACCTTGATCTCATTTCCAAGCGTTCGGTTTTAAAGAAAAAACTAAAGTTTGATGCCGAATCTAAGATTGTAACTTTAGTAACTTGTACAAACGTAGCGGCTAACAAGGACGAAAGATATGTAGTCCACGGCATCTTGAGAAGTGTTTTGCCATATAACAACTAATCTTATAAATGCATAGGGTTTACAAACTCTAAAAAAACACATTGACAAATTAATTTCCTTGTCTATAATCAATTATTAGTCTATAGTATATAAATTAAGTTTTTGCGGGTGTGGCGGAACTGGCAGACGCGTAAGATTCAGGATCTTATGGCCGTAAGGCTGTGCAGGTTCAATCCCTGTTACCCGCACCAGAAAAGACCTCATTCTTCGGAATGGGGTCTTTTCAACGAAATAAATCCCAACGGATTTGTGAAATGTGCTTTGCACGTGAAATACGCCTACAGCGTATGAAATGCTTACGGAATGCCTCAGGCATGGGGAATAATTTTATTTCACATTTTGCTTAAGCAAAATATTTACTTAGAAAACAGCAAAAAAACTTTATCAAGATTTTTTCCGAATAAGTGTTTGGGTATTTTTTTGCGCATTTCGTATTTACGAGATGCTTTTTTTTGCCTTTTTTGATATTTGGTTTTTTATACCAAAACATCATATTAATAAACGACTATTTGCATAATAATGCATATATCTGCAATAAAACAGGAAACATATCCATTTACCCTTGACAAAACAAAGGATATGTGCATAATTATAATATCTTAATTAGGGGGCAATTAATGACAAAAGTATTTATTGACGGTTCTGTCGGGACGACCGGTCTTAGAATCAAAGAAAGACTGTCGGGACGGAAAGACATAACTATTTTATCCATAGACGACAACGAACGCAAGAATATCGAAATAAGAAAAGAGTTTATAAACAACTCCGATATAACATTTTTATGTCTGCCGGATGATGCGGCAATTCAAGCAGTGTCCCTGGTGGATAATCCAAATGTGAAAATTATTGACGCATCCACCGCTCACAGGACATCTCCCGATTGGGTATATGGACTGCCGGAGCTATCGTCTGTCCAAAGAGCAAAGATAACAACCGGTAAGAGAGTTGCAGTCCCGGGTTGTCATGCCGGCGGTCTTATCTCTCTTGTATATCCTTTGATAACAAAAGGGATTTTACCAAAGGATTATCCTTTATCCTGTCATTCTATTACAGGCTATAGCGGGGGTGGCAAGGCTATGATTTCTTCTTATCTGTCCGCAGACAGACAGGAAGAATTGTCTTCACCCGCCCAATATGCGCTGGAGAACAATCACAAGCATCTAAGAGAAATGCAATATATAACAAAGCTTGACAAAGCTCCTTTGTTTTCTCCGATAGTGGCTGATTATTACTCGGGTATGTTGGTAGTGGTGCCCCTATATACTCATTTATTAAATGACAGAAAAACCCCGGAGGGTCTAACAAACTTTTATAGCGATTATTATAAAGGTGAAAGCATAATAAAGATAACTCACAAAGACGACTACTCCAATGATAACGGGTTTTTGTATTCCAATGTATTATCCGGTACAGATAGCTTACAGATAATTGTTACGGGCAACTCGGATAGAATCAATCTTATGGCAAGGTTTTGCAACTTAGGTAAAGGGGCATCCGGAGCTGCCGTTCAATGTATGAACCTTATGATGGGTGTTGATGAAACAACAGGGTTAGAATTATATAGTGAAGGTGATTAAATGAAAATTATAAAAGACGGAGTATGTAAGCCAAAAGGATTCAAGGCGGCAGGGGTTCACTGCGGAATTCGAAAAAACACTACAAAAAAAGACTTGGCGTTGATATACTCTGAGACAAAAGCCGCAGCTGCAGCGGTTTATACTACAAACAAAGTTAAAGGGGCTCCGTTATTAGTGACTCAAAAGCATTTGGAATACCCCTATGCAAGGGCCATAATCTGCAACAGCGGGAACGCTAACACCTGTAACCCCAACGGTGTAGAAATAGCAGAAGAAACTTGTTTGCTTGTTTCCCAAGAATTTAGTATCCCAAAAGATGAAGTGCTGGTTGCTTCAACGGGAGTAATCGGGCAACCACTTTTCATCGCTCCTATTGCAAAAGGTATCAATTTACTCGCTGATGAGCTGTCCAACGATTCCGGTACTAATGCCGCCCAGGCTATAATGACTACCGACACTATAATAAAGGAAGCAGCGACAGAATTTACTCTTGGAGATAAAAACTGCTCAATAGGAGCCATGGCAAAGGGCTCAGGTATGATTAACCCAAACATGGCAACAATGCTGGCATTTATTACCACGGATGTTGCGATATCCCCTTCGTTACTCAATCAAGCTCTTCAAGTTTGTGTCGAGAATAGCTTCAACATGGTAAGCGTCGACGGAGATACTTCCACTAATGATATGGTTATAGTATTAGCAAACGGTATGGCAGATAATGAATTTATAAATGACAAGAACTCGGATTATCAAGTTTTCAAAGACGCTTTACAGCAGGTCACTTTACATCTGGCAAAACTAATAGCAAAAGACGGTGAAGGCGCAACAAAACTTCTAAAGTGCCAAGTGACGGGCGCAGATAGTGAAATCAGTGCCAAGAAAATCGCAAAGACCGTGATTTCATCTTCATTAGTCAAGACTGCCATTTTTGGAGAAGATGCTAATTGGGGAAGGATAATATGTGCGGTAGGATATTCCGGGACCGACATTAATCCGGAACAAGTAGACATAATGTTTTCTTCGGATGCGGGCAGTATTATTGTCTGCGAAAGTGGTTTTGGCATAGCCTTTGATGAAGAGAAAGCAAAGGCAATACTCAGCCAAGACCAAATATCGATAATGCTAAAAGTTGGAGAAGGGGATTACACTGCCACCGCTTGGGGATGCGATTTAACCTACGATTATGTACGAATTAATGGAGATTACAGAACATAAGGTAATCCCAAAGACAAGGAGATAAAGATGGAACTATCAAACACACAGCGCGCAGAAGTATTGATTACGGCATTGCCATATATTCAAAAATACAATCAAAAAATAGTAGTTATTAAATACGGTGGGAACGCCATGCTCAACCAAGACCTAAAGAAAGCGGTCATGGGGGATGTAGTGCTTTTGTCTTTAATAGGTGTAAAGGTTGTTTTGGTTCACGGAGGCGGGCCCGAGATATCCGAAACAATGGGAAAAATGCAAAAAAAGTCCGAGTTTATCGACGGTCTTCGTGTAACCGACAAAGAAACCGCTCAAATAGCTTTAATGGTTTTGGCAGGTAAGATTAATAAAGACTTGGTTGGACTTATCCAAAATATGGGAGGCAAGTCTATTGGCTTATCCGGAGTTGACGGACATATGATATCTGCTAAGATGATAAACGAACGTCTGGGGTTCGTGGGAGAAGTAACAAGCGTCAATCCGCAGCCTATTTTTGATACTCTGGACAAGGGATATATTCCGGTTATTTCGACAGTCGGGTTTGATGATGACGGGAATATATACAATATAAACGCCGACACCGCCGCATCGGCGATAGCTTCAGCACTAAAAGCGGAGAGCCTTATCAACATGACGGATGTTAGCGGGATACTAAAGGATAAAGATGATGAAAAATCCTTAATCCGACAAATCAATGTCAGCGAAGTACCCTTTATGATTAACAGCGGGATAATATCCGGAGGTATGATTCCAAAGGTTGAGTGTTGCACCGAAGCAGTGCGAAGAGGTGTAAAGAGAGTTTTTATAATCGACGGGAGAATTCCCCACGCAATTATAATTGAGATGCTTACAGACGAAGGCATCGGCACTATGTTTAACTAAAATCGCAGGGAGAGAATGAATGAGTATAATATCCAAGGCAGATAAATATATTGCCCCAACCTACAAGAGAAACCCTTTGGTGATAACCCATGGTAAAGGCAGCTTACTATACGATAATATGGCTAATGAATATATTGACTTTGGCAGCGGTATAGCTGTTAATACCTTTGGTACGGCGGACCAAAGATTGGTTGATAGTATCACAGAGCAACTGCATCTTGTCAGCCATACAAGTAATTTGTATTACTCAGAGCCTCAGACAAGGTTGGCAGAGGTTTTGTGTACTAATACCGGGTTTTCCAAGGTGTTTTTTTCCAACTCCGGAGCAGAAGCAAATGAGTGTGCAATCAAAGCAGCAAGGAAATATTACAGCGACAAAAACCCCGACAAGCAAGGGAAAATTATATGTCTAAAAGGCGGGTTTCACGGCAGAACCATAACAACTCTGTCAGCAACCGGTCAAAAAAGCTTTCATCAACATTTTCACCCCTTTACCGAAGGATTTGTGTTTGTAGAGCCAAACAGCTTTGAAGATTTTGCCAACAAAACAGACAACGACACCTGTGCCGTTATTTTGGAGCTGATCCAAGGCGAAGGAGGAGTCAATGTATTAGACCGTGATTATGTAATGGAAGTTGCTAAGTTTTGTGAGCTTAGAGATATAATTTTGATAATCGACGAAGTACAAACAGGGAACGGAAGAACAGGTAAGCTGTTTTGCTACAGGCATTACGGTATAAAGCCGGATATAGTTACAACAGCAAAAGGGCTGGGAGGCGGCTTACCTATAGGTGCTACTTTGTTTGGTAAAAAAGTAGAAGCCACTCTCACCCCGGGTACACACGGTTCTACCTTTGGAGGGAACCCCATCAGTGCAGCAGCAGCTATAAGTGTTATGGAGAGACTGACCGATGAGTTTTTGAGCGAGGTCAAAGACAAAGGTGATTATATTATTGAGAGCTTGTCGGGAACAAAGAATATAAAATCAATTTCCGGTATCGGTCTAATGATAGGTATAGAGACTACTAAAGACGCAAGCTTTATAGTTGATGAATGTCAAAAGAATGGATTGCTGGTGCTGTCCGCCAAAAACAAAGTTCGGTTATTACCCCCTCTTAACATCCCACAAGACTTATTACACAAGGGCATCGCCATATTAAAGGAGATAATAGAAAAATGAAGC
The DNA here is from genome assembly GCA_964522305.1 of uncultured Oscillospiraceae bacterium. Classification (GTDB taxonomy): domain Bacteria; phylum Bacillota; class Clostridia; order Oscillospirales; family CAG-382; genus UBA1049. Next base: position 10,565 of record CAZFVM010000040.1, read on the forward strand.
ATCTATTAAAGTTGTCCGATTTGTCTTATGAAGAGATAAACGAGATTATAAACCTTGGAGAGCAACTGAAATACGAAAGCAAAAATGGTATAAACCACCCACATCTAAAGGGAAAAACCCTCGGTATGATCTTTAGAAAGTCCTCCACCAGAACACGAATCTCCTTTGAGGTCGGAATGTATCAATTAGGGGGTCACGCTCTGTTTTTATCCGCTTCCGATCTGCAGATGGGTAGGGGAGAAGAGATTGAAGACACTATTAAAGTGCTTTCTCGATATTTGGACGGGATTATGATACGAACCTTTGACCAGCAGGAAGTAGAAGATATGGCGGAACACGGCACCATACCGATTATTAACGGTTTGACTGATTATGCCCACCCTTGCCAAGTCCTGGCGGATTTGATGACAATAAGGGAATACAAGGGTTATTTAAAAGGCCTAAAGCTTTGTTATGTCGGGGACGGCAACAATATGGCAAACTCTCTTATAGTAGGGTGTATAAAAATGGGGATGGAGGTATCTATAGCTTGTCCAACGGGATACGAGCCAGACACAGAGATAATGCAATGGGCAAACAACAACGGTGACTTTATTTGCACCAATA
>CAZFVM010000041.1:0-10835 GCA_964522305.1 uncultured Oscillospiraceae bacterium
GTTCATAAAGAACTTGCCCATTATCAACGCTAAATAATCGGTATATACTCTGCCCTTGACTGTCTCGGAAACCCCGGTACCCACCCCTTTAACCACCGTAACATCCCATGCCGGGACAACAGCGGAGCCATTGGTGCTCCAGTCTGCGCTTACGGTAGTGGATGTCGGCTGTGTAGTGCCGCTCGGTGTCGGGCTGTAGAATTCAAAAACATATACCCCGGATTGAGAAACATTGATGGTGTGGGGGGTATAGCCGTTGGGGTTTTTTACAACCCCTTTGTCGGTGTATCTCGGTCCCGCTTGTTCCTTTGTCGTGGTATTAAGATAACCATTACTAGAAGAGGATATATTGTAGTTGGTATTAGTGCCGTCCGGTGCGGTTACTTTTACCGAGGGGCTCTTCGTCACACTGGACCCAAAATATATGGTCTCATCTTTATTGGCATAGACCTTTATCACCTGCTGGCGAGGAATGCCGAGGTTGGTGGTGTTTGCCCAATAGGAATAGGGCCTGTGTGCCAAGGTGTTTGTCTTGGGACTTATCATAGAAATCGAGCCCTCGGCAAAAACTGCGACCGTTGATGCAAATACCATATATAGTGCCAAGACTATAAGGTATACGGGTCGCAGCTTGTTTGTTATTCTGTTGGTCCTTGTGCCGAGGTCGTTGTTTGACATCAATGAGCTCCCTAAAAATCCGAACGAAAAATGTTACAGGTGTAATATAAACGTCGTTTTTGTACCTCATGTTAGTTAACTAACTAATAATTCAAATGGTTTGTTCTTATTATTATAACACAAAAATTTAATAAAGCAAAGGTGTTTTTGATGTAAATTTTGGTTTTTTTGCATAAAACAACATTGCAAAACGATAATAGCAAAACAACCTATACTTTGCTGTTGTTATATATTCCCCTCATAAACGTATTTTAGGTGGCGACGGGCGATATCCGAAAGCTCGTATATCCTGTGTACAGGGGTGGCAGGGGTGGTCGTCATCTTGTATGCGGGAAAAAACCGGGAGATATGCAAAGGTGTATCCGGGTTGATATCTGCCAGCCAGCTCGCCAAAGCTTCCATCTCTTCGGGGCTGTCGTTCTTGCCCGGGATTATCAGGGTGGTTACCTCCACATGACTCTCGGCTGCGGCTGTCTTTATTGTGTTCTTTACCGTTTCTAAATCCCCGCCGACAAACCGATAAACCTCTTCTGAAAAGCCCTTGAGGTCTATATTAAAAGCGTCCATGTAGGGCAGCAATTTCTTTAAGGGTGTTTGGTTAATATATCCGTTGGTGATTGCTACATTCTTTAGCCCGACTTTTGACACCGACATTGCGGTATCTAAGACAAACTCGTAACCGATGAGAGGCTCGTTGTAGGTGTAGGCGACCCCGATGTTGCCTTGGGGTTTTAGCTCCAATGCTTTTTCTGTCAGTTGGTCCGGGGTGATGGTGAAATGGTCTCTGCCGGTACCCATGGATATAGAATAGTTCTGGCAAAAGGGGCAACGAAGGTTGCAACCGTAACTGCCCACCGACAGGATATAACTGCCGGGATAAAAACGCGCCAGGGGCTTCTTCTCTATCGGGTCTAGGGCAACGGAAGTAACCTTTCCGTAATTATCTGCCTTAATAACCCCGTCTGTGTTCTTTCTGGCGCGACAAAACCCCAAATCCCCCTCGTTAATCTCGCAGGCTCTGGGACATATGTCGCATATTGCTTTTTGGATTTTGTTGTTAAGTATGACGAATCACCTCAAAACGCTGTAATGAGTATTTTTCTCCCGGGCTTATCCCCGCTTTTGACAGGGCAATCTCTACTTGCTTTGCCGGTGTATCCACTCCATCCAATGCAGGTAAAAGCAGTCCTCTGCGCTCCCCTCTTGTTACAATAACTCCGTAACGCTCTACATCCAGCTCATCTAAAGAGTCGATGTCCTCCGGCGCGGACAACACATCAACACTATATACCAAGGAGGATAGCTCCTCGGGCCTTACCGTTTCGAAGCGCGGGTCACCGGTGCCGGCACTTATGGCATTGGTGATTATCTCGGCTGCGATACTGGCGGTGGTGGGGGCAATGGTGCCGATACAGCCCCGGAGTCGGTCATCCTTATACAAAGTGACAAAGACGCCGGCTTTGTTATCCGTCAGCTCCCGAGGAGTGTCTGCCGGGATAGAGATTTGTTCTTTGTTTAATATGTAGGACTCCAGTGAGCGGCGCGCCAAAGCTACATGGGGGCTCTCGTTTTGTCTTGTTTTTGTAACCTCCTGCTCTTTGCTTTGCAGGTAAATCTTGTCAAATCGACGGGACTCGTCGACTCGTCCGGGATGAAAGGATGCCACGGCATACCCCACCCCGAAGGGACCCTCGTAAGACAACAACTCGGACTCGACGCTGTATCCGTCCAATGCCCCAGCCATCATTATAAAGGAGCGGAGACCGCACTCCCCTGCTTTGTCGCAAAAATCCTCGGTGAAGTCAAAGAACCTGTAAAAGTCCCCGGTTGCCATTATATCTGTTACCCGACGGTCGAACTCGGGACCCTGCTCTTTGTACCCATAGGGGCCGTCATGGGTGAGACGATGGGACAAGTCTCCGCTGGCTAAGATTATTGTCTTGCGTCCCAAGGACTCCGATGCCCGGGTCAAACATTTGCCAAAGCCGTAATGGTCGATAAATGATAATCCCGATATGGACACCCGAAGCGCCTTATAATCCTTGTAATACTTATCGATAAAGTAAAGGGGGACTGTTGTTCCGTGGTCGAGCTTCGCCGACTGCTCCCCCAGCCCGCCGGCTTCTATGCCGGACTGCAGAGCATAAAACTCCGCCTCGGCTGCCAGCTCGGTATCGTAGGTCAAATCAAACCGAGTCTTAAAATCCCCGAAGTTTTGCATGTCTCCTGTAGCTTTTTTCCCCGGCGAGATGTGAATATAATCTGAGTACATGATGCTGTGGGGAGTGATAAATATTATGGTATCCGGTTTTTGTTCTGCTATCTCTTTGCCTATCCTGTCAAAAGCGGATATGGTATCTCGGATTCCCTCCTCGCTCCCTCTCCCTACCGTAGGGATAATCAAGGGAGGGTGGGGGGTTATATAAGCCGATAAAATCATATTCTACCTCCATTAAAAACATAGCCCAAACAGGATTTCTCGCTTGTTCGGGCTGTTATATCATATATTCAAGCTATCTTTGTGCCGAAGGGCATTAGGGCTAACTTTGCCATCTTGAAAAGCTGGGTTCCGAAGGGTATGCCTATTATGGTGATATACCAAACAAGCCCCAGCACCACGCAAATAAGGGCAATCTCTAGTCCGCCAAACAATATCCAAAGGATATTTAGCAAAAACTTGGCCGGACCGGCATTGTAGATAATCTTCTTACCGAAGGGCCAAAGGGAAAACCGCGCCAGTTTGAAACACTGAACCCCTACCGGTATGCCGATAATGGTGACACACCATATCAAGCCGAAGACAAACCATGCCATTGCCACGATGATTCCGCCAAACAATAACCAAAGTAAGTTACCTATGATTTTCATCTCGCTGCCTCTTTAAAAAATCTATTCTTGCTTGTCTGCAAAACCTTGCTTGAAGGCGTCTAAAGTCAGGGTGAGCTCTTTGTCTAAGGCGAGATAGTTGAGTATCTTGTAGTCGCCTTCATATAACTCATAGTCGTTGGTAGAAAACCAGACAACCCCTTTTATCCGACTGGCATATTCGTTGCGGGGTAAGTCTAAGTTGTTGAGGACATCGAACATCCCCTTTACCCATGCTGCCTGGGACTCCTGGTTCCTGCCTAACTCCGCTTGCACCAGCCCGCTTCCTGTCCTCAATACCTCGCCACCGGAACCGCAAGCGAACTCCCCTATTATCCAAGGGTACTTGTCGAAATATGCCACGCTCTTGTTATAGACTTCTCTGTTGAGATCTGCAAAGGATACGGGGTTGTTGTGGTTGTTCATTTCGTAGTTACCGGCGCCAAAGAGCTGAACGTATTCCGGACCCGGGAAATAGCACAGCCACTCTCCCCAATTGGAAAACGGGGTGGTTCTGCCGATGGGGTGGAACATCCAAATGATGTTGTCCGCACCTTCTTGTATAAATATGTCGTGCATACGCTTCCAAGTGTCTATGAAAATGTCGGGATCCAGCAGGGTTATCATACCGCAATAGCTGACCCAATCGCTGTTCATCTCGTTGTTGAGCCTGAGGATTATGGGCTTGCCATATTCCTTGGCTGCCTGTGCCAAATTCTTGAAATGGTTGTCGTACTTACCGGTCATGATATCGAACATGGGGGTGTATCCGTTGAGCTGAGTGTTGTTTAGTGTTGTGAACTGATAGGAATATTGCAACACCGGCTTGCCGTTGAACCCGTTGCCTCCGGCGAAGTCCTTCGCCATAGTTGTGGGGAAATCGGTCAGGTCGTCACCCCAGCCAATATGCGTATAAGTGGGCATGATGTCGAAGGTGTAATCCATCGCCTCGGACAGGCGGTCGGTCTCGCCGGAGATGCGCTCATGCATTTGATTAAAGTTGGCTGCCTTGTCCTCGGGCATAGAGCCCACGAAAATCCCCCAATCCGCGGTGGTTTGGGTCTGAAGTTTGTTGAAGTATGCCTTTGTCTCATCACTCCAATAATCCGGGATGATAAGCTCGTAGGGGTCTGTCGGGTTTGCGGACTCCCCTATCTTCTCAAACTCGACAAAGGACTTGACTATATCCTCGAACCTGTCTATGTCTTTGGTCTTTGACTTCATGACAAATAGATAAAACTGTACATACTCGTCGGGCTTGCGGACTATGGCTATATCATAATAGGGATACTCATACTTCTTTGGGAAGTTGAACTCCATATTATAAGTCAAGACGGTATAACCGTTTATCATTTCGGTGGTCTCTTGTTTTTGCTTTGAACGGCGAAGCCCGTTTGCCGCCAAAAACCCGATGTCATCGATAAACCGGGTTAGCCACTCTTCTAAATATATCTGCCAACCGCCTTCATAACCTTGGCCGTTTTGGAGATATGGGTTTTGGTTCTCGGTGGTAACCGTAAGGGTGTAATCTTCGGTGCTGTATCTGGAGCGATACCCGCTCAGGGAATAATCCGGGGTGAAATCTGTACCCGGCAATGTGATGGCATACCCGTCGGAGATATTGACCACCCGGGACGCATCTTCGCCAAAAAAGATATACTTATAATCCCCGTCATCGAGATCGGCGGCATTGTCGTTGGAAAGGCTACGGTCTTTGTAAAAATCAAAACCGTAAACCGTGTCTGCAGAGGCAAATCCTCCTGCCTCGTCCTTGTACTCCGAGCTCCATACTGCGGCTGCCCGTTCGCTCTTTATAAGCTCCTTTGATGTTTCGGATTGTGAAACCACGCTTTCCTCCTCTCCCCTTTCGCAGGAAACCAAAGGGGTTAGAATTAATATACATAATAATAACGAAACAATACCCTTGAAGGCTCTCGACATCTTGCCGATTTTGACCATAATATCTCTCCATAACAGTGTTTTTTTGTCTTGTATAATTTTAGCATAGACCGTGGCGGGGGTCAAGGTATATACTATTATTGATTGGTATATGCAGATTGATATACAAGCTGAGAGCTAAGACAGCATAATCTTTTGATTAATGGTTGAACCGGGGTAGGTTTTCTGTTAATATGAATAAGAATTTTGGTCGTTGGAAAGGTGCAAAAGTAACTCTTATGAAAAACCCATATATAATAAATACAAGAAGTCTGAGAATAAAAGGGCTTGCTCTTATAATATCTCTGCTTGTATTGGCTGCCTTGATGTATGGCTGTCTGTCGGAGCCAGCCCCCGGAGTCAGTGAGCCTGATATATCCATTGAAGCTTCGGATGTCGAAGTGTCCAAAGGTACGGAGACATCCTCTGAGCACGACGGGACGGAAAGTAATGAGGACACAAGCGCGGATGTTTCGTCGGAGGACCAATCCACAGAAGACTCGAGGGATACAAACGATGATGTCCCGTCCGGCGAGGCGCTGGAGGATGACTACGACTTTTGGGTCCACTTTATTGATGTGGGGCAGGCAGATGCTGCTCTGGTACACTGTGACGGTAAGTATATGCTGATAGACGGTGGGAACACTGCTGATTCTTCCTTGATTTATTCCTATCTGAAAAAACGGGATATCGCCCATCTGGATTATATTGTGTGCACCCATGCCCACGAGGACCATGTAGGGGGGCTGTCCGGTGCCCTGAACTTCGCCACGGTAGGGACTGCTTTTTGCCCTGTGACATCCTATTCGACAAAGGCTTTTTCTAATTTTACAGACCAACTGGCAAAGCAAAACAAAAGTATAACCCTCCCCAAGCTCGGTCAGACCTTTAAACTGGGAAGCGCCAAGGTTACCGTGTTGGGACCGGTGAAGGAAACGGAAAACACAAACAACACCTCTATAGTGCTAAGGATTGTTTATGGTAAGACCTCTTTCTTGTTTACCGGGGATATGGAGCGAGAAGCAGAGCAGGACATACTGGAATCCGGGGTTAACCTAAAAAGCACGGTGCTTAAGGTGGGACATCACGGGAGTGACACTTCTACCACCTACCCTTTTCTCAGAGAAGTTATGCCGGAATACGGGGTAATATCCTGTGAAAAAGACAACTCCTACGGCCATCCCCACGAGGGGGTGCTAAGCAAACTCAGGGATGCAGAGGTCAAAGTTTTTCGTACCGATATGCAGGGGACCGTGATTTGCTATAGCGACGGAAAAAGCGTGGAGTTTGTAGTGGAAAAGAACAAGGATGCCGACACCTTCGCAGAGCTTAACAACCCGGATAACCACAAAGAAATGAAGTATATACTCAACACCTCATCAAAGAAGTTCCATCTGCCGGAGTGTTCGTCGGTGAAAGATATAAAAGACAACAATAAGAAAGAGTTCTTTGGTACCAGGTTGGAACTGATAGAGCTGGGCTACTCCCCCTGCGGTACATGTAAGCCGTAAAGACACAGGGCTTGAAGTCGGATAACCATATATATTTATTGAAATAAGAACAAAACATCTCGGAGGTAAAGTCTTCCAAGATGTTTTGTTCTTTAGATTTATCGGTGTTTCGTTTGACTCATCCCCTGCAACTCTTGTTAAGACAATAGTTTTTATATAACAACTCAGGAAAATGTCACTCTGAATACCGTGCTTTCTGCGTCGCTTTGCACAGAAATGTTTGCATCATGTCGTTTTACAATTTCGGACGCAATGGCAAGCCCAAGACCTGTTCCGCTTTTGTTGTTTTTGTCGTCTTTTTTGTGAAAACGATCAAAAATGAAGGGAATCTCTTCTTGTGGTATCCCGATGCCGTGATTAGTAACAGTCAAAACAAAATTGTTTTGGCAAGTCAATTCAACTTTTACAACTCCATTTTGATTAGAAAACTTTATAGCGTTATCCAGTAAAATAACAACCAACTGGCGAATACGGTCATAATCCCCACTTATAATGCACTCTATATCCGGTACTGATAAATCAACTAATGCTTGCTTTTTTTGCGCTGTACGCCTCATGGCACGCACTGCATCATTTACCACGCTGTTTAGATCTATTTCTTCCATGTGTAATAAAAAACCCATATCCTGCAATCGTGACAGCTCTAACAAATCATTGACAAGCCGTTCTAAATGTCTGCTTTCTGACAGCATTTGATGATAATATTCTGATATTTCCTTTGGATCATCTACTGTACCGTCCTGTAGCAACTCAAGGGAGCCTCGCAGCACGGCAACCGGTGTTCGCAGCTCATGGGACACATTTGCGACAAAACTCTCCCGCATTTTGTCTAAGTTTTTTCGCTCGATATCTGCTTTCTCCAAGCGTTGTGACAACGTGTCAATCACAGCGGCAAGCTGCCCGATTTCGTCCTTTGATACAACACCTGTTTGGGCCGTGTAATCACCCGCCGTTAAGGATAGTGCAGTGTTCTTCATCGAAAGTAAGGGTCTTGCAAAACGATAAGATAACAGCGCCGCTACAATTCCGGACAGAAAAAGTGCCACAATGCACGCAATAATTACCGTATTCAATCCTTGTGTGACGACAGATGTAATGCCGCTAACCGGTGAATGAAGCAAAACAGCTCCCACTACATCTTCTCCGATAATGATAGGTGCACCCAATGTCATTGAGCTTACCCCCAGCAACCCCGAGAACTCTTCGCTATATGTTATCTTACCAAAAAAAACTTCATGCACCATTTCATTTGCGTTTTTGGGCAAATCTTCGTATTGAAGGAAACGATTACCATGTCCGCGAGTGGTAATACTAAGGTCTTGGTCTACGATCCAGACCTCCGCCATGACAAGCTCGTCTAAAAACCGCATATAAGAGCCATATCCACCCTTGTTTCCACTGCCGAAAGAGGATAAAGTTTCGGCAATTGAGACTGCCTTTTGCTCCATTGATGCTCTGTTAATCTCTATATTATGGTCGCGAAATAGTGCAATAAAAACACTGCCTAACACAATAGAAAAAAACAACATAACAACGCCAAAAATAGCAAGTAATTTGACAAAAATCTTATTCTTCATGTAGCACCTCGAACTTATAACCTACATTGCGAATGGTTCGAATCTTCCAATCAGGATGAGGCACGGTATCCAATTTTGCGCGCAAACGTTTCATGTGAGAATCCACTGTGCGGGGATCGCCGTAATAATCATATCCCCATAGCAAATCGAGAAGCATCTCCCGGGAATAGGCCCGACTTCTGCCTTTTGCCATTGTCCAAAGCATATCGACCTCTCGTTTGGTTAGTGTAATGTTTGTATTGTTAATACTAACGCTGTAATCGGCAAGGTTTATTCTCAGGTCGCTGACTGTAAGAAGTTGTTCTTTTATGTTCTCGCTTTTATCTACTCGGCGCAAAACCGCCTTTATCCTTGCCATCACTTCCCCGGGGGAAAAAGGCTTTACTATGTAGTCATCCGCTCCTATTTCTAACCCCATAATTTTTTCAAAATCTTCGCCTCTTGCAGTAATCATAATAATCGGAACATTAGACTGCTTTCGTATCTCTCTGCAAACTGCAAAACCATCAAGCTTTGGCATCATCACGTCCAGCAAAATGATGTGCGGGTTACTTTGTTTAAAAGCTTGTAAAGCGGCCTCGCCGTCCTTTGCAAGTACGGTGTTATACCCTTCTTTTTGTGCTGCTGTTTTTAATATACCGAGAAGCTGCGGATTATCGTCTGCAATTAAAACGGTGGTCATGACAACACCTCCTTTTGTTTATTATATATCATAGCAATGCGATATGGCAACTCAATGGCAAAGGCGAAAAAATAACATTTTATTTAACTGTGTTTGCCACCTATTTGCCATATAAGCTTGATAAAATATAGCTGTAATAAAAAGCAACTATTCATGAAAGGAGTTTTTACCATGAAAAACGCAAAAAAAGCACTAATAGGATTAATCATCGGAATAATAATTGCCAGTCTATCCATAACCGCATTGGCAGCTTCTGCCTACTCTACACCTGCTGAGGTGATTTCTGAACTTACCGGTAGAACCACCGACGAAGTGATTGCTGAGAAAATGGAAAGCCAAAAGACCTATGGAGCAATCGCAGATGAAGCGGGAAAACTTGACGAATTCAGAGAAGAAATGCTGGAATTAAAAAAGAATAACCTTGCCGATCAAGTTGAATCCGGGAAAATCACACAGGAAAAAGCGGATGATATCTTGAAATCGATTGAGGATAAAAGAGCTACATGTGATGGCACAGGTAGCGGAAAAGTTGGTCAAAGCATGAAAGCTAAGTTTGGCTCCAATGGCTCGGGTGAAGGCTTTGGTGGTGCAAACCGCGGTCAAGGCGAAAAACAAAACATGGGCAAAGGTGGTCCGGGTTTGCGCAAAGGTAACGGATGTAAACCCTTCAACTGACAGACAACAGTGAATTTGTAATCGAACAACGATTTGACATCAACGTAAAACATTAAATGCACTAATAAAAACATCTCGGAGACAAAATCTTCCGAGATGCTTTTTTATGTGTAGATTATTCTGCATAGTATTTTGATTGTGCCGACCAAAGCTCGTGGTATTTCCCCGATGTGTCGTTTACCAGTTCGAAGTGGGAGCCAAACTGAACCAGCGAGCCTTCGTGGAGTACCGCTATGTTATCGCAAAACCGACAGGAAGACAAACGATGGCTTATATAAATAGATGTTTTGCCTGTAACCATATTGTCAAAATGAGAATATATCTCTGACTCTGCCACCGGGTCTAAGGAGGCGGTGGGCTCGTCCAATATGACGAGAGGGGAATCCTTATATAAAGCTCTGGCTATGGCAAGTTTCTGCCCCTCGCCCCCCGACAGGTCTATCCCTTTGTTCTCATAATAGCGATAAACCGTGGTTTCTACACCGTCTTCGAGCTCGTCTATTCTTTCTTTCAACCCCGCTTTTTTGAGGCAGGAGAGGACTTTGTCTTTGTCGTACATTGTTGCGCCTGCAACGTTCTCTGCTATCGTAAAGGCAAATATCGTAAAGTCTTGAAAAACCACCGAAATATATGCCATGTATTCGTCGTAACTATAGTCTTTGATGTTTTTGCCGTTGAGGAGGATTTTGCCTTTTGTGGGTTCGTATAGGCGGCAAATCAGCTTTATTAGAGTTGACTTTCCGCTGCCGTTCATGCCCACCATTGCGGTTTTTTGCCCTGCCGAAAACTTTAACGATACATTCTTTACCACATATTCATCCGTCTTTGGATACTTGAACGAAACATCGACAAGCTCGATATCGTAGGGCACTTTTTTGTCCAGGGAATAGCTTCCTTCTTTATCTTCCC
>CAZFVM010000042.1:0-10656 GCA_964522305.1 uncultured Oscillospiraceae bacterium
GCGCCGATAATACCCGCTCTCAATTTATTTGACATCAATCATAATCCTCCAAAAAAATATAGATTGTTCCGATTAACATAGCGATGATAAGAGTACAAGGACCGTATTATATAAGGTCCTTATATATACTCGGGTCACTTCCTTCGATTACCGTGGCTCCGCAGATTTTGTTATAAAAATCCTTGGGTCCCACCGACCCGATTATCCCATAGGCATACCCTTCGTCTCGCATCGCTTCCAAGCATCTCAAGGTCAATGCTTTCCCGATACCTCGACCTCTGTAGGCTTCATCCACCCCAGTAGGCCCGAAGTATCCTTTATAAGTGCAGTCATACCCGCCAAAGCCTACAATCTTCTTTTCCTTCACATCATAGGCGACGAAGCAGGAGACCGGAAGTCTGGCAAAAGCCGCATCTATCTCATTAGCCCAACCAATATGAAAATGTTCCAATATCCAGTCATGGAGTTTATACTTGTTTGGGGTCATGGGACGCAGAATACGGATGCCCGTTTTTTCCAGGTCTTCGTATAACTTAGAATTATCCTTCAGATCGTAGAGCTTTACCAGCATATCGGGCATATCCGTTACCTCGCTTTTTTTATTTTTGTTCTTTATTACTACACCTAAATCGGGAGTAAAAAGGCTTGGTTATCTTATTCTTCGGACTCCTCATTTGATTCGCCCTCTTCTTCCGAGCTCTCATCGGAGTCGGCGTCTAAAGAGTCGTTGTCAGAAGTTTCGTCGCCGGAATCATCGTTATCGTCGGAATCATCCTTAGAAGTATCGTCGTCTTCGTCTTTGTCCTCGGGCATACCCTCAACATTGATGTGTTCATAACCCTTCAAGGGTTCCCAATCTTCGATTTTGTTATCAGACAGGTTTATGCTCATGGTTTTGGTCTTACCGTCGGCGTCCTTTTCGAACTGGTCTTCGTCGAAGGCATCTTCCATTCCGGAAAGGTCGGTTATTTTATTCTTTGCAAGGTTCAAGTTGCTAAGGTTATTAAGCCCTTTTACCCCAAGGATGTTTTCTATCTCGTTTTCGCTAAGGTCCAGGGTCTCTAATGCTTTTAAGTTAGAGACAACAGTAATATCTTTTATGGCATTGCCGCTAAGGTCCAGACTCTTTAGCTCTACAAGCTTTTCAAAGGAGGATATGTCCTCTATTTCGTTCTCGGATAAGTCCACGGTTTCCAGCTTTGTCAGCTCAGAGATACCGGCAATATCCTTGACCTTACCGTTAGCAATATTCAATGTAGTCAGCTCTGTCAGGTCTTTTAGCGCATCCAAATCTTCAAACTTATTCTCGCCGATATAAAGGGTTTCCAGTTTTGCACATCCTGCCAATCCCGAAATATCCGTGAGTTCGTTTTTGGGAGCGGTAACAACAGTAAGCTTGGTAAGCTTGGATAAAGCATCCAGGTTAGCCAGCTTATTGTTGGCAAGAGACAGTCTTTCCAACTCTGTAAGGTTAGAGACAGGGGAAAGGTCCTCAATCTCGTTACCTTCCAGGTCTAAGGTCTTAAGGGTGGTCAGACCCTTTAGAGGAGTAAGGTCAGAAATCCCCAAATTACCTGCCAATAAGGATTCAAGGTTTTTGCTTTGTTCTATTCCTGCAAAGGATTTAGTCCCTGTGGTAGTAATATCAAGGCTCTTTAGGTTAGCAAAAACTTCAACACCGTCTAAATTTTTTAGTCCGGTATACTCCAGTGCCAACACCTCGAGTTTTTCAAGGGCTGCAATCTGGGATAGCTTAGTAAGATCATAGATTCCCATCTCTTGCATAAGTCGTCCAAAATCAATGGCGTTTATTGTATCATAAATACTTGCGTAAATAGAAACATAATAAGCGTTCTGATACATTTCCATCACTGTTTTACCGTCAAAAGCAGAAAGCACCCTTAGGTTTTTGAAGGCAGCTAAGTCTTGCGCTTTGTCGATTATCAAAGAAAGAACAATATAATCTTCGGGTTGCTCTTTTTCTTTAGCCTCATCGGCTTCCGAATCTTCAGTATCTTGGGCATCGGCAGAATCCAGATAAAAGTCTGTATAATCTTTTTTGCCCAATATAACAATCGGTCTCGCGTAAGAGACTTGTGTATCCTGTGTTAGTCCGATATCACAAAAATAAATCAGACTTTCGTATTCGTCCAACATCTCCTGGGTTATCTGGTTGGGTCTTATCTCCAACGCATTAGCAAACGCTCTTGCAAAATTCTGGTCGACAAAGAGCGAGCTCTTGTTCAAAAAATGGGATATTGTTATAAACAATCCCGCACCGACAACAACCAAAGAAATAAGTATGGTAAAAATCAAGGTGTTCCTTAGTTGTTTCTTGTTATATCTGCTCATCAAAAAAAACCTCCGGTTAAATTATACGACTCGAAATATCAGATAAAAACATCTCAAAGTCGGATTTTATCATATAGGTATAGCTTTTGCAATATAAATTAAATCTTAATGGTTATACTTTACCAAGCGGACAAAACAATCTCTGTTGTTTTCAAAAACCTTAAGGTCTCGCCTATAAGAAATTTCGCCTTCGTTAGGGAACCTTCTTATACACAATATAGTGCTATCGGGGAGGTTGGAAAACCCGGGGGTTTTATAGATATCCAGGTCTTTGAGATAGATACCATATTCGTCCTTAGTGTTTTCCGGCAGGTTTTCTGCCCCCAACACAGACTCAAGGGAATCCAAAACCCCGATTTCCAGAACTTTCTTGTAATAATACTCATCCAACAGATAGATTATACTGTCACCGGTGGCAACCTCCACATCAAACCTGCGTAATACCCCGGCGTTTACATCCGCATCAAAGACAGCACCACTGACCTCTTCGGTGTGGGCGGTCAATTCCAAAAAGGCAACATTGATAGAGCCATCCTCGTTATAGTCTTCTATCAGCTCTTTCACAGAATCTTCAAGCTTGCCGGCATCGGTAATAGAGATGGTCGCCTTCCCCACATACATAAAGTGAACATCCGGGGTTTTCTTTGTCAGTAGTTGTATAGAACCGACAATTACCAACAACACTGCGGCGCCTCCCAGAAGAATCATCCATTTATTATAGTACCAAATATGGTCAATCCATTTTACAAAAGGATGTTTATCTCTTTTTTCCATTATCCATTTTCTCCTTTCCGGCAGTCTTGGGTTTTAAGCCCCTTATCCCAAAGGCCTCATGGTCGGGAACAACAAAACATCCCTTATAGAAGCCGAGTCGGTGAGGAACATGATAAGTCTGTCTATCCCTATTCCAAGCCCTCCCGTGGGGGGGAGTCCATACTCCAACGCCGATATATAGTCTTCGTCCACCTGGGCATTAGCGCCGGCGGCTCTTTTTTCCGCAACCTGTTTTTCAAACCGTTGTCTTTGGTCTACCGGATCGTTTAGCTCCGAGAAGGCATTCCCCATTTCCCGGGCATATATAAAGAACTCAAACCTTTCGGTAAACATCGGGTTATCCGCTTTTCTCTTTGCGAGAGGGGAGTTTTCCACCGGATAATCATAGATAATCGTTGGCTGGATAAGTTTGTCCTCCACATACTCCTCAAAGAAGGCAATAAGCACGTCCCCTTTTGTGGCAGTCTTTTCGACTTTTAGCCCACGGCTCACGGCGCATTGCCTGGCGTCCTCGTCGGTTTCCCAAGAGTCATAGTCGGCATCACAGAAGGTTCGCACCGATTCAACCATGGTCATCCGCGGCCAGGGCGCTGCCATGTTAAGGGTGGTGTTTTGGTAATTTATGGTTTTGCTTCCGCATATTTTTTCGGTTACGGTGGCAACCAAGTCTTCGGTCAATTCCATCATCCCGATGTAGTCGGTGTAGGCTTGATATATCTCAATAGAGGTAAACTCCGGGTTGTGCTTTACGCTCATGCCTTCATTACGGAATATCCTGCCCATTTCATAGACTTTTTCAAACCCGCCGACAACAAGGCGTTTGAGGTAGAGTTCGGTCTCTATTCTCAGATACATATCTATGTCAAGGGTATTGTGGTGGGTGATAAAAGGTCGGGCAGCCGCACCAATCTCCAGGGTATGAAGAACGGGGGTATCTACCTCTAAGAACCCCTTTTCGTCCAGATATGCTCGGATTTCTTTAATAATCTTACTTCGCTTGATAAAGGTTTCTTTTACCTCGGGATTAACTATCAAGTCCACATATCTCTGACGATATCTAAGGTCGGTATCCCTGAGGCCGTGCCACTTTTCCGGCAAGGGAAGCAAGGACTTAGAAAGCAGGGTGAGGGCTTTTGCGTGGATAGAAATCTCTCCCCGCCGGGTTTTGAAGACAAAACCCTCCAGCCCGACGATGTCGCCGATATCCCACTTCCTGTATTCACCAAAAGCCTCTTCGCCTATCTCGTCAATCCGGATATATATCTGCATTCTGCCGCTATCGTCCTGGATATCGATAAAATTGGCTTTACCCATGTCTCTGCGACTCATTATGCGTCCGGCGACACTCACGTCTTTGTTTTCATAGGTCTCAAAGTTATCTCTGAGCTCCTTTACATGATGGCTGACCGGGTATTTAACTATACTGTAAGGGTCTTTCCCCGCCGTTTGAAGGTCTGCCAGCTTTTGCCTGCGGATTCGCAATATTTCACTCAGATTTTCCTCGGTTATTTCGGACAAATCCGGGTTTTCAACATTGTTATTTTGATTATCAGTCATTTTATCTTTCTTTCTGTTATTTGGATATGGCAGAGATAGTGAAGTTTTTATCTCCGGAGGGGGTTTCAACGATTACACTGTCCCCGATCTTTTGTCCCAGCAAGGCTTTTCCGATGGGGCTCTCGTCGGACACATGAAGCAAAAGAGGATCAACTTCGGCAGAACTCACTATCTTATATTCCATCTCCTCGTCGGTATCTATATCATGGACAACAACTTTGTTGCCGATATTGACCTTGTCCGTACCCAAGTCCTTGTCATCCAATACCCGTGCAAACTTTAGCATTTGCTCTAAGTGGGCGATTCTGGTCTCTATCTCCGCTTGGTCGTTCTTTGCTTCGTCATATTCGCTGTTTTCGCTAAGGTCACCAAAAGACCTGGCTTTTTGTATCGCCTGGGCGATTTCCTTGCGTTTTGTAGTTTTCAAAAACTCCAGTTCATCCTGCAATTTTCTAAGCCCCTCATGGGACAGTACGATTTGTTTACTCATCAAAAAAAACTCCTCTTTATGTTAAGATTTTATTTTGTCAATATGTCAATTGCTTTTATAAATTGGGGGTCTTCGTTTTTATCAAGGCGGTGCAGGGTTTGTTCCTGCTCTTCTGTCAGCTCCACCGTGATGTGGGGGTCAACCCCGATTCCGTTATAATTATCGCTAAAGGGAGGGTTATAATAATTGGTAGAAAGGCGAAGCCCACTTCCGTCGGGCAGGGATATAATGGTTTGCATCGACCCCTTACCAAAAGTGGTGGTTCCCACCAAGGTTGCCAACTCATAGTCCTTTAACGCTGCGGCAAAAAGCTCTGCTGCAGAAGCGGTGTTTTCGTTTACAAGTACCGCCATGGGGGCATCCAGAAATTTCGGGTCAGAGTCTTTTTTGGTTATGTTTCCGTCTTTATCCACTATCTTGATAATCGGTCCTTCCGGCAACAACGAGTCCAGCACCGAAACAATGGAGTCCAAATCCCCGCCGGGGTTTCCCCTGACATCAAAGATATAGCCGACACAGTTCTCTTCCAGAGCGTTTGCCAAGGCTTTGTCGAACCCTTTGGGGGTGTTTTTGTCAAAGCTATAGATTTTCAAATATGCGATATTGCCTTTGGAGTGGGGGATAATTTCCCACACGACCGTTTCAATCTCTACAGTAGCTCTTATAATAGAGAGCTTTATTAGTTCGTCTTGTCTTTTTACAATCAAATTAACCGTTTCACCTTCGTGCCCGCGGATAGTATTGACCGCCTTTTCGTAGTTTTCATCGGACAGGGGAACATCCTCAACCTGGACAATAATATCCCCCTTCTCAACTCCAAAAGCCTGAGCAGGGGAGTCCGGCATAACCCCGACAATATATATTCCTCCGGTGGGTTGGTCAAAGATTGCATGAACACCGATACCTACCAAGTTCCCCTGGGCGCTTTTCATATAGGCATCATACTCTTGTTTTGACATATATGAAGAATAAGGGTCGCCCAGTCCGTCGACAAACGCTCTTATATAATTGTCTTCCAAATCAGTCTTTGAATACTCACCGATAAAGTCACCGTCTACCCAATCATATATGTCTTGGAGTTTATCATAGAAGGCTTCTTTTTCATATAGCGTACCGAACTGCTCCGTGTTTAGTTTATAAAAACCTACCGAGGTTATCAAAAAAGTTGCACCGGCAACCAAAAGGGCGACGAGCCCCAAGCTTACGGCAGAAAATCTTTTCTTCAAGCAAAACACCGCCTTACCAATATGGGGTACCATTTATATACGAGCATGTTATTTTAATAAATAAATCAACGTCTTTTATCAGATGAGCTTTTGAGGTTTATCTTATATATCCTTTGGGTAGATATTTCGCCGGGTCTGCATAGGCACCGTTTACCAGAAAGCTGATATGCAGATGGTTTCCGGTAGAAGAACCGGTAGTTCCTACTTCGGCTATCTTGTCCCCTTGTTTTACCACATCCCCAACCTTTGCAATCCGTTTGCTGGCATGGGCATATAGGGTTTGTATCCCGTTCCCGTGGTATATAACCACCACATTTCCCCAGCCTGCCGCCATCTCACTGCGGATAACCGTGCCGCCCTTTACCGCATATATGGGCGTCCCGGCGGCACAAGCAATGTCAAGGCCGTTGTGGTACTGTTGCTTTTTGCTGTTAAAAGGATCGGTTCTCCAACCGTACAAGCTGGAAATCCAATAGGAACTGGTTTTGAGAGGCCATATATAACCTTTGTCCGCATCCAGAATTTCCTGTCGTTCCTTCTTCAAAGCAGCCAATCTGGTTTTTGTTTGCTCCAGAGAAGAGCCGGCAGACTGATATTTTTTGTTTAGCTCCGACAGGTTTGTACCCAAGGACTGAGCTTTTTGGTCTGTATCTTTTTTCTTTGCTTCTAAATCGGCGACAGAGGATTCCAGACCATCTTTGTATTCGTCCAAAGCCGCCTTAGTAGTCTCGTGCTTTTCTTTTATAATAACCAGGTCATTTTTGGCGCTCTTGATGGTTTTCATAATCGTATCGGTATAACTGAGAAAATAGTTAATGCTGTCAATCCTGGTCAAAAAATCCGAGAAGCTGTCCGCTTGAAAGAGGATTTGAAAAATAGTAATATCCCCTTGCATAAAAGAGTAGCGAATGATAGAGGCATACATACCCTCGTAATAATCCAGGTCTTCTTCCTTTATCATAATATCCACTTCAATCTCTGCCAATTTTCTGGCATAAGACTCAATAGTCTCTTCGGTAAGGAGTATCTCGGCTTCAAGATAGCTTATTTCATTCACATAAAGAGCTAGGTCTTTTTCGGTCAGCTTTTTGTCTTTGTCCTGCTTTTTTATTTCAGCGTCGAGAGCAGCTCTTTCGTTTTGGTATTTCTTTAGCAAAGCTTCGTATTCCCGTATATCCGCTTCCACTTGGGAAAGGGTACGGGCATCGACAGTGTCTTGCACCTTAAATGCAAAGGCAGAAAAGACAACTACGACAATCAGTAATAAGGCTATCTGTTTTTTGAACCGAATAACCAAATTCATGGTATTTCCTCCTTATACTTTCAAGTGTTTTTTTATCGAGACAGAGCTGGCGATTATACCGGCGAACAACCCCATTCCTATATATAGCACAAGCAAAAGGTTTAGGTATTCCATAAAGGGTACCACCGACATATCAATAATCCCGCCAGTTTACCCGTAGATAAAACTCTTCGCCCCCGGTATGACATCCACAATAATATACTCATATATATAGTATTGCAGCCCCAAGGCAATTGCAGCCGAGGCTATACCTATCAAAACCCCCTCTATCAAAAAAGGAGTCCTGACAAAAGACTTTGTTGCACCGCAATACCTCATGAAGTTAATCTCGTTCCTGCGGGCATGAAGCCCCAACCTGATGGTGTTCATAATGACAAACAAAGAAACCACCAACAGAATAATCATCATCCACAGAGCGACCAAAGTCAGGGTTTTGTTAAGCCCGGTGACCTTGTTGTATAGCTCTATGTCCTCTTTGACATTCTCATCGGACAGTCCTTCTATACCCAAGAGTCTTTGTTTTAGCTTGTAGACATCATCCATATTGAATTTCGGGTCAGAAAAACTGGTAAAGTGTATCTCGATACTGGCAGGCAGAGGGTTAATATCCTTGTCTTTCAAAAACTCAAGGGTGTCCTCTCCGGCGCGTTCTTTAAACTTCTCTAAGTTCTCTTCTTTGCTGTATCTCTCCCACTGTTCTATGTTTCCCAACTCTTTTGAAATATCTTTAATCTTGGTTTCGATATGTTCGATTTCACTCTCTTCCAGCTCATCAGGCAACCATATGTTGATAATATTTATGCGGTCACTGGACTTTAGGTTCTTGTCGATATTGTCAATAACAATATAAAAAGTCCCTACAATCAACATGCAGGAGACAAGTACAAGCAGGGAAGCGGTTGTCATGACCCCGTTTCTAAACACGCCTACAAAGCCCTGGCCGATGAGATAAAACATGGAACTAATCTTTTTCATGGATTTCCCCTCCCATTTTGTCTGAGGTTATGACCCCTTCTTTAATGGTTATCACCCGCTTTTTGTATCGGGCAATCATATCCAGGTCATGGGTAACCACGATTACTGTTTTTCCGAGCCTGTTTATCTTAATCAACAAATCCATTATTTCGCAGCCGAGGTCCTGGTCAATGTTCCCTGTAGGCTCGTCGGCTATTACTATTTGAGGGTTGTTTACCAAGGCTCTGGCAAAAGCCACTCTTTGTTTTTCGCCCCCCGAGAGCATATCCGGGAAGCTGTCATATTTATCCGACAGGTTGACCACATTCAGAAAGTAGGGAACCCTCTTTTTTATCAAAGAGGGTTTTTCGCCAATTACTCTCATGGCAAAGGCAACGTTTTCGTAAGCGGTTTTGTTGTCAAACAATCTAAAATCCTGGAAGACGACCCCCATGGTACGACGCAGATAAGGAACCTTGCGTTCCCGGATTTTCTCCAGCGAAAACCCGTTCACCGTAAGCTTTCCTTCGGAGATTTTTTCTTCCCGCAAAAGAAGTTTGGTGAGGGTGGTCTTGCCGGCACCGGATTGGCCGACAATGAACACGAACTCACCGTCTTGAATATTAAGATTAACGTTTTTTAGCGCAACGGTGCCATTGGGGTACACCATCGTAACATTTTCGAACTCTATCATAATAAAAAAATCCTTAGAAGTTTGCTGATTTGCTCTTGATATATTTCTTTACCATCAAGGCGACCTTGAAGGTTATGGCATGGTCGAACTCTCTCAAGTCCAGACCGGTTATCTTTTTTATCTTTTCGAGTCTGTATACTAAGGTGTTCCTATGGACAAAGAGTTTCCTCGAGGTCTCAGAGACGTTTAGGTTGTTCTCAAAGAAGGCTTGTATTGTCTTCAAAGTATCAGAGTCCAAGCTCTCCAACGAGCCTTTTTTAAACACTTCCTGCAAGAACATTTCGCACAGGGTTGTGGGGAGTTGATATATAAGTCTTCCTATCCCCAAGTTCTCGTAATTAATAACCTTCTTCCCGGCATCAAAGACCTTGCCCACATCCAAAGCCACCTGGGCATCCTTATAGGAGCTGGCAAGCTCCTTCACATTGGTAACCGGAGACCCGATACCCACCGCCACATCCTGGGAGAACTCGGCGGGGACAGTGTCGACGATATCCCTTGCTATGGACTCCAGCGCCTTGGAATCCGCTATAGTTTTGAGTTCTTTGACCAAGACCACATCCTTTTCGCCCACGCTGATGACATAGTCTTTACCCTTATCCGGGAACATATTACGGATAATATCGAAGGGCACCACATCCTCTTTTTGCTTAAAGCGAACGAGGAACACAACCCGGTTGACTTCACTGTCAAACCTGAGTTCTTTTGATTTGATATAGATATCCCCGGGCAAAATGTTGTCTAAGATAATATTCTTAATAAAATTAGCCTTATCATATTTCTCGTCATAGAGAGACTTAATCCCGGTAAAGGATATCGCCAGCAAGGAAGAAATAGAGTTCGCTATCTCATCTTCTCCCTCTACAAAGACAATAAACTCGGTTCGGGCGTGGGTACCTATCGGACGATAGGTATAGCCGTCCCATATGATAGTGTTAAAGTTATAAGATACTTCCTCGAGTATAATTCTATTAGTTTCGCCTATTCTGGATAATTGGCTGCAGGCGATAACCACCCCGCGATCGTCTATGATACCGATATTGCGGTCTACCGCTTCCTTCATCTGATAAATCAGGCCCTGAAAAAGCTTGTTGCTCATAAATAACCTCCACGCCCAAAGGCTTTTTTTGTTTAAAAAAGATAGGACAATCAGTATAACTGTGATAATAAATAAAACGGCGAATGCAAAACCGCTTTTAAAAAACAAAAGTCCGTGTATTCCGAACTTATCAAAAAAACGACTTTATCCCAAGTCTACAGTTTATTCTACAATAATCAGACAAATAAATCAAGGGATGATGCGGGG
>CAZFVM010000043.1:0-10425 GCA_964522305.1 uncultured Oscillospiraceae bacterium
ACTGACAGTGTACAACATATTTACAAAAAGTCAATACGCTATAGTCAAAAATCCCTGGTGAGAACCAATAAAAAACCGAATATATTTATATAGTGTATGCTTATTTTCGGGATGAACCGCAGCAAAAAAAGGACTGTAACAAAACAGTTCAGAAAAATACATAGCAAAAAATGCCCTTGAACTTGGCTGATAAAAGCTGTTTTCAAGGGCGTTTATAACATTTTTGAGCCGGATTGTAGCAATTTGTCATCGGAAATCTGTTTTTGCTACAATACCTTTTTATATTGTGTCACATTATTATCGGTTGTCTTCTTTAACAGGGTCCAAGATAGCCATCACCATCATAACAGCGGCTTTTGTCGACTGCTCCCTTACACTTTCTCGGTCCCCGTCAAACAAAAACCTCTTTGTTACTACATCACTCTGTGTTGCCGTTGCTATATATACAAGTCCGATGGGTTTTTCTGCGCTTCCGCCTCCGGGTCCGGCAATCCCGGTTATCCCCACGCCAATATCCGCGTTACTCAGTTTTATTACACCGGTTGCCATTTCCCCGGCGGTCTGCTCCGATACCGCGCCATATATATTCAAGGTCTCCTCATTCACCCCGAGAACAGAGGTCTTTATTTCGTTCGAGTATGCGACAACCCCGCAGTCAAACACTTCACTCGCACCGGGTATAGAGGTAATCTTCTGGGCGAGTAGCCCGCCGGTGCAGGACTCCGCTGTGGCAACTTTTTTGTTATTGGATTTTAGATTCTCTACCAATACTTTTACCATAGGCAACCCCTTTATATAATCCTTATCGCCGATTCGGTTTCCATGGCAGATTTTACCAATCCTTCCACATCCAGCTTTGCTTCTTCTGCCAGAACTTCTTCTTCCGTAGGCCTTGTGTTGGGGTGTTTCGGTGTAAATACGGTGCAGCAATCCTCATAGGGGAGGTTGGATATTTCCAATGTTCCTATATCTCTGGCACGGGTGACAATCTCTTCCTTGTCCAGTCCTATACAGGGTCGAAAGACGGGGAGGGTTGTTGCCGAGTTGGTGATTGCTATGGCTTTTACGGTCTGGCTTGCCACCTGACCGATACTCTCCCCGGTTATTAAGGCCTCCGCTTGGACTTCTTTTGCAATCTCCTCCGCTATCCGCATCATGAAGCGTCGGAGCAATATAGTAAAGAGTCTGCTGTCGCATGTGCCGGTCATCGCCCGAGAAATCTCGGTAACACTCACGGTGTGCAAATAGATGGGGCCACAGTATTCGCTCAGTTTTTTTGCCAGAGCTTGCACCTTTTCTTTGGCTGCATCCCCGGTATAAGGAGGGCTTTCGAAGTAAACGGCATCCAGAGCCATCCCTCGCTTTGCCGCCATGTATCCTGCCACCGGGCTGTCTATCCCACCGGACAACAACAACAGCCCCCTGCCGTTGGAGCCCACAGGCATACCGCCGGCTCCCTTTTCGGCACCTCCGTGGACAAAGGCATGGCTTTCCCGGATTTCGATAACTATAGTTACCTCGGGGTTATGCACATCCACTTTCATATGAGGGAACTTGTCTAACACAACCCCTCCGCACATCGCACATATCTCCGGGGATTTGTATTCAAAGCTTTTGTCTGAGCGCTTGGACACACACTTGAAGGTCTTTGCCCCCTGCAAGAACCGTTCGCCGTTTTGTTCGATAACCTTTTTTATTACCTCTATATCTTTATTACATTGGAGGGCTTTGGAAACAGTGACCACCCCAAAGACTTTTTTCAGCCTTTCAAAGGCAAGGTCGGCGTCTGCTCCCTCTTCGGGTCGAACATAAAGGGTGGATTGGGCATAATCTATCCCAAAACTGCCGTCGAGGTCCTTCAACACAGCTTTTACCCGTTTTTGTAACAACCTGTTAAAGTAGCTTCGGTTGAGTCCTTTGAGGACAATCTCCCCGTATTTGAGCAGAATTATTTCTTTAACCCGTATATTTTTAGTAGTCAATTTGTTTATAACCTTTCAGTCAGTTTTGTTGCACCTTCCAGCGCATCTACCAGTTCCGACACCTCTTCTTTTGTGTTGTAATGACAAAAACTTATCCTCAATACACTTTCTATCTCCCCTCTATCCAGCCCAAAAGCTTCCAGCACTCGGTTTTCCCGCTTTGTACCGGCACAGGCCGACCCGGCAGATACATATACACCCATACCGGACAGGTAGTTTAACGCGACCTCGCTTTTTACCCCGGGCAAGCTTAGGTTTAGTATAGATGAGATACGGCTTTTTGGCTCGTGGAAAGACACTTTGTCCATGAGTCCTTTTGTGATTTGTTGCACTGCATATTTCCGCAGTCCTTCGATATATTCTATGCGATTAGTATCAGATACCCAGTCCCCACAGGCAGCACCAAAAGCGGCGATGGCAGGGACGTTCTCGGTCCCGCTCCGCATACCCTTTTCGTGTCCTCCTCCGTTTATCAAGGGGGAGAGGGAAAGTCCTTTTTTTATATACAAAGCTCCGCACCCCTTAAGCCCGTGGACTTTATGGGCAGAGACAGAAACCAAGTCACATATCCGGGTAACCCGTCGAGACCTCCCCTCGGTACCCGACTTTAAGAACCCTTGGACATCATCGGTGTGAAACAAAGCACCGCAATCGGCAGAATTTATGACCGACCGCACAAGCTCGAGGTCATACAATGCTCCGGTTTCGTTGTTGGCATGCATAATGCTTACCACCCCGACTTTGCGGTCTAACACTCGGCGCAGTTCTTCTTCGTTGAGGTTGCCGTTTGTCGTCGAGACCCTTACTATCTCAAAACCTTCGTTTTCCAGTCGTTTTGCCGTGTTTTCCACCGAGGAGTGCTCGCTGTCGGTGATAACTATGACCCGCGAATGCCTTTGCTTAGCATAAGCCGCACCCAGCAGAGCCAAGTTGTTACTCTCGGTCCCGCCGGCGGTAAAGAACACCCTGTCAGGGTCGCACCCCATTGCTTTGGCTACCTGCTCTCTTGCATGGTCTTGCATACGCTTTGCCTTTATCCCCATATAGTGCAGGGAAGAAGGGTTTCCATATTCATCAAAAGCTCGGTTTGCCGCCTCTATAGCCGCTTGGCAGGGCTTGGTGGTGGCAGCCGAGTCAAAATATAATTCCCGCATCAAAAAAAACACCTTTCAACACTCGGTTTGAGTGTAATATATCCTTATCGTCACAATTATATATTCATATTCGGGTTTAGTCAACTTATCTGGACAACTACCGCTTTTTTAAAGCATAAAACAATTGTTTCTCGGTTATCCTTTTATCCCTTGTCTCGGGGTTGTTTTTTGAAAGTGTCTTTTCAAATTTTCCGGCAACTTTGAATATTTTGTAAACAATCCCCGAGGTACAAAATATAAAAAAATCAAGACTTTACATAATAGCCCGTATAATGTATAATACAGTGATATCGAATGTTTTTCGATTTTATATAGATGTATATATTTTGGGAGTAATTATACAATTTGTACCTGGATACATTGAATATTTAATCGGGAAGCATAGATTTTAATATAAAAGGAGGTAAATCTATGGACCCCGTTTATTGGATACTGATATGTGTTGCTGCTGCGGGAGTAGCTTTCATTTTGGGATTTTTATTCCGAAAGAGAGTGGCGGAAAAGGCAATAGTCTCCGCCGAGACCGAGGCAAAGCGATTAGTTGAAGAAGGCAAAAAAAGCGCCGAGACAGCAAAGAAAGAAAGGTTAGTCGAGGCAAAAGAAGAAGCAATCCGCATAAAAAGCGAAGCAGAACGAGAGATTAGAGAACGTAGGAACGATGTACAACGTCTGGAGAGACGGGTAATACAAAAAGAAGAAAATCTTGACAAAAAGAGCGATAACCTTGACAAAAAAGAAGAAACATTAAATACAAAGATCAAGGAGAACACCGCTCTCCGCGAAGATATCGAGAAGGCAATAGCCGAGCAGGCAGAGTTATTGCAAAAGATATCTGCAATGAGCGCCGAAGAGGCAAAGGCCATCTTGATGGAGCGAGTGGAGAGCGAGGCGAGGCACGACATAGCCGTCAGGCTCAACGCCATAGAGCAGGAGTACAAGGACACTGCCGAGGACAAAGCCAAGAACATCATTACCCTGGCGATTCAGCGTTGCGCCGCCGACAGTGTGGCAGAGGTCACCGTTTCGGTGGTAGACCTGCCCAACGATGAGATGAAGGGCAGGATAATAGGCAGGGAAGGCAGGAACATCCGGGCTATAGAGACCTTGACCGGGGTTGATCTTATTATCGACGACACCCCCGAGGCAATAACGGTTTCTACCTTTGACCCGGTACGCAGAGAGATAGCTCGTAACGCTCTTGAAAAGCTGGTTTCAGACGGCAGAATCCACCCGTCAAGGATAGAAGAAATGGTGGCAAAGAGCCGTAAAGAGATAGAGTCCATTATCAAGAAGCAGGGAGAACAAGCCCTGTTTGATACCGGAATCTACGGCATGAACAACGAGCTGGTACGACTGCTGGGCAGACTGCATTACAGGACAAGCTATGGACAGAACGTACTAAAGCATTCTATAGAAGTTTCCTTTATCGCCGGCATGATAGCCGCAGAGCTGGATTTGGATTCTTCTTTGGCAAAGCGGGCAGGGTTGCTCCATGACATAGGCAAGGCGATGACCCACGAGGTCGACGGCAGCCATGTTCAGATTGGTGTGGATATTGCCCGTAAGTACAAAGAGCACTTTGAGGTGGTCCACGCCATAGAGACCCATCACGGTGATGCAGAGCCCACTACTTTGATAGCCATGATAGTTCAAGCGGCAGACGCCATATCCGCCGCAAGACCGGGAGCTCGCCGAGAGAATCTCGAGACCTATATCAAGCGTCTCCAGAAATTGGAAGAAATAGCCACCGGATTTGAGGGAATCGAGAAGGCTTTCGCCATCCAAGCGGGCAGAGAAATCCGCATAATGGTCAAGCCCGAAGAGATAAACGACGATGAGATGGTCTTCATCGCCAGGGATATCGCCAAGAAGATAGAGGCAGATATGGAATACCCGGGTCAGATAAAGATTCATGTTATCCGCGAGACCCGCCAGTTCGATTACGCGAAGTAACCCAAGAGACAGACAATATTTATTGATACAACGGTGATTTTTGCCGTTTTAGAAAGCGACTTTCCAAATGAGGATTATAGCAATAGGAGATGTGGTAGGCAGAGCAGGCACAGATTATGCCTGTGAGCAACTTCCTCTTATACGCTCCAAGGAGAACGCCGACCTTATTATAGTCAACGCAGAGAACTCTGCGGGCGGCAGTGGACTCACCCCAAAGAACGCAGAGCAGCTGCTCCGGAGCGGAGCGGATGTTCTCACCGGGGGCAACCACACCTTAAGACGCAAGGATTTATATACGATGTTAGACGAGAGCGATTATGTCCTCAGACCCCACAACCTACCTCCGGGAGCACCGGGCAAGGGATGCACCATTGTCCGTTGCAAGGAGGGGCTTAGGGTGATGGTGATCAACCTCATCGGTCAGATTTTTATGGACCCTGCAGACAACCCCTTTAACATGGCAGACAGATTGTTAAAGGAGAACAAAGGCAGTTATGATTTTTGTGTCTGCGATTTCCATGGCGAAGCGACCAGCGAGAAGGCAGCTTTTGCCAGGTATTTCGACGGAAGAATCAACATTGTTTTTGGTACCCACACCCATGTCCAGACCGCAGACGAGACAATCCTGCCCGAGGGCACCGGGTTTATCAGCGATATCGGGATGTGCGGGCCTATTGATTCAATTATCGGGGTCAAGCCCGAGGCGGTAATTACGAGTTTTGTTACCCGCATAAGGGATAGGTTCGAGCCCGCCGAGGGTCAGGTAGTCCTTCGAGGTGCCGCTTTTGATATAGATAAGTCTACCGGCAAGGTCACAGCCGTACAACGGCTTATATATTGATTTTTTGAGTTTTACAAACAGCTGACACAGTCACATATTATATATTTCGGAAGGATATTAAGCATGAGTTTTTTCACACGGTTATTGGACGCGGCAGATGGTGCTGAGGCAGGTGGTTCGGCATTAGAGGGTTTGCTCTCCATGGGTATTCCCATTTTACTTTTGGTTGTGGTTTTTTATTTCTTTTTATACCGCCCCCAGAAGAAGCAGGAAAAAGCAGTCAGAGAGATGCGCTCCTCCTTAGAGCCCGGTGATGTTATTACCACCTCCGGCGGTATAGTAGGGGTTGTCATAAAGATAAAGGACGACATGGTTCTCATAGAGAGCGGTGCCGACAGAACAAAGTTCCAGATTAAGAGTTGGGCGGTTCATTCGGTTATTGCAAGAGCAGACGGCTCCACGGACGAGAGCTAACTTTCTTATAATTTACTTGACATTAGTTGGCAAGACCTATATGCAGCCCTTGCAGGGTTGCATATTTATTAGTAGATAAATACCCGGCAGTAGTACTTATGGTTTTGATAAAGACTATGCCAAAAACAGAAAGGTATAACAATCATGAAAAAGTCATTACTCAGAAAATACGCCCGATTGACAGTCCGTACCGGCGCCGCGGTCCAGAAAGGACAAGCTGTTTTGGTATACGCTTCGGTGGACCAGAGCGAGTTTGCGCTGATGGTGGTTGACGAAGCATATAAAGCAGGAGCATCTAAGGTCAGCGTAGAATGGGGTTCTCAACCCTTGACCAAGCTTCATTACCGTCATAGAGGTATCAGGAGTCTGTCCGAGGTTTCCCCTTGGGTAGAAGAGCGGGAGAAAGAGTACAACAAAGAGCTCCCCGCCATGATCCATATTCTCTCCGACGACCCGGACGGGCTAAAGACCGTCAATAAGGACAAGATGCAAAAAGTCAGAATCAACCGTTTTAAGATACTAAAGAAGTATAGAGACGAACGGGAGAACAAGTATCAGTGGACCATAGTCGCCGTTCCCTCCAAGGAATGGGCAAAGAAGGTGTTCCCCGGTGAGCGCACTTCCACGGCAGTCCGCAAGCTTTGGGATGCAATCCTTGGCGCTGTTCGGGTTACCGAGGATAACGACCCGATTGCAGAGTGGGATAGCCACAACGCCAGCTTTATGCAAAAGCGGGATTTCCTCAACCAAAAGAGGTTTGATTATGTCCATTTCAAGAGCGCCAACGGTACCGATTTCACCTGCGAGCTCATCCCCACGGGCAGATGGCTCGGAGGCGGGGAGTATACCCTCAACGGAGTATATTACAACCCCAACATGCCTACCGAGGAGGTATTCACATCTCCCATGAAGGGCAAATGCGAAGGCAGGTTGGTTTCTACCAAGCCCTTGTCCTATCAGGGACAGTTAATTGAGGATTTCTATATAGATTTCAAGGACGGAAAAGCAGTCAAGTGGGAGGCGAAGTCCGGCGAGGAAGCATTGGAGAAGATTATCACCTCCGACGAGACCTCGGGCATGATAGGGGAGCTGGCATTAGTGCCCCACGATTCTCCAATCTCCAACTCCGGAATACTGTTTTACAACACCTTATTTGACGAGAACGCCTCTTGTCATGTGGCGCTGGGCATGGGTTATACCAACACTTTGGAGGGCTATGAGAAGTTGACCAAAGAAGAGTGCCACGATCTGGGAATTAACGACTCTATTGTCCATGTGGACTTTATGATCGGCGCCCCGGATATGTCTATCACAGGTTACAAAGACGGGGTAGCGACCCCCATCTTCAAAGACGGCAACTGGGCGTTTTGACAACATTTTATTGACAAAGGATTTTTTATATGACATACAACTCTGATAACAAAAAGCAGACCCGCCCCGTGTTTCCAAAGCGGGCGGTCATAACCGGGGGAATGCCCTACGGTAACAAAGAACTTCACTTCGGTCATGTCGGAGGGGTCTTTGTTCAGGCGGATGTGTTCGCGCGGTTTTTGAGGGATAGAATTGGGGCAGAGAACGTAATCTTTGTCTCCGGCACCGACTGCTATGGCGCCACCATAGAAGCGGGTTACGAGCAGGCGGTGGCTGAGGGGTTCCAAGGGGATATCACCGACTTTGTCTCCCGTATGCATAAGCTGCAGAAGCAGACTTTGGATAGTTATCAGATTTCCCTCAACCTCTATGGCGCCTCGGCATTAGGCGAGGCAGGGGAGATACACAAAGATTTATCCGAGCGGATTTTCCTCAGCCTTTATGACAAGGGTGTGCTGAAATCCGAGGAGACTCTACAGTTTTATGACCGTGAGAAAGACACGTTCCTCAACGGTAGACAGGTTACCGGCTATTGCCCCATACAGGGCTGCCGGGCAGAGACCGCTTATGCCGACGAGTGCTCCTTGGGGCACCAGTATTACCCCAGCGAGTTGTTGTTCCCGGTCAGCACTTTGTCTGGAGAGACCCCGATACTAAAGCCGGTAAAAAACTGGTATTTCGACCTACCGGGATATATCAAATCAGTGGAAAAATCCGTAGAAACCTGGGATCAAGACCCGGCACGCCGCAACAGTCTCATATCCGTGGTCAGCGAGTTTCTAAGACGACCGGCGGTATTCATAAATCGGGATTTTATGGATAAGGTCAAGGCGCTAAAGGACCTGCCGAAGTACATGGTGGCGGACGAACCCGGCAAGGCGTCTGTCGCCTTGGAGTTCGATGTATTGTCAGACCGGGAGTCGGCAGTCGAGATACTGTCAAACAATCAGATAAAGTATCGTACCGGCAAGACTCTGGTACCTTTTAGATTATCCGGTAACGTTGACTGGGGTATCCCGGTCCCCGGGACCGAGGGTATAAAAGACCTGACTTTTTGGGTCTGGCCCGAGTCCCTTTGGGCACCTATCTCTTTTACCAAGACTTATTTAGGTGACGGTAAAGAAGGCAAGAAGTGGGAGGACTGGTGGAAGTCAAAGGACGCAAAGGTCTATCAGTTTATCGGCGAGGACAATATATATTTCTATGCCATAGCAGAGACAGGGCTTTTTGAGGCTTTGGACGAAGGGTTCACTTTACCCCTGATAGTCCCAAACCGCCATTTATTGTTTGGCAAGACCAAGGCGTCCAGTAGCGGAAAGGTCAAGCCGCCTCAAGCTTCGGAGCTGTTGAATTATTATACCTCCGACCAGCTCAGGTTCCATTTTTTCAACGCAAGCCTTGCAGAGCGTAGTGTAGGATTTGAGCCAAAGGCGGTTATGGGTGGAGCCGAGGGCGAGTTTGATACGGTGTTGTACGAGGGCAACCTGGCAACCAATGTGTTCAACCGTCTTGTAAGGTCTTGTTTTTATACAATGCAAAAACATTCACCCCAAGGATACCCTATGGGCGAGATAAGCCGGGATGTAATCGAGGACGCAAACAAGACTATCTTAGAGTACGAAAAGATGATGTCCGAGCTGACTTTCGATAAGGTGTTCGAGCTGCTGAATGTATACCTGCGGGAGGCAAACAAGCAGTGGGCAGCCAGGAGCAAGTCTGAGGACCCAAAAGAGATAAACAGCCTAATACGGGACACCTTCCATGTTATCCGGGTTTGCACCGCGTTGTTCCACCCGATTGTACCGGAGGGATGCGATATGATAAGGCAATACCTGGGAGCAGACGAGAGAATTTGGGATTGGGAATATATATTCCGTCCCTTGGAGCACTTTTTTGGTACCGAACACAGTTTCAAGTTTTTGGAGCCCAGGGTAGACTTTTTTGTAAAGCACCCTTCTCAGCTAAAATAATTAGATAAACCATAGGATTATAACGACCAAAGAGGAGGAAACTCCTCCTCTTTGGAGCAAAACCTCAAGCACCTTTTTTGATGAAAAAAACTGTTGACAAAGCCAAAGCCCTATGATATACTACCTCTTGTCGCGGACAAAACTGCTGGTGTAGCTCAATGGCAGAGCAGCTGATTTGTAATCAGCAGGTTGGGGGTTCGACTCCCTTCACCAGCTCCACACAATAAGCCTTTAGATAAATGGGGGAATGCCCGAGTGGCTAAAGGGGGCAGACTGTAAATCTGTTGTCAACGACTTCGGTGGTTCGAATCCGCCTTCCCCCACCATAGTAGACAAACCTGTTTTTTGATGTGTTAAAACTCAAAAATATTCAGGTTTGTCTATTTTTAGCCTAAAAACTCTGAAAAAGAGTGCAAATAGCTAAAATATGCATTTAAATTCAAAATCATTGCCCTTTAAACATAAAATTGTTTGTGTTTAAAGGGCAATGATTATTTTAAACATAAGAATGTGCAAGTTATAAAAAAACAAGAAAGGAATAATTAAAATGAGAATTCCATATGGATATTTGCGAAACGATACAGGTCAAATATGCGTTGATGTAGAAAAGGCAAAAACAGTTAGATTTATTTATAATCTTTATCTTCAAGGAAAAAGTTTAGGCGGTATAGCGAATGCTCTGAAAAAACAGAACGTTTTATCATCTACAGGAAATTCACTCTGGTCAAGGGCAGCTATAG
>CAZFVM010000044.1:0-10258 GCA_964522305.1 uncultured Oscillospiraceae bacterium
ACGGGCTTTTTTCATGTCTTCGGTATAAGCATCAAAGACCCCGTCGTTATGGGTTTTCCTATATTTAAAGATATTGTCTATAGTAGGGCTCAAGGATTTACCATAGGCTTCCAAGGAGGTCTTGACCATGCGTATACCGCCAAAGGGCATTATCGCTCGTTTCAAAGGACTATCGGTCTGAAGTCCTACGATATCTTCCAGTTTTTGGTCTATATATCCGGGTTTGTGGGAAGTAATGGTAGAGATGGTGTTCTCATCTATATCCAGGACCCCGCCGCTCTCTCTTTCCTTTTTCATCAACTCTTGAACTTTTGCCCACAATGCTTTTGTTTTTTCTGTTGGGGGAGACAAAAAAAGACTGTCGCCGTCATAAGGGGTGTAGTTTCTGATGATAAAATCCCTGACATCGATATGGTTTTGCCAATTACCGGTAATAAAATCCATAACAAGCCCTCCTAAAAGCAGTATTTCTTCTTAGCACCATTTTACAGCCTTTATATCGGGATTGCAACCGATACCGGCAAAAAAATAGCGGTTTCCCAGAGAGAATTATAAGCGCCGGGTATAAGACAAACATATATGCACAACACTCCTTGACCGACTCGCAAGGGGGGTGTATAATCGTAAAGGAAAAAACAACATATTATTTTGGAGCACAAATAATGAAACTACTCTGGAGGCTGAGCAAAGAAGCCATAAAATATAAAAAGCTTTATATAGTTGCCATTTTTTCAACCCTGGCGTTGACGCTACTTAATCTTGCAGCACCCAAGATTCTGGCAAGCCTGACCGATGTGGTCCAAGCTCTGGATGGCTCAGATGTCCCAAAGCAGATAATGACCTTGACTATATTACTGACCGTTATTTATCTGTTGAGGGTTATATTTCGGTTTTTGGGCAACTATTTAGCCCATCACGCTGCATGGAACTTAGTGGAAAACCTAAGGGTGCAGGTTTATGACAAAATCCAGAACCTCTCACTGAGCTTTTTTCATGATAAACAGACCGGAGAGCTAATGAGCAGGATAGTAAACGACACTGCCACTTTCGAGCTTTTATATGCTCATATTATCCCGGAGATGCTGACTAATGTAGTCACTCTAATAGGAGTACTGATTGTACTGTTGACAATAAATGTAAAGCTTACTTTACTTACCTGTATCCCCATACCCTTTATTTTCGCCGCAGGCATGATTTTTGTATATAAGATTCGCCCCAAGTTTCGCCAATCCCAAGAAGAACTGGCACAATTCAATGCAAAACTCCAGGATAACCTTTCGGGTATCCATGAGATACAAGCTTTTGGTAAAGAGGATTATGAAGAAAAAAGAGTGGCAAAACAAGCATCCCACTATACCAAGGTTATGCTTTATGCTTTGCGCTATTCCGGCATTTTTCATCCTACGGTAGAGTTCATTTCCGCAATCGGTACCATAATAGTGGTGGGAGTTGGGGGGATGTTGGCATACAACGGCACCATGTCGGTATCCGATATAGTAGCTTTTCTTTTATACTTATCCTTGTTTTATGCACCGGTGACGAATTTCGCCAGATTGTTAGAAGATACCCAACACGCCTATGCGGGGGCAGAAAGGGTGTTCGCCGTACTCGACAAGAAGTCGGATATCGTAAGTCCGGCGGACGGGATTGAGCTAAATCAAGCAAAGGGAGAGATAGTGTTCGATGGAGTTAACTTTCATTATGAGCCCGGTGTACCGGTTTTACAAGACATCTCTTTTAGTTGCCGCCCCGGGCAGATGATAGCCCTAGTCGGACCCACAGGGGTAGGAAAGACGACCATGGTACAGCTTTTGTCTCGATTCTATGATCCCGGTTCCGGGACAATCTTTATTGACGGTTATGATATAAAGACTCTGACTTTAGAGAGCCTGAGGCGAAATATTGCTCCGGTTTTACAAGACACTTTTTTGTTTAACGGTACTATAGCCGAGAACATAGGTTATGCCAACCCTTCAGCCGATATTCATGAGATAATACAGGCTGCAAAGGCAGCCCGTATTCACGAAAACATTATGGAAATGCCTCAGCAATACGAAACCAAAGTAGGAGAGCGGGGGATGAGGCTGTCCGGGGGTCAAAAACAAAGGATTCAAATAGCTCGGGCAATCCTGAGAAGAGCGCCTATAATAGTGCTGGACGAAGCCACCGCGTCGGTGGATATGGAGACCGAAAAGGAAATCCAAACGGCAATAAACGGACTGTCCGGGGACAGAACGGTGATTGCAATAGCCCATCGGCTTTCAACAATAAAAAAAGCAGACTTAATTTTGGTCTTGGAAGAAGGCAGGATAGTACAACGAGGTACCCATCAAGAGCTGATGAATCAAGAAGGCCTATACAAAAGAATGAACGAAACATCCCAATACTAAATTGAATATAAGGTAACAGTCAATCCAACAACTCCTTTGTATTATATCAAGTCAAAAGCCGAACGAGACAATGTCGTTCGGCTTTATTTGAGATACGATAGTTGCTGTAACTACAGGTTAACTCTGGTCTTTTCTAAACTTTTCAAAGAAGGGGTTGGTAATCCGTTCATCGGATAACAAAGTATCCCCTTCGTGCCCGGGATAAACCACATAGTCCCCGGGTAGATTGTATAACATCCGAAGAGTGCTGTCCATGTCTTCGTCGCTGCCCCCAAAGTCGGTGGTGCCGATACTTCCTCTAAACAAAGTGTCCCCGGAAAACATTATATCGTCAAAGACATAACATACACTGCCCTTAGTGTGTCCCGGGGTGGGGATGACATAGAACTCATAGTTATCCACCTTGTACTTACCTTCTTTTTCAAACGTAAAGTCCGCCGGAACAAAGGGCCGGGGGTCATATGGAAGTATGGGAGAAAACATATCTCGCCCGGTTAAATAATGGGCATCATCCTTATGTATGCATACAACAGTCCTTGCTGTCCGTATATCATCTAAGGCAAGGATATGGTCGAAGTGGCCATGGGTTAATAATACAACTCTGCAGGAAGCGTTAAGTCTATGAAGTGCGTCTTTGATAACGGTCATATCGCCGCCGGGGTCAATAACAACAGCGTCCCTTATCTCCGGACTTTTTATGATATAACAATTTGTGTGCAACTGACCTACCACAATCTTTTGAATGATATATCTGCTCATCCCTGTCATCCTTTCCAAAAAAATATATGTTTTAACTATTTTAACAAGGTATTTCTATAAGCATATTATATCATAGTTTTACTATTTATGTAAAGCGAATAATTAAATGCTCATGGTACTTTGATTTATTACAATTCACCATAAAAATCCTGTGGCAGGATTTGAGTTTTAATTAGGGATTATTATTGACATAAAAGTCGGGGTGTGTTATATTTTTTGTATAAGTAAACATAATGTAGTTGATCACCTTGGAGGTACTATATGACAAAACGATTTACTGTGTTGTTTTTTGCCGGGATTTTAATATTAACCACTAGCTTTTCAGCTTTCGCATTACAAAAAGACTTAGAGGTTGATACATCCTTTTATACCCCGGTCCAAAGACAGCTAAATTCCGATATTGGCTATTCCTTGATAATGGATGCCCCGGAGGATTACACTCCCGGAGAGAATATTTATGTAGAGATATATCTGCGGGATATAGTTGCGGAGAGTGGGTTTGGGTTTGTCCATTTTTATCTTTATTTCGATAGCCAAAAAGTAATACCTCTGGTTTTGAATAATTTTGAGAACAACAATCAAAATATGGAAGATTTTCTTGTTTTAGCCCCGGATTTAGCCAAATGGGAAGGGATCTGTAAGCTCGAGGAAGAAGAAAGTCGATATAATATATCTTTTATGACTACAGATAAGTCCGCCCATGCCAAGGCAGACGACGAGGTAGTTATCAAAATAGGCTTCGAGGCAAAGTCCACGGCTACAGGGGAAATCGACTTTGTTTTACCCGGAGAGGAGAGTTTTTGTGCCGACTATAGTTTGAACAAATACTATGGCTTGGGTGATAGGGCAACCGTGACCGAAACCGAAGACTCCTTTGATCCCGGTATCGAGCCGGAAGACCCTGTATATTTGTTGGAAATCACCGGAGATGAGCATTATGTTCCGGGAGAGATATATACGGCAAGAATCACTTTGAAGGACATTACCGTTACCGATGGGTTTGTAATAATTAGTTTTTACTTTTATTATGATCCAAACAAAACAGAACCGATTATAAAAAACAATCCGGACACCTTAAATTCTGAAATCAGCGATCTTTTAATAAATGCTCCGGATATGTCTGCTTGGGAAGGGATATGTTCTTTGAGAGAGGATTTAAACCGATATGAGCTTAGCTATCTAACCGTGTATCACTCAACGGCAAAACAGGACGGAGATATTATTATTGAAATTCCGTTTTTGATAAATCAGGAAGCTAAGGGTGACATAATGTTTTACATACCCCACGATGAAACCTCGGCATATGACTATAGTCTTGATGAATATCCGGGGTTGGGAAGTAGTATTTTGGTTTCTGAGCTACCCGAGGCCTGCGAACTTAGCTTAAAAGATACAAACGAACTTATCTTAGATCGCCAACAGGGTTTTTTGTTGGGGATTACTCCGGGGACGACCGTGTCAGATTTGTTGGATATGTTTGAGGGTGAGGTAGTTTTGTTGGATGAAGATGGAAAGAGTGTTCCCCCGGACCGAGTAGTAGGTACCGGTTTTATTGTTCAAAATAAAGTAGAATCATTACGGGTGATTTTGTTAGGGGACGGCAACGGGGACGGGGTAGTAGATGCAAAGGATTATTTGCTGACAAAGCGTATTATACTGGGTAATTTGACTTTATCCCCCTATCGACTTGCCGCCATATGTATAGAGGGCAAGTCTACGCCGACCTCAAAGGACTATGTGTTAATAAAGAGACATTTTCTCGGTTCCTATGATTTGCATGCTCCACTTTCTAATTGACAAAGCGCTTTAAGTGTTTTTTAATCTTGACAGTTATGTGACAACAATATATACTATTACCAACGTTTTCACACAACCTTATTTATCCCGGATTTAGCTAATCCAAACACTTCTTTTCGCTGTGATAAGGCATATTGATTTTTTTGGATTGGGTATGTGGTTTTGTGTTTTTATGGTTTACAAGATTAGAGCTGTTTTGATAGGCCCGGAGTTTAATCAGTTAGAGACAAAACCGGAGATTTATGTTTTCAGGCTTCATCTATGTAAAGATGGAGCCATATTTTTTTATATCGGAGGAAGAAATGAGCCAAGCTAACAACCAGACACATGAGATTGCAAAGAGACTTAAATTCGCACGGATAAATGCGGATATTTCTACAGAGCATATGGCAAAAGTTTGCAACATGACCCGGGCGGAGTATGAGGAGATTGAGAAAGGGAGCTTTGACTTTTCCTTTACATTTCTATATAACTGCGCCAACACCTTAGGCATGGATATCGCCGAATTGGTTTCCGGACAAAACCCCAAGCTGGACTTTTATTCGGTTACTCGAGCAGGTGAGGGGATGCCTATCAAGCGCAGAGAGGGATTTAATTACAGACATTTAGCACCTCTATTAAAAAACCGGACCTCAGAGCCTTTTATAGTAACAGCAAAATACGAGGTTGAAAAACAAGGAGATCCTATACCCCTGTCCACCCATAAGGGACAGGAGTTTAACATGGTTTTGCAGGGTACCCTCAAGATACAGCTTGATGACCATATATTGGTATTGGAAGAAGGGGATAGCGTGTATTATGACGCATCTCACAAACATGGGATGGTGGCGGACAAGGGGGCTGACTGCGTCTTTTTGGCAATCGTGTATAAAGCCGAGACTGCAGAAATCTCCGAGATAGAACCTACCCCGGCATTTGTAGCGGAGAAGAAGGTCGTAGATACAGATAAATATAAAGACCTTATTTACCACAAGTATGTCAAAGAAACCGTAAACGAAGACGGTACATTAGCGGAGTTTGAGATTTTTCCGACCCCGGATTTTAACTTTGCCTACGATGTGTTTGATGAATTGGCAGCAAAGTCTCCGGACAAGAACTGTCTGGTATGGGTATCCGCCAACAAAGAAAACCGCAATTTTACTTTTTCCGAGTTACAAAAACTAACCAATAAGACCGCTAATTATTTCCGGTCCTTAGGGATACAAAAAGGGGACAGGGTGATGCTTGTTCTAAAGCGTCATTATCAGTTTTGGATATCGATATTGGCATTGCACAAGTTGGGAGCGGTAGCCATCCCTGCAACCCATCTGCTAATGGAGAAGGACTATGTATATCGCTTTAACTCCGCCGGTGTTAAGGCAATTATCTGCACCTCCGAGCATGAATGCACCTATGAAGTTGACAAGGCGCAGTCCCAGTGTCCCGCTCTAACCATCAAGTCTGTGGTGGGGGACAAGAGAGAGGGATGGTCCGACTTCAACGCAGAGATACAACAACACCCCGATACATTCGACAGGATACCCACGAGCAAGGACGACCCCTTGTTTATGTTCTTTACCTCGGGGACAACGGGATATCCCAAGATCGCGACCCAAAATGCCACTTATCCTCTGGGGCATATTATTACCGCAAGATGGTGGCACCATTGTGAGCCGGACGGGCTTCATTTTACCATGTCTGATACAGGATGGGCAAAGGCGTTGTGGGGCAAGCTATACGGACAATGGTTCTGTGAATGTGCGGTGTTTGCTTATGATATGGAGAAGTTTAACTCTGATGACTTGCTTCCCATGTTCGCCGAATATAACATCACCTCTTTTTGTGCTCCTCCCACTATTTATAGATTCTTGATTAAAGATGACTTGACAAAATATGATCTTTCTTCCCTCAACTATGCGACAACAGCGGGAGAAGCACTAAACCCCGAGGTGTTCAACAGATTCAAAGAAGCGACCGGACTTACAATGATGGAAGCTTTTGGACAGACCGAAACCACCATGACCGTAGGTAATCTTTACAACACTACTCCAAAGATAGGTTCCATGGGGTTGCCTTCTCCGGCGTATTCACTGGATATACTCCGGGAAGACAAGACTCCTGTTGATGTCGGAGAAGTCGGCGAAATATGCCTTTACACCGACAAGCCTGCCTGTGGTATGTTTGCCGGATACTATGGTGACGAAAAACTAACCGAAGAGGTTTGGAGCGACAACATCTATCACACCGGTGATACCGCTTGGAAGGACGAGGACGGTTATTATTGGTATGTCGGCAGGACTGACGACCTAATTAAGTCCAGTGGTTATAGGATAGGTCCCTTTGAAATCGAGAGCGTTATAATGGAACTTCCCTATGTTTTGGAATGTGCCGTCACCGGTGCTCCCGACGAAGAGAGGGGTCAGATAGTAAAGGCAACCATTGTACTCACAAAAGGGACACAGCCCGATGACAAGTTAAAAAAAGAGATTCAAGACTATGTAAAGACCCATACAGCGCCCTATAAGTATCCTCGTCGAATAGACTTCGTAGAGTCTTTGCCCAAGACAATCAGCGGCAAAATCAGACGGGTGGAATTAAAGGACTAACTTTGGCATCGGTTTTGCACCCTCTTGCTGCTTTGTTTGTTTCTTTTAGACGCATAACCTTTTAAGCATATAAAAATCCGACTCAGGTCACAAACCGGGTCGGATTTTCTATGAACATTTTCAAGGTGAAGTTTTTTATCTATTATACAAAGACAACACATCTAAAGATTATCCTAAAATCTCAAGGAAACAAAAACATCATCAAAAATGAGTCAGGGTGAATAAATATCATAACTTCCAAGGAAATGTCTTTTGATTTTTAGATAGTCCGAGGCGAAGACCTGTTTTCCATCGGTGACTGCCGCCGCTTTGACAGTATAATTATCGGCAGCTAAGGTGTTTAGAAAAATGCGTTTTGCAAACAAGTAATCCTGACTGCCGATTAATCCATCGCCGTTGACATCTCCCTTTATTACTATTTTATAAGTATATCTGTCATTATAAAAAATGAATCCCGTACCCAAGGGGTCGTTTTCTCCCGGGGTTTTTCCCGTTTTATCTTTAATATATACTGTGCCGCCCAACAATTCCTTCAGAGCAGCCATGCCTTTGGGGAGGCTTGATATATTCACCGCTGTCAAAACATTATCGATTTCTTCAACATCAAAAACATCAGAGACCAAATTGATGCTTCTTATCCTGTTTGTCAAGAGTTTTTTAGCATAGTCCAGATCCAAAGTCAGGGCTTGCCCTACCGAGCTATCCAGCTCATTCAGGCTTGCTTTTATCATCTCCAGCGTTTCGACGGATTGCTCCCAAAGCTTATTGTCGATTTTTTGAGCAAGTTGATCCAAGGCGTCGGACAAGACCTCTCCTTGAGACGGGCTCAAAGACCCATGGGGTACAATAATGTTGTTAATCCTGTCCTTTGCCCTCCGGAGTATAATATTGGCAGCCAAAGCGGGGTCAGCGGTCGGAGGTAGCGCTGAATTTTTGTATAGCGTTTGGGTCAAGAGCTCACCGACTCCCTTAGATAGGTAGGATACCGCTTCAAAGAACACCGCGCCTTCGGATTTGACTCTAATTGTTTGAAGAGTATGGTTTAGCATGTCTTTGGCGGTATGACTTTCTACATAAGAACCCAGGCCGATAGCGGCATAACAATGATTTAGGTTAGGGATTAAAGCTTTTGCGAGCTCTACTTGACCTGCACCATAAGCCATCGGGTTTATCATATCCAGCAAGCCCTTTTCCAACCACAACTCGCTATCTTGATAGATATAATTGTAAGATTGAGCAAAGTCCGCTCCCACAGCGGCACTTAAGGTTAGTCCGGGTTTTATTCTGTCTATAAGTCGTCGCACCGATTCCACCATATCGGTGACCTGACGGGCTCTGTAAGCGACCCAGTCTTCCCAGTAAGAGGCTTTTGTGTTAAAGGTGGGGCGAACCCCATACTCGGCAACAAAGCCATCTATGGTCACTTTGTCGTAGCCAAAGTCAACCGAGTCTCGGGAGGTATAACGGATATAGTCCAGTTGAAATCCGTCAATATCGTAGTTCTCTATTATGTATTCATAAGTAGACAGCAAGAACTCTTTAACCTCAGGATTTGCCGGTGCCAAAAAAACAAACCTGGAGCTATCCTGGGGGGAATAAGACCCTCCGGTATTGGTCAATGAGAGCCACTCCGGCTTTTTGTAACCGACACTTCGCGTGTAATTATTAGAGCTCCCATGCCCTACATAGTACACAGGCATCCAAAGATGAAGCTCCATATCTCGTTTATGGCAGGAATCTATAAAGGCTTGAAGCATATCAAAATCCTTCCAAGCAGGGTTTTGTTCAAACAAACTGTCTTCAGGCATGGGCATAATCATAGTGGAGTTATAAAGGGTCTCGATAAAGAGAGTGTTTATCCCTTTCGAATATAGTAACTCCACATAATCGTCGACTTGTTTTTTGGTAGTTTGCACCGGACGTAACCAAACTCCTCTAAAGTCGACAATCGGGACTTCGGTACAAAGGGGAACAATTTCTTCTATTTCATTTAACAGAGCTTTTACTTCCAAGGAGGCGTCGTATTCGGGGTTTTGGTCATAATTGTTCTTTAATACGAGATAACCTTGATGCACCTCTTCTATTCGGTTTGACAAATAACCATAATCTATATAAGCGTGTTCTTGCTTTGCAGTCATAAACATATCATATAATCTGTCATACTGTATTTTGAGATTTATAATATCACTTTCACTGTCTTTATAAAAAGTGACCCGGCTCGAGGTGTAATAAGCCTTCATTCCCGGGGATACATTTTCTTTGAGCCAGTCAATTTTCACCCCATGTCCGGAAACCACAAAAGAATTATCTTCCTGGGGTATGGGACTATCGTTTCCCCCCAAAGCAACTACCAGTCCGCTTTGCACAATTACTTCGTATCCCCATAGGTTGGTGCCTGTGCTATCTCCGGAGTTGTAAACAACCAAGTAATTTTCTCTTCTGAGAATATTCACGCCGTTAATTTCTGTGCTTACAGAATAATTAGCCGCTTGAGGATAAAGAGATAACCCCGAAACCACGGTTAACAAAATAAATAGAGTTAATAATCCGGTAAAGTAATTCTTAAGTTTCATTTTTTCCCTTTCCAGCAAAAATTAAAGGCGACATTTTGCCGCCTTTAGGTTTTGTATTATTTCTTTTTCTTTCTACTTATCATTATGCCGGCTATCAAAACCACCGCAGCCGCTGCGACTATCAACCATACCAAGGTATTGTTGCGGTCTTGGT
>CAZFVM010000045.1:0-10045 GCA_964522305.1 uncultured Oscillospiraceae bacterium
CCTGCAATTGTTTTCATACCTCCAAGGTTCAAGTTATCTATAAAAGGGAATACGAATGAAAAAAACTCCTTATACGGTATATATTCTCCAAAAGGTACAAGATGCCTCTTATCGTATCTATTTGAAATACTACCGTCACGATAAACAGTTATAACAGAATTATAGGATCCTTCACTTGCTTTTATCAACACACCGGATACAATTGAGCAGTTATTTTTTGTTGCCAATTCAGAGTAAACGTCATGAAGAAAATTGTCTTTACTGAAATAGGAAGGGATGGCACTCTCGGGCATAACGATTATCTCGGCGCCTTTTTCAGCAGCGTCTTCGGCAAGCTTTGAATAAATTTCGGTTATGTTACCCAACCTTTCCGGCTGCCATTTTTCGAAAGAAGAAACATTACCTTGCAATATGGCTACATCAACAAAAGTCTGTGAGGAGTTATCTTTAATGAATAACAAAGAACCAATAGCCAAATTTGTTAGTAAAACAAAGCTAACGACCAATGCAACTTTTTTGCTTTTTGTTTTTATTGAATGAGCTAGCAAAAAGGCGGATGAAATGACAAGTAAAGCAATAAAGTAAGGGCCAAAAAGTGAGGCGGTTTGAACAAATGGTAGAAATCCTGTTTGGCTTAAAGCTACCGTACCCCATGGGAATGCAAGGGCGCCTATAGACAAAACCCATTCGGCAACAACCCAAGTAATCCCTGTACCGATTGCAACAATAATTTTGTTTTTTGGCAGAAGTTTTGTTGCCCACATTATTGCTGAATGTATAACAGAATGAAACAGCGGTATCGCAATACATGCAAGAGCAACAATAATAATTCTTTGAGTCTCATTAAAATCAAATCCTTCAAAAGGATATAAACTTACTAACCAAGCATAAAGGGAGAAATAAAAACCACAAAAGAATAGGAAGTAATGCAAAAAGATATTCTTAATCTCATGTTTTAATAATGTATAGAAGAATACGGTTAAAGAGACAAAGGAAAAAACAAATAAAAACTCAAAATAATAGGGGAGTGTATACATCACTCCCGCTAAAAAACATATTAAAGCAGGGCTGAATTTCAACCCTTTAATTTTGTTGATTCTACGCAAGTTCCTCAACCATTGCCATGACATTATCTGTTGCAGTCTTAAAAGCATGGAATGGTGAATCAAAACTATATTTATGTTTTATATCATCAACTTTCGCTAAAGCGGATAAACCGGTGAACGCCATTAAATGAGGCTCCATTGTAATAATAATCTCTCTATCCGGAAAATCCTCGTGTACACTTTGTAACAGTTCTCTAATACCGGCTTTTCCCAATCCCGGGGGAACAATTAAACCTTCGGATTCTGCGTCTTTGATATGTATATATTCGATATACTCTTTCAATAAGGGATAAGCAGGTGAAGCGTCCAACCCGCAAAACGTAAAGTTTGCAGGGTCCAAAACGATTTTTAGCCTGCCATTAAAGTTTTCAACAAGACGAAGCACTTCCTCGGGGGATTCACCGTAAATGCTCTTTTCATTTTCGTGACATAGTATAAACCCTCTGGGCTCAGATATATCCAAAAGCTCTCCAATCATTTGAAAAACTCGGTCTTCGAACCCTTTTGTTCCTTTAAATAGAGTGGGATCGCTATCAGAAGGATAAAAGCTAAACATACGGATTCTCTTACAATCCAACGCATCCCCAATATCAAGAATTCTGTTAAACAACCTCTTGTGCTCTTCAAAATCGCCGTCCACATCAATCTTACCGATAGGGGAACCCAGAGCAGACACAGTAATGTTTGCTGCATCAAGTTTATCTCTTACGATACTTACTTCAAGATCGTCTAATACCGAAAAGTTCTTTCCGTCTACACCGCGAATCTCAATCATATCGATATTCAATTTTTTTAGAGATTCCAGTTGTACATCAAAATCAGAATCAATCTCATCCGAAAATGCAGAAAAAATAAACCTCGCCAATTTTTGTCCTCCGTTTACTTAATTTAATTAATTAGTAGGGCTGTTTAAGTCAAGCTCAACACCAACTACTCTGCCGCTTTCAAAAAAGCCGGTATAAGTCCTACCGGAACTGA
The DNA here is from genome assembly GCA_964522305.1 of uncultured Oscillospiraceae bacterium. Lineage (GTDB taxonomy): Bacteria > Bacillota > Clostridia > Oscillospirales > CAG-382 > UBA1049. The sequence goes on from CAZFVM010000045.1 coordinate 2,085, forward strand.
AGGTATAGTGACCTTGGGTACCGTGCAGGAAATCTCCGTCGCTATCTTGAATAAATTTACCCTCGCTGTCGGTGATACGGGTGTCAAGGAACCCTTCAACAAAGTTTCCGGTGTATTTATCTCCGTCAGCCCAAATATAAGTTCCCGAACCATGCCTTCTATCATTCGCAAAGCTGCCTTCATAAACATCCCCGTTGGAAAAGGTCATCTTACCGTAACCGTGTTTTAAGTCTTCAGAGAAAGCACCGTCATAAACCGCTCCTGAGTCCCAATGATAAATACCATATCCGCTTCGCTTACCGGTTACGAAATTACCTTCATATTTTGCGCCGCTGCTAAAGGTGATCTCACCATATCCATCCATCTTTCCTTTGCTGAGTCTGCCTTTGTATATATCGTTGTTAGAATAATAATATATGCCTTCACCGGTTAGTTCGTCGTTTTGAAATTCGCCTTCATATCTGTCACCTGTTGCGGCGTAATACATGATTCCTTTGCCATCCCTATACAATCCTTTTAAATCACCGGTATATAGATCTCCGTTTTCGAAGGTGATAGTCTTATTTATAAAATCAAAGGTTGCTTTTTCGCCGTTGGGATAGTTAAGCGTTCCGTACAAAGGCTGTCCGTTTTCACTTTTGCCCACGAACTTAATCCCATTATTGCTTTGATATCTATATCCGATAATCATTACGGCTGCTATAGTTATCAATACCAAAATAAGAGCTATCAAAAAGATTGTAAATGCCGGTCTGTTTCTAACTCCACTTTTTGCCATCTAAAAACCAAACCCCCTTTTAGGGTATTATATTAAACCAAACATATAGTTTTTCCTTCAAACCGGGGAAAAGATTAACGCCTATAATAGTTATCCCGGCTAAAAGTATCAGAATTATAAAGAAGATAAATATGGTCATATCGTTGGATTTGTATTTAATCTTTGCCTTTTCCAATTGCTCTGGGTTGATATAAAATTTGTTTTCTTCAGTTTGTAAAACCGTTTGAGAAAAAGAAGATTTTCCTTTTAAAGATTGCTTTAAAGCAAAACTAAGTTTTATATCAATTTCTTCCGGCAAAACAGCACTGTCCGGAGACGTGGCATCAATAGATATCAGTTTCCAAACAAATTTTCCAAACACCCGTGAGTTATAAAAACTATATATAAAAGCAATTCCCAACCCTAAAGCAAATGCAACTAAAAAAAACTTAATATCCTGCATTGTTTCCTCGCTTCTACTTATTAACTAAGTGAGATTTTATCAAAACCAAGGTATTTTATCAAAACATCCGGTATGCTTATGCTGCCATCCGCGTTTTGGTAATTTTCGATAATTGCTGCGACTGCTCGACCAACCGCAACCCCCGAACCGTTCAATGTATGTAACAGCTCAGCTTTGTCATCATTTGACTTTTTATATCTGATTGCACCTCTACGAGCTTGAAAGTCCGTAAAGCAGGAACAAGAAGAAATCTCAACATATCTATTGTAAGAAGGCATCCAGACTTCGATATCATAGGTCTTGGCAGAGGAAAAGCCTAAATCCCCCGAACAGAGTAAAGACACTCTGTAAGGTAAACCCAAACCTTCCAATACTGCACAGGCATCACTGGTTAGATTCTGTAGTAGTTCAAAGGACTTTGATGGTTCGCAGAAAGTAACAAGTTCTACTTTGTTAAACTGATGTTGTCTTATCAGACCTCGTTGATCTCTTCCGGCGCTACCGGCTTCTGCTCTAAAACAAGCTGAATAAGCACAGTACTTAATGGGCAGTTGTTCAATAGCCAGTATTTCATTGCGATGAATATTGGTTATTGGTACCTCGGCAGTGGGAATTAGAAAAAAATCATTGTTTGTTACATTAAAAGCATCTTCTTCGAATTTTGGTAATTGCCCAGTGCAAATCATAGAATCTCGGTTTACCATAAAAGGAGGGAAAACTTCCTCATAACCTTTACTCGAGTGGGTGTCCAAAAAGTAATTAATCAAAGCTCTTTCAAGCTTTGCTCCCGCTCCTTTATAAAAATGAAACCTGGAACCCGATACTTTTGCTGCAGTTTCGGAGTCAAGAATTCTCAGTTCTTTACCAAGGTCCCAATGGGGTTTAGGGTCAAAGTCAAATTCTCTCGGAGTCCCAAAAGTCCTTATTGTTACATTGTCTTCTTCAGAAGAACCCTCCGGTACGCTTTCGTCAGGTAAATTTGGTATTGACATCATTAAAGCATTTAATTCAGACTCAATATTTTTTAGCAAAATATTTTGCTCTTTAATTTCTTCTCCAATATTTTTAAGCTCTAAGAAGACTGATTTTAAGTCTTTGTTCTCTTTTTTTAACAAGGGGATAGATTTATTAACAGTATTCATTCTGGCTTTCTTGCTTTCGGTATCTACAATAAGTTCTCTTCTTTTTATATCTAAGTCGAGGATTTTATCGATACTCTCCATAAGCGTATTCCCATTTGCTCTTTGGTTGAGGCGCTCTTTTACATATTCCGAGTTATCCCTAATTAAACGAATATCTAACATAAATTATTCTCCAATAGTCAAAAATAAAATGTAAAGCTAAAGCAACAATCTGTAAAATACTAATCTACAAAAATGTCTCCACAAAGTTCTTTTAACAGCTTTTCCAAATCATCGGTGCTTGAAAAGGATAAAGACAACCTACCTTTACCGTTTTGATGCTGCTTTATCGAAACCCGTCGTCCCAAAGTAGAACTTGCCTTGTTTTCTACTTCTTTATAATAAGATAAAGAAACTAATGAATGGTGAGGTTTACTTTTACCAAAGCTTAGTAGTCTCTTTATATAGATTTCAGTTTGGCGAACAGATAAATCATTAGATATTATTGTCTCAGCTATATTGACAATCTTGGTTTCGAAATCTGTGCCGTTAAGAGTGAGTAAGGCTTTTGCGTGGCCTTGAGTTATTTGATTGGCTTCTAAAAAGCTTAGGGCTTTATCCGGCAGATTTAAAATACGTAGGATGTTAGTAATGGTTGGTCGTGATTTACCGGTTTTTGCAGCAACTTCCTCCTGTGTAAGCCCAAATGTCTCGATGAGATCCCTAAAACCTTTTGCAAGCTCAACGGGGTTAAGATCGTCTCGTTGCAGATTCTCCACAAGGGAAATTTCGCTTGACTCTAATTCATCAACATCTTTAATGATTGCCGGGATTTCTGTCAAACCGGCAATTTTTGATGCTCTCCATCTTCTTTCTCCGGCAATAATTCTATAAAAACCATTTTGGAGACTTTTAACAATAATTGGTTGTAAAACACCATGAACAGAAATAGAATCAGCAAGTTCTTTTAATGAATCTTCATCAAAAACTTTTCGAGCTTGATCAACGTTAGGCTCAATGTCTCGTAATTTTAACATCGTAACACCTGAATTGTTATTTAAGGAGTTATCAAAAAAAAGAGCATCAAATCCTCTGCCCAAACCTTTTTTGGTCATAATTGGTACCTACCTAACATTTATAGTTAATCCTTTTTTGAACACTAAAGTCCTTTGCTGCGCTTTATAATCTCGAGAGTAACTGCTGAATATGCAGCCGCGGCTTTAGAATTCTTATCGTAATCCAATATAGACATACCATAACTTGGAGCTTCACTCACCCTAACACTGCGAGGAATTGGAGTAGAAAATAATTTGTCAGAAAAATATTTTTTGATCTCTTCCATAACCTGTATAGTTAAGTTTAATCTTCCGTCGTACATATTTAGCATAATTCCCAAAAGCTCAAGTTCGTTGTTATATAGTCTTTTTATTTGTTTTAGCGTTACTAGAAGCTGTGATAAGCCTTCCAGCGAAAAATAATCGCACAACATCGGTATTACTACGCCATCAGAAGCCACTAAAGCGTTCACAGCAATCAAACCTAAAGAAGGAGGGGAATCAATAATAAGGTAATCAAAGTCCTTTACAATAGGCTCAAGAGCCATGGCAAGCCTGTATTCTCTATTGGGTTCATCGACTAACTCCAGCTCTGCGCCGACAAGATTGATTCCTGCAGGTATAATAAACAATCCTTCGTATTTTGTTTTTTGTATAGCTTCTGATGCTTTGTTGCGCCCAATCAGCAAGTCGTAGAGGGTAATTGAGGTGTTTCTTTTGTTTATCCCGACTCCGCTGGTAGCATTACCTTGGGGATCAGAATCAATTAAAAGAACCTTTTTTCCTGCTCTAGCCATACAGACCGAAACATTTATCGCCGAGGTTGTTTTACCAACTCCGCCTTTTTGGTTTGCAAAACTTATTGTCTTGTACTTAACCATGTTAAATCTCCGTTTTTCAATAGGAATATAATAACAAATTTTATTGTTTAAGTCAACCAAAAGTAAGGATAATGAAAATTGCAAACTATCAGAAAATATAGTTACCTTGACTTTCAAAGGTGGTTATCATATAATCTCAATTATAGAAAAACCGAATAAAACTTAACTATTTTTGAGGTGTTTTAATGATTAAGAACCATACATTTACTAAGATTTTCGTGTTTGTTATTATTATTTTATTGTTATTTAGCTTGATAGGATCCTTTGCTTTTGCTGATAAAAACAATGATTTGCAAGAGAAAGTCTTATCGGGTGAAGTCACCTTACTCTTTGAACAATTTGACTCTATAGTTATCAACGACAAAGTCATACTTCCTGTAAGTAAAGAAAGCATTGAGCATAGACTAAAAATTTCGGTTAATGGCTGTGACAGAACTTCTAACGGAGTTTTTTTAAACAACGAATTAATCGGATATTTAAAAGAAGGTAACAATGTATTTGATGTAAAACATTCATACCTTAAACACGATACCAATGAAATCAAAATTTTACCTTCCTCGGGTACTACTCCTTTTATGGGCGGCGCAATATATGGTAAATATAACTTAGATGATATGGTTATTGAGTCTGCAATCTTTGAGAACGCCTTTAATGATTATGCTCCTGTTAAATTGGAAAGCATGAACAAATACATGCCGGTTCTAAGTAAATCCGACATTACTGTTATAAATACAAATGTCGCTTTTCCGATTGCTATTGGCGATGGATGGGACCCGTCAACTAATCTCGGTGGCACGACACGCAACACTCCTTTATTTGTCAGTTTCCTTTTCGAGAATGAAGAAAGGGATATAGCATCCTTTGTTATTGACACTACTGAATTTGACGATGGTAACTACAAAGTTAGTTTCATAAAAGACAATGAAACAATTTCTTTTGCGGATTATGTTATTGATAATACAGCCCCCGTAATCTCTGTTTCTTTTAATAACGGTGAAACGCTTTATAAGAACAACGAAATAAATATTGAGGTAAATGAGAATTTTTTAAACTCATTTGAAGTAAAGCTAGATAATGTTAATGTGTCTTCTGCGGACCATAACGCTAACTTAAGTTTAAAAGGCTTGAAAACAGGGTTACATAATGTTTATGCAAAAGCAGTTGATACTGCGGGTAATGTTTCTGAGATTAACTATTATTTTAACTTAGAAGACGCACCATTAAGATACACTATGTCAAAATCCGACAAAGCAGTTTCTTTGTCTATTCCCAAATCCTCGACAGCAGTGATTTACGCTGCAGAGCTGCAAGAAAAGATTAACATGTTTTACAACAGAGTTGGGGAGTTTGGTAACGACATTCATCTACGCTCCGATATGGAAGTCCTTACTTCCTTTGTAAACAAACATGAACTCACCACAGAGTCTGTCGGCAACAGCCTCCCTTATCACTCATTTTTAATAGATTTGGAAGAGAGCGCTGGAGAGGTAATTGTTTCCTACACCGGTGAAGTCGCGAACGGCGGGGATATTTGTATTAGCGCTTACAACCACAATGAAAAGACTTGGCAATTGATAGGTTATGCGCAAAGCAATGTTCCGACTTCTATTATAACTGATGCTACAGACTTTTCTGTTGACGGGAAGATGCGAATCAAAGCATATCCTCGAGTTATATCTAATGGTAGCGATACATTGCTTTGGCATACCGATACACAATATTATGCAAGGTTTGAGGATTTAAATGACAAATATCTTGATATAGTTAACTACGCAAAAGCTGAATATCTTGAGGGAAACATTGGATATGTGGTACATACCGGTGACTTGATTGATCAAGCTCATATGGGGGACGCCATAGCCCATAAGGAATTTAAGTTTGCCTCCGACATGCAGGCAATACTGGATAATGCCTTCGTTCCCAACGGAGTAGTCAGTGGAAACCATGACATTAAACACTCTACTTCAGACTACTCTTATTATTTTCAATATTTTGGGGAAAATCGATACAAAAACTTTGATTGGTACGGAGGATCTCTTGAGAATAACACCCATCATTACGATATTATAACCCTGGGAATATATGATTTTATATTTGTATATTTAGGCAATTACGAAGAAGATAAGCCCGAGACTATAGCTTGGGCAAATAGTGTTTTAAAGTCTTATCCCAACCACAACGCAGTAATTTGCACACATGAATACCTATTACCTTCCGGTGCTTATAGCGGAGACAGAGCGATAAATATTTGGGAGAAAATTATTGTTCCCAACCAAAACGTAAAGATGATTTTGTGCGGTCATAATGATGGAGTTGCCGACCAACTAAAAAAAGTTGAAGGAACCAACAGATATGTTCTGGAAATCCTTTCTGATTATCAGTTTGCGGAATTAGGAATTGAGCCTAAGCATATGGAAAACAATATGACCTTGGACGGAGAAGGGTTTGTAAGATTAATGACTTTTAACCAAACCGGTCAGGTTATTACTACAACCTATTCACCAACTCATGATCTTTACAACTATTATCCCGCTTTTTATGATTCTTTTGTCTATGATATTGATCTAATACCTGCCAATAGGTTTATTAAGACCACTGAATTTCTAGTCGGAACCAATATAAGAGAACTGGGCGAATTCGGCGGAAAGCAAGTTACATTAAAAAATGTAGACTCTGTTTTTGCTATAATTAAAGGAGAGAATCAAGAATTAATTACCGATCTTTTACCTTTAAAGTTTAATCCCCAAACATACGCAACATCACCGGATGAAAAAGATTATACTCTAAATATTGAGCCCTATACGCAAGCTTCGCTTTCCGGAGTTATGCCTACTTTGAGAAGACTTGAGACAAATACCTTACCGCCGTCGACTTTAACCGAAATTGGGTTGGACTTGATGCCGAAGTCAAATTCGGATATAAGAAGGTCTTCGGGTTCAACAAATTTCGTCCCTGAAGTTTCTGATGGTAAATACAAATTAGTCTTTGAAAGCCAACCACAAGCAACTTGGGTTACAACAGTACATAATATAAATAAATCTTTGAATTTAGACGAGTATAATAGACTATACTTTGGGGTTACTTCCGGCAAAAACACAAAATGGAATTTGGTTATAAACTTCGGTGACGGTACAGAATTGAATTTCTCGCAAAAACTTTTCGAGAGCTTTGGTTATAAAGACTATAATAAGCCCAGCGATATACAAGGAACTTGGCAGGGATATTTACCATTGAATAAGTTAATAACCGGCAATAAAGCAATAAATAGTGCTTATTTTGTTGCCGCTACGACCGGAGAACAAATAACCTTTGATTACTTGTTTATAGGAAAAGGCAAGGGCAACACTTTTAATTTTATTATAGATGATGCTTCTTCAGTGTCAGTAGATTATTTACCGGGAGAATCTGTAAATCCAATTTCATCACCTTTTAAAAATGGATATTCTTTTGTCGGCTGGTCCACAAAACCCGAAAGCGATGAAGTTATAGATTTTCCGTTTAAATCCGAAGGGAAAGACACATCCTTCTATGCGGTCTTTAAAAGCAAGCAAGACCTTACAGACACAGTGTTAAAACCTAAATATTCAAATCAAGAGCTTGATATTTTATCCGAATCGCAAAGCAACACACTTTATATTATTTTGATATTGATTTCTGTGGTTATTGCGTTTTTTATTGCAACAC
>CAZFVM010000046.1:0-9829 GCA_964522305.1 uncultured Oscillospiraceae bacterium
CACCTATAATCATATTGTTAAGCAATGATCGATAAAGTCCATGAAGAGCTTTATCTTCTTTGCTTTCAGAAGATCGCTCTAACGTTAAAACCCCATCCTCATTAACTATATTTATACGAGTTGGAATAGCTTGGGACAAAGTACCCTTAGGACCTTTTACAGAAACCTGGTTTCCATCCTCTATGGTTACAGTAACACCTGCAGGTAAATTTATGGGCATTTTTCCTATTCTTGACATATTTTTACCCCTCCCCTTTACCAGACAAAGGCGAGAACTTCGCCACCAATGTTTTCGCTGCGCGCTTTTTTATCAGTCATCAACCCTTTTGAGGTAGATATAATTGCGACTCCAAGACCATTCAAAACCTTGGGAAGGTCGGCACAAGATGCATAAATACGCAATCCCGGCTTTGATACCCTTCTCAGTCCTTGAATAACCCTGCTTTTATCGTTACTGTATTTCAAAGCAATTGTGATAATACCTTGGGTATTATCTTCTTGAACTGTAAATGACTTTATATAACCTTCGTCCAAAAGAATTTGTGCAATTGCTTTTTTTAAATTGGAGGCAGGAATGTCGACGGTCTCTCGCTTAGCCGAATTGGCATTGCGGATTCTCGTAAGCATATCTGCTACTACATCAGTTATTTGCATTATTTATCCTCCTTACCGATTACCAACTGGCCTTTTTTACGCCGGGAATCTGGCCTTTGTGTGCCAGTTCTCTAAAACAAATACGACACACGCCGTATTTTCGGAGATAAGCGTGAGGTCTACCACAAATTTTGCACCTGTTATATGCTCTGGTTGAATATTTAGGTGCTCTTTGTTGCTTTATAATCATTGCTTTTTTTGCCATGTTTACTCTATCTCCTTACTCTTTACTAAAGGGAGCGCCTAACAAAGTAAGCAGCTCTCTGGCTTCTTCATCATTCTTTGCTGTAGTGACAAAAACAATATTCATTCCTCGGATTTTGTCTATGTCATCATAGTTAATCTCAGGGAAAATCAATTGCTCTTTGACACCCAAAGAATAATTGCCACGGCCGTCAAATGAATTAGGGTTAATTCCTTTAAAATCCCGAACTCGGGGTAAGGCCATGTTAAAAAACTTGTCTACAAATTCGTACATTTTCTCGGCTCTAAGCGTTACCATAGCACCAACCTTTGACCCAGCTCTCAACTTAAAGTTGGATACAGAAATTCTCGCAGTGGTGGGAACTGCCTTTTGACCGGTTATTGTAGTTAGATCCTTAACAATACTCTCAACAACCTTGTGGTCGTCTTTTGCATCGCCTGCCCCAATATTAATAATAACTTTTTCGAGTTTTGGTATTTGCATGGGACTCTTATAATTGAATTTTTCCATTAAGGCAGGAGCGACATCACTTAAATAATAATCTTTTAGTCTTGACATATATTACTCCCCCTTTTACAGTGTCTCGTCGCAATGGACGCAAACTCTTATTCTTTCTTTGTTATCTGTAACTTTTCTTCTAACCCTGACGCCTTTTTGGCACTTTGGGCAATACAGTTGGACTTTGCTGGCATAAAGCGCGCTTTCTGCTTTTATAATACCGCCGGGATCGCCTTGTCTTCTTGGTTTAACATGCTTAGAAACCATGGCAACGCCTTCGACAATTACCTTGCCCTCTTTAGGAGAAACAGCAAGCACTTTTCCGATAGTCTTTTCTTTTCCGGTGGCATATTTGCCTGATATTACTACGACTGTATCTCCGGTTTTGACGTGTACTTTTTTCTTTTCTTTCATTTTGTCCCCCCTAAACAACTTCCGGTGCCAGAGAAAGTATTCTCATGTAGTCTTTTTCACGAAGCTCTCGTGCTACAGGACCAAAAATACGGGTTCCTCTTGGGTTTTTATCTTCTTTAATTATAACTGCTGCATTATCATCGAACTTTACAAAGGAACCGTCTTTTCTGCGAGTTTCTTGAACAGTTCTAACTATAACAGCACGCACAATTTCGCCTTTTTTTACAACTCCTCCGGGAGCCGCTTTCTTTACAGTACAAACAATAACATCGCCGATTCTGCCGTATCTACGACCGGTTCCGCCAAGCACTCGGATGCACATCAATTCTTTCGCGCCGGTGTTGTCTGCAACACGCAAATATGATTCTTGTTGTATCATTGTGTACCTCCTTATTTTGCCTTTTCAACGATTTTGACAACACGCCATCTTTTGTCCTTTGAAAGGGGTCTTGTTTCCATAATTAACACGGTATCACCGATACCGCAAGCGTTACTTTCGTCGTGAGCCTTGAGGCGAGTCGTTCTCTTGACAATCTTTTTGTACAAAGGATGTCTTACACTGTCCTCAATTGAAACAACGATAGTCTTATCCATCTTATCACTGACAACTTTGCCAGTTCTTGTTTTTCTTATCGGTCTATCCATTTATTTGACCCCCTTCACACTTTAGAAGCTTCGGCAAGTTCGTTTTCCCGTAGAACGGTTAACAGTCTTGCAATTGTCTTCTTAGTCTCTACAATTTTCATTGGGTTATCCAATTGGTTAATTGAATGCTGAAAACGAAGGTTAAACAGTTCTTCCTTCTGTTCGTTAAGGGTCTTCTGTAGTTCGTTGACGCTCAATTCTCTAATATCTTTTATCTTCATTTTGCCACCTCCGCTTATTCGAGGTCGGACTTAAGAGCGAATTTGCATTTTAAGGGCAATTTGTGGGAAGCCAATCTCATAGCTTCTCTTGCAACCTCTTCGCTAATTCCGTCCATTTCGAACATAACTCTTCCGGGTTTGACTACTGCTACCCAGTACTCGGGACTTCCTTTACCGGAACCCATCCTGGTTTCTGCAGGCTTTTCTGTAACAGGCTTGTCCGGAAAGATCTTTATCCATACCTGACCGCCTCTTCTTATATATCGGGTCATGGCAATACGCGCTGCTTCGATTTGATTGCTGGTAACCCAAGCAGGCTCTAAGGCTACAAGTCCATACGCACCATAGGTAATTTTGTTGCCTCGATTGGCCTTACCCTTCATTCTGCCGCGTTGAACACGCCTATACTTAACTCTTTTAGGCATTAACATTATCTTTTGCCTCCTTTGTTGGTGGAGGTACCCCTAACTTCTGATAGCACCTCACCTTTGTAAATCCAGACTTTCACACCTATTTTTCCATAGGTGGTATTAGCCTCAAAAAAACCATAATCAATATCTGCTCTTAAAGTATGAAGGGGTATTGATCCTTCGTGATAATGCTCGCTTCTGGCAATCTCTGCACCGCCTAATCTACCGGAAACCATAACTTTGATTCCCTTTGCATTTAGACGCATTGTTCTGCCAATAGCTTGTTTCATCGCACGCCTGAAAGAAATTCTTCTCTCAAGCTGTCCTGCAATATTTTCTGCTACAAGCTGAGCGTTTAGATCAGGGTTTTTGACTTCTACAACCTTAAGGTCGACCTGAACACCGTCAGGCACTTGTAGAAAATCAACAACATCCTTCTTAAGCTTTTCTATCTCTGTGCCGCCGCGACCTATAATGATACCGGGTTTGGCACAATGTATTATAATTCTTATTCTGGAATTATCGCGTTCGATTTCAATCTTTGGCACTCCGGCATGTTGTAATCTGGTTTTTAGAAATTGACGAAGATTGTAGTCGGAAACTAAAGTGTCACCAAAATCTTTTTTGTCCACATACCAACGTGAATCCCAATTTTTAATAATCCCTACGCGTAGCCCGTGCGGGTTTATTTTCTGGCCCATGTTTTGTCTCCTCCTATTCTCTTTCCTTTAGTTTTATTGTTACATGAGAAGTACGCTTTAGAATTCTGTCTGCACTTCCCCTTGCTCTCGGTCTGATTCTCTTCATGTTTTTCATAATGCCGGGGGTTACAAAACATTCAGCTACATAAAGCTTGTCAGTATCCATATTATGGTTGTTTCCGGCATTTGAGATTGCTGACTCGAGAAGTTTCTTTATGCTTTCGCTTGCAATTCTGTTTGTGTTTTTTAATATTGCAACTGCGTAATTTGCATCATTATCCCTAATTAAATCAAGTACTATCTTTACCTTCCTGGGGGACATGCGCAATTGTTTTAAATGTGCTTGAGCAACCTTAGTTTCCAAAGTATTCTGCCTCCTTCCAAATCGGCCTTTATCTGTTGGTTGTCTTCGATCCCGCATGACCTTTAAAGAGTCGTGTAGGAGCGAATTCGCCTAATTTATGCCCAACCATATCCTCTACAATGTACACAGGAACATGCTTTTTTCCATCGTGTACCGCTATGGTATGTCCGACGAAATCAGGAAAGATTGTGGAAGCACGAGACCAAGTCTTGATAACTCTTTTCTCGTTATTTTTGTTCATTTCCATTATTCTATCATATAATTTTTTCTCAACAAAAGGACCTTTTTTTGCACTTCTGCTCATCTTAATACCTCCTGATTCCTACTTCTGATTTCTACGCTTGACTATAAACTTGTCAGTGCGGGACTTTTTCTTTCTTGTTTTGTAACCCAAAGTAGGTTTACCCCAAGGTGTTACAGGAGAAGGTCTACCAATAGGTGATCTACCTTCACCACCACCATGCGGATGGTCAACCGGGTTCATTGCAGAACCTCTTACTGTAGGACGAATGCCGCGATGTCTTGTTTTTCCGGCTTTACCGAGCTTGATGTTCTCATGCTCTATATTACCAACCTGACCTATTGTAGCGGTACATTCCAATCTAACCAATCTAACTTCTCCCGAGGGAAGTCTAATCTGTGCCATTCCATCTTCTTTTGCCATTAGCTGAGCGGCGGTACCTGCAGATCTTACAAGCTGCGCACCTTTTCCGGGATACATTTCAATAGCATGTATAAACGTTCCTGTAGGGATGTTAGCAAGAGGCAGTACGTTACCGGGCTTAATATCAGCACCGGGACCCGAGAAAACGCTGTCCCCTACTGTCAAACCGCTGGGTGCAATAATATAGCTCTTTTTGCCATTTACATCCTCAAGTAGTGCAATATAAGCCGATCTATTAGGATCATACTCAATACCCAGCACTTTCTGACCGGTTTCTTGCTCTTTACGCTTAAAGTCTATGATTCTATATTTCTTTTTGTTTCCGCCACCTCTATGTCTAACGGTAATTCGACCGGTGTTATTACGTCCGGCTTTGCTCTTTAAAGTTGTCAGTAAACTTTTTTCCGGCGTTTTCTTTGTTATCTCTTCAAAAGAAGGAGAAGTCATATTCCTTCTTGAGGGAGTTGTAGGTTTATATGTTTTTAGCGACATTATATCTCCCCTTTCTAATTTACATAAGGCTGTCGAAGAACTCTATAGTCCTTGAGTCTTCTGTCAGTTTTACGATAGCTTTCTTCCAAGAACTCGTTCTGCCGACATGGTAGCCCAAACGCTTAGGCTTGCCTTTTACATTTATGGTAGTGACTTTCATAACTTTAACTCTGAAAATTTCCTCTACAGCTTTTTTTATTTCGATCTTATTGGCATCCGGAGCAACTTTAAAAGTATATTTCCTTTGATGCATATTCATAGTGGAGGCTTCAGATATTACAGGTTTCAAAATAATGTCATATGGTGATTTCATTATGCATATACCTCCTCGATTTTTTCAATCGCAGACCTGGCAAAAACGCAGGTTGTATGGTTCAAAATATCATAAACATTCAAGGAGTTGGCAGGGGCTGTCTTTACACCCGGGATGTTTGCAGCCGATTTTACGACAACTCTGTCAGATTCGGGCAAAACAATTAATGCTTTACCTTCGATGTTTAATGCTTTTAACATAGCGACTATTGACTTAGTGCTATAATCAGTAAGGGAAATATTGTCAACAACTTTCATTTCATTTGCTGCAAACTTAGCTGATAAAGCGGATAGCATTGCAATTCTTTTGACTTTTTTGTTGACAGAAACCCTATAACTTCTGGGCTTAGGAGCAAAAACAACTCCACCATGTGTCCATTGAGGAGAGCGAATAGAGCCGTGTCTAGCTCTACCGGTTCCTTTTTGCCTCCAAGGCTTCTTTCCTCCGCCGGAAACTTCACCTCTGGTAAGAGCGGACTGGGTACCCTGTCGTTGATTTGCAAGGTAGGCCTTTACAACTGTATGCAAAACAGGTTCGTTTATCTCGGCAGCAAAAACTTTGTCCGAAAGAAGAATCTCTCCACTAACCTGTCCTTCCATATTATATACATCTATCTTAGGCATAATTTGTTCCTCTCTTAGCTTATTTTACTGTGTCGCGGAGGTAAACGATTGTTCCTCTGGAACCGGGAACTGCTCCTTTTACCGCTATCAAGTTTTTATCCGCATCAATTTTAACTATCTTTAGGTTTTGTACGGTAACCTTAACATTACCAAACTGTCCGGGCATCTTTGTGTTCTTGAACACTTTGGAAGGATCACTTGCTGCACCTGTGGATCCCATGTGCCTATGGACCGGACCCGCACCGTGGCTCATCCGGTTGCGATGCTGATTCCACCTCTTTATAACTCCGGAATAACCGTGTCCTTTTGAAACACCGGTTACATCAACACCTTCGCCTACTTCAAATGTATCGGCAGTAATTGTATCTCCAACATTAAGGTCTGATATGTCATTTAATCTAAACTCCTTGAGATACTTCTTAAACGGAATCTTAGATTTCAAAAAATGTCCTTTAACAGGCTTGGTGACCTTCTTTTCTTTTATATCGAGAAAACCAAGTTGAACTGCATCGTATCCGTCTTTGTCTTTTGTCTTCTTTTGTACAACCACGCAAGGCCCGGCATTAATAACTGTAACGGGTATGATATTACCCTTTTCGTCAAACAATTGTGTCATGCCCAGCTTTTTTCCTATAATACCTTTTTTCATAATATCCTCCCGGTTATTGGTTAATCACGCTGACTAACATTACCTATAATATATAGCCTATAGCTCTACCTTAAAATCAACGCCTGCAGGTAAATCAATATTCATTAATGAATCGACAACCGCTTTTGATGGTTTTAGAATATCGATAAGACGCTTGTGTGTCCTATATTCGAACTGCTCTCTCGCATCTTTATACTTGTGAACAGCTCTCAAAACCGTAACGATTTCTTTCTCGGTAGGTAGTGGAATCGGTCCGGAAACAGATGCTCCGTTCCTCTTAGCTGTTTCGACAATTTTCTCAGCAGCCTGATCGATAAGTGTGTGATCATAGGACTTTAACCTAATTCTGATCCTATTCTTTTTTGCCATGTGTTTTGCCTCCTAAAAAAATATTCATGTTGTGGCGGCACGCTCGAACACTGTTCCGGGCGTTTCATCCTTGCCCTATAAAAAATGCTCTTTGCTTCGCCCGATTGTCGGACATACTCCCCGAAAGTTACCTGCGATACCGCAGCAATCTCCCGATTCATCGCACACCAAGCGGTATCAATAGTATCACAAGAACCTTAGTCATGCAATAGTATGGAGCAATATGATATGTAAACTTTGTGTGAACCAACATTAATCTTATATTTTGTTGTTATCATTTACAAAAATTGAAAAAATGATATAATATTGTTGTTGATAAATATATAGTTTTAGAAAGGAAAACAAATGAAATTGGAAAAGGTTATATATGACAGATATAACAAATGGTTAAATAGCGAAAAAGTAGATAGCGCTACAAAAGAAGAGCTTTTATCAATATCAATGGATGAGTTAGCTATAAAAGAAAAATTCTTGACACCAATGCAATTTGGAACGGCAGGACTTAGAAGTACCATGTCAGCAGGTATTGCTAAGATGAATATATATACTGTAGCACATACGACAGCCGGTCTTGCCAAACTAATTGTTGATAACAATGCTAATGATCGAGGTGTAGCTATCGCATTTGATTCCCGTAATAACTCTCCTCTTTTTGCCAAAACGGCCGCTTGCGTGCTCGCCGGCAACAGTGTAAAAGCTTATTTGTTTGATTCCTTGAGACCGACTCCTGAGCTTTCTTTTGCGATAAGGCACCATAATTGTATTGCCGGAATAAACATTACAGCTTCGCATAACCCAAAAGAATACAACGGGTACAAAGTATATTGGGAGGATGGAGCTCAACTTTCACCGGAACATGCAACCGAAATTTTAGATACAATAAACAATCTTGATATTTTTGAGGATGTTGTTATTGCAGATTATGAGGAATCTTTAACAACCGGTATTATCGAGATTATTGGTAAGCAAACTGACGAAGCTTACATTAATGCAGTCTTAGATTGTCAAATTTGTCCGGAGTTAATTAAAGAACATGGTGATAGTCTAAACGTAGTGTTTACGCCCATTCATGGAACAGGCTATAAGCTTGTCCCTGAAATTCTGAAAAGGACAGGTGTGAGTAATCTATATACAGTGGCAGAACAGATGATTCCTGACGGTGACTTCCCTACTGTTGACTCGCCAAACCCGGAAGATGACGGCTGCTTCGAACTTGCATTAAAATTGCTTGAGCGAATCAAAAAAAAGTCGGATATGATATTGGCCACTGATCCTGACGGCGATAGGTTAGGCGTAACTGTAAGAGACACTGACGACAACTATATAACACTGACAGGTAATCAAATAGGCTCTTTATTAATTGATTATATAATAAAAGGCCGCAAGGAAAAAGACATACTTCCTTCGAATGCCTGTGCGATAAAGAGTATTGTTTCTGCTGATTTGTTTGATTCCATCTGTGACAAGTATAATGTATCTCATATGGAAGTATTACCCGGGTTCAAATATATAGGTGAAAAAATCAAGGAATTCGAAGAAGAAGGAACTCATGCTTTTGTTTTTGGTTATGAAGAAAGTCATGGCTATCTTAGCGGAAGTTATGCAAGGGATAAAGATGCTATAGCCGCAGCAATGTTAATGGTAGAAGCAGCATCTTACTACAAAAGCAAAGGCTTGACTATTTATGAAGCATTGCAATCCCTTTACAGTGAGTTCGGTTATTTTAAAGAACTGGTTTTGAGCACAGCGATAACAGGAATTGACCCGATGTCTTTAATGAAAGAAAAAATGCAGTCGATTCGCACTTCACCTCCATCTAATATTGGAGGTGCCGCTATAAAATACGTCAGCGATTATAACTCAGGCCAAAGGATCGGATTGGAAGATAAATCCATTTCTATGCTTTCGCTTCCGTCTTCTGACATGATTATTTATGAGTTAGAAGACAAGAGCAGAATAATCGTTAGACCCTCCGGGACTGAGCCAAAAATAAAAATCTATATTCTGGTTTCGGGTCCAAGCGAGAAAGATTGCGATGAAAAAATTGCTCTATATAGGGGCGCTGTCAATCAATTAATTTAATCTTTTCCTTTGTATCCAAACATAACTTGTTAATGTATCGTGCAGTGCCGCTCTTAAAAGAATAGCAAAACAAAAAACACGCTTAACCGGACTAAAAGGTCAGTTTTAAGCGTGTTTCTTTTTGTATAATCTTTAATGGGTTTTTGTTTTTACTTCGGTTATTTATAAAAAACTAACCGGTAATTCCGCTTCTTTCAACACCCTCTATAAGAGTACGCTGAGCAAACAAGTATATAACTACCAGAGGCAAAAGAATTAACAAACCACAAGTGTTTCTAATAGCTGCCTCATAGGTAACTTGAGCAGAGTACTGGGTGTCAAGGGAAGAAGGTATCGAGACGATATTGGGCAACAACAAATTCTTGGTTTTGTCAACAAAGAATAGTCCGGTATAGAAAGTATCAGACCATTGCCAGGCAAAAGCAAACATAAAAATCGTTACCAACATAGGTACTGACATGGGTAATATAATTCTTATAAATGTCTTTATTACGCCTGCACCATCTACATATGCAGCTTCTTCAA
>CAZFVM010000047.1:0-9533 GCA_964522305.1 uncultured Oscillospiraceae bacterium
AGATTTGTTTTGTGTTTTGTTATGGGACTATCTCACTATGCTCTTTTTCAGTGGTGTTTTGCAGTCTTTCCTTGCTTTTAGATAATAATATCTTTGATATGTTTGTTACAACCCTGTATGGCTGTAACGCTTAGAGAAAAGTAGATTAACTTGTAACCTTGGAGTCTATCTCTTCTTTGATAAGGGAGATAAATTCAGCCGTGCTCTGTTCTCCCAGGTCTCCTGCTTTGCGGCTTCTGACCCCGAGGGTTTTGTTTTCTTTTTCTTTGTCTCCGACGATAAGCATATAGGGGAGTTTTTCCAGCTGGGCTTCTCTTATCTTATAGCCTAATTTTTCGTTGCGGTTGTCTACCGTTGCCCGAATATTTGACTCTTTCAGAGAGCTCAAAACCTCGGCGGCGTATTCCCGCTGGGACTCGGAGATGGGTATTATCCGCACCTGCTCCGGTGATAACCAGGTGGGCAGCGCTCCGGCATACTTCTCCAAAAGCAAAGCCATAGTCCGTTCGTAACACCCGATAGAGCTTCTGTGGATGATAAGAGGATGCTTGCGGGTGTCGTCTTTATCCACATATTCCATCCCAAAGCGTTCTGCCAACTGGAAGTCGATTTGGATGGTTATCAAAGTATCTTCTTTGCCGTGGACGTTCTTTATCTGCAAGTCCAGCTTGGGGCCATAGAAAGCGGCTTCGCCGTCTGCTTCTTTGTAATCCACTTTGAGTTCGTCTAATATATCTCTCATTGAGTTTTGGACCATGTTCCAGTCCTCGGCGGCACCTATGTATTTATCCTTGTCGTTTTCGTCCCACTTAGAGAATCTATAGGTGATATCCTCTTCCAGCCCGATAGCCTTCAGCACATATTGGGCGAGGTCCAAGGCTCCGGCAAACTCCTCGGAGAGATGCTCCGGGGTGCAGATGATATGCCCTTCGGAAAGGGTGAACTGGCGGATGCGGATAAGGCCGTGCATCTCACCGGAGGCTTCGTTACGGAACAGGGTAGAGGTTTCGTTGTATCTCAGCGGCAGGTCACGATACGAGCGCAACTCCGTGAGATACGCCTGAAACTGGAAGGGGCAGGTCATGGGTCTGAGCGCCAGAATCTCGGTCTCCGGGTTGTCGAACTGCGCGGGGTCTCCGATAATAAACATGCCGTCTCTGTAATGGTCCCAATGTCCGCTTATCTTATACAACTCCCGCTTTGCCATGAGGGGGGTCATTGTTTGTTGGTATCCGCGACGCTCTTCTTCGTCCTCGACAAAGCGTTGGAGGGTCTTGAACAGGGTTGTACCTTTGGGTAGCAAGATAGGGAGCCCCTGACCTATTATATCGGCGGTGGTGAAAAACCCCAACTGCCTGCCTATTTTGTTGTGGTCCCGCTTCTTTGCTTCTTCCAGAGCATGCAGGTGGTCGGCTAACTCTTCCTTGGTCTCAAAGGCGGTTCCGTAGATGCGCTGGAGCATCTTGTTGGCAGAGTCGCCTTTCCAGTATGCACCGGTTGCGTTGAGTAATTTAAAAGCCTTGACTTTCTTTGTATAACCCACATGGGGTCCGGCGCATAGGTCTACAAAATCCCCTTGACGATAAAAAGAAATCTCCTCACCCTCGGGCAGAGCCTTTATCAGCTCGACCTTATAGGGCTCATCCTTGACAAACTCCAAAGCCTCGTCGTAGGGCAGGACAAACCGCTCTAACTTCAGGTTTTCCTTTATGATTTTTTTCATTTCGGCTTCTATTTTGTCCAGTATTTCCGGGGTGAAGTTCACTTCCGAGTCAAAGTCATAATAAAACCCGTTTTCGATGGCAGGTCCGATTGCCAGCTTCACCTCGGGGAACAGACGCTTTACACTGTGTGCCAATATATGAGAAGCGGTATGCCTCAGCGCATGTAATTGGTTGTTGTCTTCCATAACTTATGTCCTTTCTATATTGGGGATAAGATAAAAAATATTTCTATATAGTTATTTATTGTTTTCGATTTTTGGTAGGGTCTTTGCATAATTTAGTGCACCGATAATGGGCTCTTCTATTAAGGGTTTGATTATCGCCGGGACTTTTATATAGTCTTTTAGCAGCTGCAGGGTCAGGGGGTCTTTGCCCACGCTCCCGGCTATAGAGACTTCAAATTCTCCTTCAAAATATCTAGACGAGGTATTGATAAGTTCTCCGATATAGGCGGTGTGGTCCTGCAATATGGATATGGCGTAGGGGTCCTCCTTATAATAGGCGTCATAGACCAAAGGAGCAAAGGAGGCGATATGGTTTCTCCCGGAGGCGATAAGCTCTCCCAACCCTTGGATTAAGCAAACACCGGCTTTGTCCTTTACTGCCCTTGACAAAAACCCCTCGCGGTCTCTGCCGTCTAAGGTGCGCAACCCATGAGCTATGGCAGCCCTGCCTATCTCATAGCCTCCGCCCAGAAGGTCAAAAAGCCCGTAACCTCCTATCCTGTGGATTGCCTGGGGTGTCTTTACAAAGCAGGAGGTGCCGGTGCCGCAGATTACTGCCACTCCCGAAGCGCTCGGGAACGCGGCATACAAAATATTCATGCCGTCATGGCTGATTTCGATATTCGCGTTGGGTAAAAACTCGCTGACCGCGTTTTTTATTCGGTCTATAAAGTCCGAGGCAGTAACCCCGGATAGCCCCCCGAACAAAGCTGTTACCTGTGAGGTGGATATTCTCGCTTGGTCGCATAATGCTGTAACACCCTGTATAACTAAGGCGATGGTTGCTTTAATCCCGATATCGTTGGGGTTTGAACGCCCCAAGGTGACATGGGACATACTCGAAGAAGAGTTGTCTGATATGACAAAGGCGGTTTTTGAACCGCCTCCGTCAATACCGATATAATACTCAGTCATGGATGGATTAGTTATCCTTCTTCATTAAGTCTCTGATTTCGCTGAGGGTCTCAAGCATGAGCTCTTCGTTGGTAGGCTCTGCAGGTGCAGGCTCTTCTTCGACTTCTTCTTCCTTCTTTGACATGGCTTGCAGCTTCATGACGCCTTTGACTACCAAGAACATACAGAATCCGATAATCAAGAAGTCGATGATGTTCTGGATAAACATACCATAGTTCAGATAGCTTGCCGCAACTTCTTCGACTCCGTCAGCTGCCGGAACCGCGTCTTTAAGAAGAACCTTAAGCTCGGTGAAGTTTACACCTCCGAACAACAGACCAATTACAGGCATCAAGATGTCTCCGACCAAGGAAGATACGATTTTGCCGAAGGCTCCGCCGATGATAACACCGATTGCCAGGTCAAGAATATTACCCTTGGAAATAAACTCCTTGAATTCTGCAAAGAAACTTTTTGTTTTGCCCATTGAGATTACTCCTTTATTATTTTCGGTTATATAAACCTATTACACAAAAGTCTTGAGATGCTTGTCCCGCAATACCTTTGCCACATCGGGGTAGTCGGTTATCAAAGCATCCGCTCCGAGTACGATGAGTTGCTGCATGACTTCGGGGTTGTTGATAGTCCAGGGGTGCACCCTCAGTCCATTGGCATGAGCGTCCTTGATGTAGTCGGGCTTCAACGCTTCGGGATAGGCGGGGTGAAGTGCCCTCGCCCCATAGGCTAAGGAGGACTCATAGGGGTTCTCCAACTCCCCGTATAAGGGTGCAACCACATTGGCGGGGTCTAAGCGGGTTGCCTCTGCCAATCCGCCGTGGGCGAAGGAGGAATAGATGACCCTGTCGGTCATATTGTGTTTTGCCGTCTCTTCCAAGACCAAAGCTACACCTGCCGGGTGGGAAGAGCGATGCTTTAACTCTACGTTTACTATCATTCCCGAGTCATAGACTGCGTCAAAGACTTCGCCTAAAGTAGAGATCTTAGTCCCTGCGAACCTTTGACCGAACACTGCCGTGTACCCGAAGTCAAATTCTCGGAGCTGCTCTAAGGTCAGGTCTTCGATGCTGCCGGTCCCGTTGCTGGTTCGGTCGATGGTGTGGTCGTGACAGACTACTACTTTGTCGTCCTTGGTGATGTGAACATCCAACTCTATTCCATCGCTGCCCAATCGTGCCGCCAACAAAAAGGCGGGTAATGTGTTCTCGGGGGCATAGGCAGAAGCCCCCCTGTGTGCATAAATCGCTGTGTAAATCATGTTCTACTCCTCTGTGTTGTCGAGATTATATGCTTTGTTTAATGTCTCTAACAGGTCGTCGCAGTTTACTCCGTGAACAAGGCAAGCTTGTTCTACTGTTTCTGCTCGGGATGCCGGACAGCCCAAGCAATGCATCCCCATCTCAAAGAAGTATTTCGCCAGGGAGACATCCCGGCTCAATATGTCTCCTATTAGACAGTCCTTTGTGATTTTTTGTTTCATAAAAACCTCTTTATCATTTTATATTTTATTTTTGACTTTGTCAAAGATTTCTTTTGCTTTTGTTGCGGGATTTTGCTTTGTTTTTATAAACAACTTAGTTATATGCAGGATTAAATAATAAACCGCCGATATTCCCAGGGCTATTCCGACTTTGTAGATATCGGTGTTGTCATATCCAAAGAAGGAAGAGAGGGGGCTAAAATAAAACAATCCGCCCATTATCCCCAAGGAAAGGAAGAAAAACAGTGTTAGCAATGGATTGAACACCGATTTTTTTAAAAACACCGACCCTCGAGTTATATCTGATAAAGCATATAGAAACAAAAGGAAGGTAAAACCTACTAATAACGCTCCCCGAGATGCGCCGGTCACGACGAAGATCAACAACACACACAAAGTGACACCGAGGGAATAAACCAAGGGCTTGACAAAATCGGCAAAAGTCGGTCCCGGTTTGTAATGGGGGAGTTGTTCTAAGAGGAGCTTTCGGCTCTGGGGTAACATGGCGAGGCTAAAAGCAAACAGAAGGTTGAATATTATGCCGCCGAAGAAAATCTCTTGGAGTCTGAAGGGTAGCTCCATGCCGAACAAGAGAGCCAGTAACGAGGACAAAAATACAGTCATTAACCCCACTGTCAGGTATTCCGCCACCCCGTGGACCCGGGTGAAAATCTGTCTTGCGGTTTTTATGCTTTCGGTTAGGGTGTCCAGCCCGCCCCGCAACACCAGGATATCTGCCGATTGCTTTAATGTGTCCGGTGCATGGTCCGGGACAAAGGATATGTCCCCCTGCTTCATCAGTTGCAGGTCTTGGGTGGTCTCGGCGGTTACTCCCACTGTCTTTTTGTCCTCTTTGCGATAACTCAGCACCTCCCGCCACTCCCTGTCCTCTAAGTTCAAAAACAGCTTGTAGTTGGGACAGTCGGCTATAAACAACCCCGGGTCGCAGGCTCTCATACCCTCGGCGGTGATTACCTGATCTTCTCCGGAGATTATACCCGCGTTTTTTGCCGTGTTGTAAGCGGTGTAATAACTGTCATAACAGGAGACCACTGTCTCTATACCCGCTTGGTTGAGCCTGTATACCGAGGAGGAAATGTTGACATCCAGAGAAGCGAAAAGGGAGATAAATCCTTTGAACATCAGTCTGCGCTCGGCTGTAATATCCCTGAGGTTGTCCGCCATGGTCTCCCCGGCGGCTATTGCGATTATATAACTGCTCTTGTGGGCTTGTTCTTGGATTGCAGACAAAATCCGCTTTTTCGTTACGGGGCTAAGTTTATAACCGGTGCCGTTGAGCTCATACCCGGAACAACGGGACAACACCGACTCGGGGGAGCCCTTTAGGATTACTAGGTTGCGGCCTTTATATAAAACCAATACTCGGTTCACTTGTCCCGAAAGAGTGCGGTCGGTCTGAATCTTCACATATTCTTCCACTTTGTCGGCGACATTATAGCCCTTTTCCGAGAGATATTCCGCCAACGCCATATCGTACAGTTCTCCTTCATACCCGGCAGTGCTTTGTTTTCTCTTTTGGTTTTTGACTATTTTTAGATCGGAGCAAGCCAAAGAGAGATAAAGAAGCTCTCTTGCTCGGTCGGATAATTTTTTGTCTGCCGACTGAAAGGAGGTTTCGACATATACCCCGGTCAAATTCATCACTCGGGGTGGGAAGGCGATGCTCTTAGTCGCCATTATACTGTCTGTCCTGCATAGGGTAGGGATACAATTGGGGTTTTTTACCACCGCACCTTTGTTTATCATGGACTTTGAGCCAAACCCGAAGGCTGCCGCCGTCAAAGCGGTGATGCTTTCACACAAAGAAAGGGCTCCCGTAGCCAGCGCAACGGGGAAAATCTCGTACAGGTCTCTGCCTGCGACTATCCCGGAGAACAACAATATAAAGGTAAAAGTCACGGCAAGTACCGACACATACCCGCAAAAACTCTTAATATATTTAAGTAGTCCCGGAAGGCGCTCTTTATTGCTTTCGTTTAGGCGTCTGATGAGGGTGTCCTCTCCGGTATAGCAGACAATGGCAGTGGCTTCTCCGCCGGTTACAATAGAGCCGGCATAAAGCATGTTGGGCCATATCAACGCCTCTTCCCCTTCTTCTGCCAGAAACAAAGAGTCTTTCAAAACCGCTGTGGGGCTGCCGGTAAAGGGGGTTTCCAATACCGCTATAACTTTATCCTCAATAAGTCGGGCATCGCAGGGGACCACCATGCCTTCTTTGAGATAGATAATATCCCCGGGGACCAACCGTCGGCTGTCAACAGAGTCGGTGACCGACTCCCGAGTAACAGTGGCGCTCATGGTCGTATATTCTTTTGGTATGTTAAAAGCGCCGGTAGCCTTGGATTCCAGAAGGGAATTGAACAGGATAATAACAAAAATCAATCCTGCGGTCAGCAGATAGATAGGTTGGCGGTCAAAGGCATAGATAATAAGACAACCCAAAATAAGTAAAACCGCCGTCAAGCCCAAAATTTGTTTTTTCATACTTTGGGAGAAGGAAAGGCGGTATTCTTGTTTTAGGTTGTTTGCCCCGAATTTAGATCGGCGTTTTTTGACTTGATTTTGATTAAGCCCGGAAATCAAATTAGAACGCAAATATTCCGCCACCGCATAGGGTTGCATGGCGGCGGGAAAAAACTCCCCTGTCACGGATTCGTTTTGTACGATTGTTTTGATTTTTTCGCTAAAAGACTTGTCCTTGTGACGGGGAGAATATTGTTCGGGTCGCGAGGGCGACCCGAGTTTTGTCCTGTCTTTTGGTGTAAGTCGGGACAATGTATCACCTCTACAGACGGGTTATTTATAGTTGATCTTGAGTTGGTTGTCTTGTTTCGTAACATCAACCAGGGTAATCGGGGTCTTGAAATGCTCGATAATTATGGATGCCAGCGGGTCTTCTATATCTGTTTGGATTAACCGTCTAAGGTTTCTGGCGCCGAACTTCTCCGAGAATCCCTTTTCTACCAGATACTCTACGGTCTTGTCGTCATACTTGAAAGCTATACCCCGCTCTTCTAATACTCCGCTCAAATCCCCCAACATTATGTGGCAGATATGGGAGAAGTTATCCTTGGTAAGGCGGTTGAAGACCACTATCTCGTCTACCCTGTTGATAAACTCCGGACGAAGGAACGCCTCGAGGGCTTTATGAATCCTGTCGGTATCGGAAGTCTGTTGGGTAGCGGTAAACCCTGCGGCTGCGGAATCTCTGGCTCCTGCGTTGGTGGTCATAATGATGACCGCGTTCTCGAAGTTAACTTCCTTGCCGTGGGAGTCGGTTATTCTGCCGTCGTCCAAAATCTGGAGTAGTATATTTAGCACATCGGGATGTGCCTTTTCTATCTCGTCGAACAAAATTACGGAATAAGGCTTCCTGCGGACTTTTTCGGTAAGCTGTCCCGCATCGTCATAACCTATATATCCCGGGGGAGACCCGATAATCCTGGATACAGAATGCTTCTCCATAAACTCACTCATATCCAGCCTAATCATGGATTCGGGGGAGTCGAAGAGGTATTGGGACAACACCTTCACCAGCTCGGTCTTGCCCACACCGGTGGTACCGGCAAAGATAAAGGAAACCGGCTTTCTCTTGTAGGAGATACCCGCTCGGCTGCGCTTGATAGCCTTTGCCACCTTGGAGATAGCTTCGTCCTGGCCGATAATCCGTTTCTTTATCGCAACCTCTAAGTTGTCAATCTTAGAAAACTCGTTTTCTGTGATGTTGCTGGCAGGAATCCCTGTCCAGACCTCGATTACCTTCGCCAAGTGCTCTTCGGTCAACTGAAGGGTATCCCGCTGAAGGGAAAGCTCGTCGAACTTTTCGTTTTTTTGCAAAAGCTTGGTCTTTAGGTCGGCTATCGCTTGATAGTCCTCTTCGGAAGGCTGGGCTACGTTTTCCAGCTCGGTTTTTCTTTCTTCCAAAGCCTTAATCTCGTCGGTAAGACGATTAATATCGTTTATTAACTCGGAATGCATCGCCATATGGGCACAGGCTTCGTCCATCAGGTCGATGGCCTTGTCCGGTAAAAACCTGTCGGTAATGTATCGCTCGGACAAAACAACCATCTGTCTGCATATATAGTCCGGGATGGTTATTCCATGATATTGCTCGTAATATCCCTTTATACCCAAAAGGATTTGCACGCTGTCCTCTACCGAAGGTTCGTTTATCATGACCGGCTGGAACCTACGCTCCAGGGCGGCATCTTTCTCTATGTGCTTGCGGTATTCCACCAAAGTGGTGGCACCTATAAGCTGTATCTCTCCTCTGCTTAGAGCAGGCTTTAGGATATTGGCGGCATTCATCCCGCCCTCGGCACTGCCTGCTCCGACGATGGAATGAACTTCGTCGATTACCAGGATGACATTGCCGCTTTTCTTGGCGTCTTCGATCAAGCCCTTCATGCGGTTCTCGAACTGCCCGCGAAACTGGGTGCCAGCCACTACCGCAGTCATATCCACCAACATTACTTCTTTGTCAAGGAGCTTGTAGGGGACATCCTTTGAGACTATCTTTTGCGCTAACGCTTCTGCAACGGCGGTTTTGCCCACCCCGGGTTCACCTATGAGACAGGGGTTGTTCTTTTGGCGGCGGGTAAGGATCTGTACCACCCGCTCCAACTCGGGCTCTCTGCCTACTATTTTGTCCAATTCACCTTCGGCTGCAAGGGTGGTTAAGTTTATACAGAATTGGTCTAGAAACTTTCGCTTTTGCTTTTTTGGGTCTTTCTTGTCCCCCTGACGGAACTGAGGGCCTTTTGCCGGATGAGGCATCCCCTCCGGGGTATCCGAAAGCATGGCGTTGAGATCCATGGCGGGAGCTCTGCCTTCGTCGGAATCCTCCCCGCCGTCAAACCGAGGCAAAAGCTCGGTTATCTCGTCGGTCATAGCATCGAACTCTTCCTCCGACAGACCCATTTTGTTTATTATATCTTCAATAGGCTTTATGCCCAATTCTTTTGCACATTTAAGGCAATAACCGTCACTGAGGGTTTTGCCGTGTTCGCTCTTGGTTACATATATAACTGCAACTCTTACTTTGCAGCGAGAACATTTTTTTATAAGCATTTTTGGTTACTCCTTTCGTTTTTTGCGAAGGCTGAATCCGTAGGTGTTGCGGAAAGCCTTAAAATAATATAGTGCCAGTACCGACAAAGTTGTTAGGATTAG
>CAZFVM010000048.1:0-9484 GCA_964522305.1 uncultured Oscillospiraceae bacterium
GAAGGGCTTGGAAATCCTGATGAAATAAGGAACATTCGCTCTTTGGCAATAAAAGCAGGTCTCAAACTGGTGGACTGTCCGCTTAGGCATCTTGGCACCGAAAAAGCTTATGATTTATATCTGGCCATTCAAAATTTCTTAGAAGATAACGGCGTTGATCTTTATTTCAACACCGAATGTACCAACATCATTATTAATGAAAACAGGTGCGAAGGAGTTCATATACAAAAAGGCAAAAATGGACCGGAAGAGCAACTTTTTGGTGACTCTATTGTTATTGCTACAGGAAGACGTGGTGCCGAATGGCTTGCTAAAATATGTTGTTTGCATAATATTTTTCATGAACCCGGAACTGTTGATATAGGTGTTAGAATTGAAGTAAGAAACGAAGTAATGGAGTATGTCAATAACATTCTATATGAGTCTAAGCTTGTCGGGTATCCACAACCGTTCAAAAACAAAGTGCGCACTTTTTGCCAAAACCCCGGCGGATTTGTATCTCAAGAGAATTACGATGATGACTTAGCGGTGGTAAACGGACATTCTTATAAAGAAATGAAGTCGGATAATACTAACTTAGCAATTTTGGTTTCTCACAATTTTAGCGTTCCCTTTAACAAACCCATAGAGTATGCGCAAAAGGTTGGGGAGCTAACTAATATGTTGGGAGACGGAAATATATTGGTCCAACGTTTCGGCGATATATTAGACGGCAAGAGAACTTGGCAAAAGGAACTGGACTTTACAAATGTAAAACCAACTTTGATAGATGCAGTAGCAGGGGATATAACTGCAGCAATGCCGTACAGAGCAATGGTTAACATAATTAACTTTATACATGCCATGGATATAGTGGTACCCGGATTTGCCAGCAGAGAAACACTTTTATATTCCCCGGAGCTAAAGTTTTATAGTAACAGGGTCAAAATGGATTCCAGAATGCACACTAGCATAGAGGGATTGCATTGCTTGGGTGATTCCTCCGGTTGGACCAGGGGATTGATGATGGCGTCTGTGATGGGCGTACATATGGCAAGACAATTACTTTCTAAAGATAAATAACGGAGGACGATATGAAAGAGATTCAAAGACTAATGATGTTTGACAAGGAAGTAGCAGAAGCTTGTGAAGCGGAGCTGAGTCGTCAGCGAGACAATATTGAACTTATTGCAAGCGAAAACATTGTATCTGAGCCCGTACTTTTGGCTGCCGGTACTATTTTGACCAATAAATATGCTGAAGGTTATCCGGGAAAAAGATATTATGGTGGATGTCAGTATGTAGATATAGTGGAGAATATTGCTATAGACAGAGCTAAGAAACTTTTTGGAGCAGAGCATGCTAATGTTCAGCCTCACAGCGGAGCATCTGCCAATCTTGCTGTATTTTTTGCACTTTTGAATCCGGGTGACACCGTAATGGGAATGAACCTTGCCCATGGTGGACATTTGTCCCACGGCTCTCCCGTCAATATTTCCGGAAAGCACTATAACATAATTAGCTATGGTGTCAGCGATACAGACCAAATGATAGACTATGATGAGATGCGTAAAATGGCTATCGAAAACAAACCAAAAATGATAATCGCAGGCGCCAGTGCATATGCGAGAGCCATTGACTTCAAAAAGTGTCGTGAAATAGCCGATGAAGTAGGAGCATATCTAATGGTGGATATGGCACACATCGCCGGTTTGGTAGCTGCAGGTTTGCACCAGAATCCTGTAAAGTACGCTCATGTGGTAACCACCACCACCCATAAGACACTAAGAGGTCCCAGAGGTGGTCTTATTCTATGTAAAGAAGAGTTCGCTCAGCTTATAGACAAAGCAGTTTTCCCCGGGACCCAGGGCGGACCATTGATGCACATTATCGCTGCAAAAGCTGTAGCCTTAGGCGAAGCTTTAACCGACGAATTTAAAGATTATCAGCGGCAAATTGTTGCAAACTCAAAAGCATTGGCAGATTCTCTTATCAAAAGAGGGGTTAATATTGTCTCTAACGGCACGGATAATCATTTAATGTTACTCGATTTAACCTCTTTTGATATTACCGGTAAAGAGTTGGAACATAGATTGGATGAAGTTAATATCACGGTTAACAAGAACACCATTCCAAATGATCCAAAGAGCCCTTTTGTCACCAGCGGAATAAGAATTGGCACACCTGCGATTACCTCAAGAGGGTTTGTTGAAAAGGATATGGAGACAATTGCCGAGCTTATTTATCTTACTATTACTAATTTTGAAGAAAAAAAATCCTTTATAAGAGAAAAAGTAGCAAGTCTTTGCCTTTCTTATCCCATTTATTCCTAATTTTGACTGTTGTTTATAAAAGTTTCGGGAGGTAATTGATGCGAAACATATATATCAGTCCGCTCTCTGGAAGATATTCCTCAAAAAAGATGCAGGGCGTCTTCTCTGACCAAAACCGATATGAAGTTTGGAGAAAGCTTTGGGTTGCATTAGCAAAAGCGCAGATGGAATTAGGTTTGCCTATTTCCCAAGAACAGATAGATGAATTGGAATCCAATATTTCTAATATTGATTTTGATAGAGTTAGGGAGATAGAACTATCAACTCGCCACGATGTTATGGCACACATTAGAGCTTTTGGTGAAGTAGCTCCAAAGGCGGCCGGTATAATTCATTTGGGAGCGACCAGCTGTTTTGTAACAGATAATGCAGATATGATTTTAGCAAAAGAAGCATTATCGATTATCAAAGGAAAGCTGTTGGTTATTCTGAACAATCTTTCTTCGTTTGCACTTAAATATAAGAACTTACCTACACTTTCATATACCCATCTACAGCCTGCGCAACCTACCACTGTAGGGAAGCGTGCTTCGTTATGGCTTTTTGATTTTTATCTAGATTTTTGCGATCTTGAGTATTTAACAAAGGGTCTAAAACTCCTTGGAAATAAAGGCGCTACAGGAACTCAAGCTTCTTTTTTGAACCTATTTGACGGAAAAGTGCAAAATGTGGTTAAGTTGGAAAACCGTATTGCTGACCTGTTTGGTTTTGACCGTGTCTTTGATGTTTCGGGTCAAACTTATACCCGTAAAGAAGATATGAGGATACAAAATGTACTTTCCGGGTTGGCGCAAAGCTCTTATAAGTTAGCCCAGGATATGAGGATACTTCAAAGCTTCGGCGAGTTGGAAGAGCCCTTTGGCAAAGGACAAGTAGGGTCTACGGCGATGGCGTATAAGCGAAATCCAATCCTCTCCGAGAGAACCTGCTCCCTGGCTCGATATGTATTGGTAAATTCTCAAAACGCCGATATGACCGCTTCGGTTCAATGGATGGAACGCTCTCTCGATGATTCTGCAAACAGAAGAATTTCATTAACAGAGGCTTTCTTAGCCATAGATGGTGTGCTTGATCTCGTTGGCGAGATTACCTCAGGCATAACAGTTTATGATAAAGTAATCGAAAACAGATTAAGTGAACATTTGCCTTTTATGGCGACAGAGAATATTTTGATGGAATCGGTTAAGCGTGGCGCAAATCGTCAGGAGTTACATGAGGTAATACGTCAATATTCTATTGAGGTTGAGATAGCACGAAGAAACGGTGAAAGATTATCCTTAATAGATAAGATATCCGATGATTCCAGATTTTTGTTGACTGTGGACGAGGTTGTCACTTTACTTGACCCTAAGGATTACATTGGACTAGCTTCTTATCAAACAGAAACTTTTGTAAAAAGCAAGATACAGCCAATATTAGTTGAGAATAAGAATAATTTTGATAAAAACACAGTAAGTGTAGGTATATAAAATGTGGAGGGTTACAAATATGCCAGTAGGATTTGACAGCGATACATATGTCAAGCTTCAAAGCCAGCATATTAAAAAAAGGATTTCTGAGTTTGGCGGCAAGTTATACCTTGAGTTTGGTGGAAAGCTGTTTGATGATTACCATGCTGCTCGTGTTTTGCCCGGATTTTTACCCGATGGCAAAATTAATATGCTTCACGAGCTAAAAGAAGATGCAGAAATAGTCATTGTGATTAACTCAAAAGATATCGAAAAAAATAAGATCAGAGGAGATATCGGTATCACCTATGATCTTGATGTGCTAAGATTGATTGATGCTTTTAGGTCGAGCGGGTTATATGTAGGGAGTGTTGTTCTTACTCAGTTCGCTGAGCAACCCTCTGCCGTGTTTTTCTTGAAGCGCTTAGAAATCCTGGGAATAAAAACCTATAAACATTACAAAATCGATAATTACCCCGAAGATATACAGCATATTATAAGTAACGACGGTTATGGGAAGAACGAATACATAGAAACAAGTCGTTCATTGATTATAGTTACCGCTCCGGGGCCTGCTAGCGGCAAGATGGCGACCTGTCTTTCCCAGTTGTTTCATGAACACACCAGAGGAATAAAAGCAGGTTACGCAAAGTTCGAAACATTTCCTATATGGAATTTACCGTTGAAGCATCCTGTAAACATGGCTTATGAGGCTGCAACCGCCGACTTAGAGGATGTAAACTTGATTGATCCCTTCCATCTCGAGGCTTATGGCACCATGGCTGTTAA
This sequence comes from uncultured Oscillospiraceae bacterium, assembly GCA_964522305.1. Classification (GTDB taxonomy): domain Bacteria; phylum Bacillota; class Clostridia; order Oscillospirales; family CAG-382; genus UBA1049. The sequence goes on from CAZFVM010000048.1 coordinate 4,550, forward strand.
TTATAATAGAGATGTAGAGGTTTTTCCAATATTAAACGCAATCTTTCAGAAGATTTACGGCAAGTCTCCATACAAATCTCCTACAGATATGGGGGTTAATATGGCGGGTTTTTGTATAACCGACGATGAAGCCTGTAGGGAAGCATCTAAGGCCGAAATAATAAGAAGATACTTCGCTGCTCTTTGCACCGAACGACAAGGGCTTGCAGGGAAAAGCCAGATATATAAGACTGAACTGCTAATGAGGCAATGCGATATTAAAGTTACCGACAGAAAGGTAGTAGAGCCTGCAATTAATAGGGCACGGGAAACAGGATCGCCGGCTGCAGCGATACAATTAGCTTGCGGTAAAATAATAACCGGGAGAACGTCTCCTTTACTCGGGGCTTCTTCGGCGATGTTGTTAAACGCACTAAAAGAACTTGCAGGGTTGGCTGATGATGTTACTCTTATTTCTCCCTCTGTTATCGAACCTATTCAGGATTTAAAGGTAGAACACCTCGGTAACCGCAACCCCAGACTCCACACCGATGAACTGCTGGTAGCGCTTTCTATATGTGCGGTTACCGATGAAAACGCAAAGCTTGCAATGTCTCAGCTAAAAGGCCTAAAGGGCTGTGAAATGCACTCTTCGGTAATTCTCTCAGAGGTTGATTTAAAGGTATTAAGAAAACTCGGTATAAACCTAACCTGTGAGCCTGTTTATCAGACCAAGAGGCTTTATCAAAAATAACCTATTTGGTAGCCTCCAAAACTGCACGAGCTGCTTTTAGTACTCCATACTTTCCGCTTTCGTAGGTCAGTCCCCCTTGCAGATAAACTGTATATGGAGATCTAAGCGGCGCATCAGCCGAGAGTTCTATAGAAGACCCCTGGGTAAAAGCCCCCGCAGCCATTACTACCTCATCGTTGTATCCGGGCATTTCCCATCCAATTGGAGTAACAAAAGAATCGATGGGAGACCCTCCTTGCAGACCTTGACAAAACTTTAGTACCAAATCGGAGTTTCCCAGCTTAATTGTCTGGATTATATCATATCTTTTTTCAGTGGCAGAAGGGGATACGTCGAACCCTAATTTTTCAAATAAACAAGAAGCAAAAACTGAGGTTTTTAGTGCTTGCGCTGTAACATGAGGAGCAAAAAACAGACCTTTGAGTATATTCTTTGTTTGGCCCAGTGTTGCCCCTGCTTCTGTTCCTATAACGGGTACTGTCAAGCGATATGACGCTAGCTTTACAGCTTTTTCTGTGCCAACCAAATATCCCCCGGTTTCGGCTATTCCGCCGCCGGGGTTTTTTATTAAAGAACCGACCAGCAAATCTGCTTTCGGTTCTTCTTTTTCGCAAAATTCACCATAACAATTATCCACTACCACATAGGCGTCACTATGACTTTTTACAAGGGTATACAGCTCATTAATCTCGCCGGCAGATAGAGTTCTTCTGGAGGAATACCCTCTCGATCGCTGAACATATACAACGGCGATAGAAGGGTCGGAAACTAAAGTCTCTTTTATAAGGTTCAAATCAAGATAGCCTTTTTGCAGAGAACACTCCTTATAAAGCACTCTAAAGTCCGCTAAAGAGCCTGTGTTACAACTTTTGGCAGAAATGCCTATAACATCATGGAGAGTGTCATAAGGGGCACCGGTGACAGAATACAGGGTCTCTTGGGGTCTAAGTAACCCGAAAAGCGCTATTGCCAGTGCGTGGGTGCCGGAAATGATATTGTGTCGAACAAAACCGTGGGTGCATCCGAATATTTCTGAGAATACTTTGTCAGCTGTTTCTCGCCCCATATCATTGTATCCATAACCACTGGTGCTATTAAAATGACTATCGGATACTCTGTTTTCCGCGAATATACTCAGTACTTTTTGAGTATTAAAAAAAGAAATCTCATCAATATCATTAAATACATCAACTAAATCTTTTTCGCACTGCAAAGCTAAATTATTTAGTTTCTCTATCATAATAAAAACTCCGATTCAATGAATAAGGTTAAAAGTTGTTTAAAGTTTTCCAAGACTTCGACATCGAGAATCTCGTCGGTTTCACCGGACTTTGATAAGGGAAGGGTCAGATGTCCTGTCAAACAACCACCGTTTTCGTTTTTAACTACAAAGCCGGCGGATTTACCCTTCGCCAAAACTTCATGGGTGATGTTAATCCCACTTTCTTCCGACAAACTAACTATTCGTTCAACTATTGATTTGGAGGCAATAAAAGATTCGTCTTTATGAAGCAAAATTGGTTTTAAACTCATGTCCGTTTCTTTTAAGTCTTTTTTCTCAATAGGTTTTATAACTCTATAATCGGTGATTAACGCACAATCAGGCTCAATATTTTTGGTAGCAAAGTGGATGCCAATCGAGCTAATAATACTGTAGCAGGAAAACACAAAGTAAGTATCGTATAAAGGTTTTACCATACTTTTTATTAAACTCATTAAAACGCTAATATTAGTTTTGTTGCCCTGTCTCGTAACAAGATAATTTTTGTTATCTAACTTCGAGTGCTTGGGTTTTAACATGCAAAATTCCCCGACTCTTATGCCTTCAAAACTCTCAGGTATAACATAAATTTCTTTTATATTTTCAACCGGTTTATTTTCTGATATAACAACGCTACCGGATAATCCGTTTTCAAAGATTACTTTCGAATCACGAAGTAAATCTAAGTCAAAATCTCCTATTGCGGAAACCAAAACTTTTTCGTTTTCTACAATGGAGGTTACCATTAGTCCGTAGGTATCAAGATTTGTTGATATCATTACTTTTTTGTCAGAAGATTTACCTTCTTTAACTGCAATTAAATTCCCTATATTGTCGACAAATACACGGTCACAAAACGGTTTTAGCTGCTCGCAAATATAAAATCGAATTTGTTCTTCGCGACCCGATACACAAAACAAATCAGTTAAGTTCTCCAATTGTAAAATCATATTAAAAATCTTCCTTTAGTATGCTATGTAGTAATTGGCTGACACTATATAAGTCATCTTTAAAAACAACGCAAGAAGGGGAGTGGATATACCTGGTTGGTGCAGATATAGCCAAAACCTTAGCGCCGACTTGATACTGAAACGCCCGAGCTTCATTGCCGCCTGCAATAACGTTTTTCACTTGAATTGTTATATTGTTCTTATTAGCAACTGACTCTACCAAATCAATCAGCGATTCATCAAAGACCGTACCGCCGTCCGCAAGAGAAACTACAGCTCCGCTACCCAAAACACAGGCTTTATCTTCCGGTGGCGTTGCGCCGACATCGTTAGCTGTCGTAGATTCTATAACTATTACAATATCAGGTTTCAAACTTTCTGCGATAATACAAGCGCCGTCCAGCCCTGTTTCTTCACAGGTAGTGAAGGCGAAATAGGTGTCAAACAAAAGTGAAGAGTTTATAATATCCATAAGCATGGCGCAGCCGAATCTATCATCTACGGCTTTTGACTTGATATAACCCTGGCCAAATTCAAAATATTCGGAGTCAAAACAAAAATAATCACCTATTTGTATATCTTCACTTTGGGGTTTCGAATCGTTTCCGATGTCTATATATAAATCCTCGAATTTGGATGGTCTTCCAATCTCGGAGCGTTGTTGCAAGTGAATTGGTTTTGCCAAAATAGTACCATAAATACTACCTTTGCAGAAAACAACTCTTTTTCCTATAGCAATATAAGGATTCATTCCACCTACGGGCGCAAAACGAATCAGTCCATCTTTAGAGATATATGTAACCATAAACCCAACTTCATCCATATGGGCGGATAATAGAACTTTTTTGTTTCTTTTATGTTTTCCTTTTTTGAATGCCAAAATGTTGCCTTTACTGTCAACAGAAAACTCGCATTTTGCTTTATTTAAGTCATTGATAATTACAGCGCGTATTTCATCCTCTAACCCGGAAGGAGAATTGCATTGACAATATCGTTTTAAATTATCCAAGATTAATTGCATTTCAGCCCTCCTGTAATGATACTATTATCTCGCGCAGAAGCTTTGTAGTGGATTCTAAGTCGAAAAGGGAAGCGATTTCGTTTGGTGTGTGCATGTTCTTTATCGGTATCGAAATCAAAGCAGTCGGAACCCCATGTAAAGTGCGTTCTATCCAATCGGCATTGGTATCTGTTTTGTTAGGTTCTGCCACGATTTGAAACGGTATATCGGCTTTGGTTGATAGGTCGATAACTTTGTTTGTGAAAGCTCTGTTTGTCTTTGAAGAATAGCTAATACTCGGACCGTGATTTAGCAATACGGATTTTCTGTGCTCCTTCAGCCCGGGAATATAAGCAACGGTTGTGTCAACTACCAAAACAAAATCAAGTTTTGAATCCGGTTTTAGACTCTTGATTCCTTGTTTTGTTGTTTCTTCCTGAGAAGAGAACAGAACAATTATATCAAGATTACTTAAAGTATCACTAAAGCTTTTTATTGCCGAAAGCACAGCAGTAATTCCCAATCTGTTATCAAAAGACCTGCCGCTGACAACATTGTTTTTCATTCTTCTAAATTCGGAAGAAAAAGATACAACATCTCCCACGGCTATGTCGGATAATTCTTCTTTGTTGTTTTGTCCCACATCTATATAAAGGTGGTCTAAACTTAAATTATCGGTGCTCGCAAGCTTTTGCAAATGAGGAGGAACTGAAGTAAAGACACCCTTAAAATCCTTCTTGCCATGAACAGTTACAGTGCTTGCAGGAAGAATACCCGGGTCAATAAGTCCAAGGTTAATAACTTTAAGAAATCCATTATTTAAAACCTCTGATACCATGAACCCTACTTGATCAAAATGGGCGTCTATTAATAAGGTCCTCTTAGAGTTTCCTTTACCAAACAGATAACCCAACATATTTCCTGAATTTGTTGTTTCAAGCGTATCGAAATAAGGTGAAACTATTTTCTCTAATTTGGTTAAGCCTTTTTC
>CAZFVM010000049.1:0-9354 GCA_964522305.1 uncultured Oscillospiraceae bacterium
GTCGGAGCTTACAAATAAAACTTGAGCATTTTCATCCGTTGCAGATATCTTGACAAATTCACCTTCACTTAGTTTCACTGCTGTTTTCTCGGGTACTTTTATCTGACCTACTACAGCATCCCCCAGCAGGGTAAAAAGCAGTATAGATTTGTTGCGCTTTGTTTTTATAGTAGCGGTTTTCCCGGCAGATATGTGCAAATCATAATAATCCAACAGCAAATATTCGCCGGAATATCCCTTCGTGCCGTCAATCTCACCGGCCAGTAGCCTCAAGCGCCCCCAGTCATATTCCAGTTCGGGGATTTCATGGTTTTTTATACTGTGATATTTAGGTGGGCACATTTTGTCTTTCGCCGGCAGATTGAGCCAAAGTTGCACTCCCAGCATCCTGTCAGATGCAGGCAACTTCTCTTCGTGCAGGATTCCGGACCCGGCGGTCATCCATTGGACTTCGCCGTCTTGTATGGTGTCTTCGTTACCCAGGCTGTCCCTGTGGGTCATACTACCTTTATAAACATAACTGACAGTTTCTATACCTCTGTGAGGATGCATAGGGAAGCCGGCAGTATATTCATCGGGATTAATACTATCAAAGGAATCCAACAGCAATATAGGGTCAAACACATCGGCAGTCCTGTTACCCAACACCCGCACCAGACTTACCCCGGCGCCGTCCTGGGTTCTATAACCCGTGACTTTTTCTATAACTTGTCTCTCCATGTTTTTCACTCCTTATGCCTTTGTTTTTTGAGAGCCATTATTGTCCCTCTTCCTTTACATATGTCTGCTAAAATGCACATGCTTTATTATATAACAGTACGGCAACTATGTAAACACAGCTTTTATTTCAAAACAGTGAAAGCAAATAAAAAGAGCAACTCATAAAGCTGCTCTTTTCGGTAGTAAAATTAAATATTAGTATTGCATTACTCTGGGTAGATTCTTGGCTTGCTCTATCCAATCGGCAACCTGGCTTTCAACAGGAACTCTTCTGACGAGTTTTTTCACTTCGTTGACTTCTGCCATTTGTTTGGTCAGGTTATCCGCTCTTCTCATCGCCAACTCCGGAACAGTATCAACCCCGGCAGCTTCCAAAAGCTCGGAATACTCAGCACCTACACCATTGATTCTCATAAGGTCTGCGTGGTTTGCCCATTTAAGAATTAACTTTTCGGTAATTCCGGATTTTTCCGCAACCTCTGTGCGTCCCTTTTTGGTTGCACAAAGCTCCAAATATTGCTCAATAGAGGTGATTCCGGCTTCGTTGAGCTTCCCCTCGTAAACTTCGCCTATTCCTTCAATAACACTTAGTTTTGCCATGGTATTATCTCCTTCCTTAGTCCATTATGAATGGATTATATATTATAAAATATTATATCAGTGTAGACTATAATTGTCAAGGATACAAAAACTTTGTTTTCCCTTTTCTTTATAACAACCCCACTATCAGTTTTAATCCGTCATAAATAAACCTGGAGGCAAAAAACACCAACAATCCCCCCAGGGCACCTATGATAATTCTATAAGCTATTCCGTTGATGAAGCTCCTGATTTTGTTACACAAAATCGCTACCAGAAAGTACCAGGAGATATCCGCCATAGCGTGCCCGATATAAAAAACCCCTATGTTTTTTATATCCATGCCTCCGCTGCTTACGATAAAACCCATACCGACGGTCGCCCACCAAATCAAGAAATAAGGATTCAAAACAGAAATAATCCCGCTTTTTACCAACACCTTACCGGTGCCCGACTTTTCACAGGACTCAATGTTTATATCCGGGTCAAACCCCTTTTGTCCAAAGGCGTTCCATATCATATCAAATCCGAACCAAAGCAGTATAACTCCGCCCAGTAAGAACAGCACTATCTTTGGCACAGGGTTGTTCAAGAAGTTGCCCAACCCCAGGGCAATAAGCAACACAAGAGCCATCTCGATGAGTATATGCCCGAGGGGAACCAACAGCCCCCGCTTCCATCCATAACGAATGCTTTGCTCAATATTATATGTAAGCAGCGGCCCCGGCATCATAGCACCGGAGTACCCTACTATCAAAGCGGTGAAAAAAAGAGTCATACAGCAAATCTTTACCTTTCAAACATACAATTAGATATCAAAACTATCTCCTCAATCTGTCCGGAGATAGTTCTGTTTTTATTATTCTACCATACAAACAACAAAAAGTGTATGCTTTTGTTTAGAATGTTTTTTTGTTTTAATGTTGCAAATGTTCTTACACCGGCATTATTCGTCATAAATAACACATCGAGGTTAGCCTTACCGCAGGGGAGGGAGAGGGGATAGGTAGGTTTTATTTGCTTCTTTCCCCTCTGCTTTGGGTATCCTCTCGTATCTCATTAAAGCACTGCCTATCTACAGCTCCCGTGGTTCGGAACTTTGACACCGCCTTTGCCATAACGCTGTAGCTTAGTTTCGTTCCTTTCCTGTCCGATAGATAGGTTACCGCATTATCGGCAGAAATCCCAAAATTCGCAGCGGTCTGTACAGCATCGATATTAGCACCAAGGAATACAAACTCCCAGCTTTGTTCCTTCTTCATGGTGTCAATCAGACCCTTTACCTTTTCCACCGAGTATTCCCGGCTGGAGTTTTCTTCCCCGTCGGTTATTACCACAAACATCACTTTGTCGGCTCGATATTCGTCGGCAGTGTGCTTTTGAGCATTGTCGATTTTGTTGATTGTCTTCCCGATGGCATCCAATAAGGCGGTGGTCCCGCCGACATTATACTCCTTATCGGTAATCTCACTTACGGCCTTCAGGTCAATCCTGTCATGGAGCAACACATAGTTGTTGTCAAACAACACAGTTGTAATCCTGCATTCTCCTTCCAGTTCCTTTTGCTTTGCGAGCAGCGAGTTATAACCGCCTATGGTATCCTTCTCCAGCCCGCTCATGGACCCGCTCTTGTCCAGTATAAATACGAGTTCAGTCCTGTCTTTTTTCATAATCTTCAGTCCTCCTGTTTTTGTAGTGTCTATATTCTACACCTTTCAAAGGCACAAGAGGTCGTTTCCAAAGCGACAAATTTCCCTGTGAATTTTGCTTGATTAAGATAGTTGATTTATTATAGCAGTGGCTGTTGCTGTAAAAAACAACCACCGCCTCTGTCTTGGCGATGGCTATTTTTTATCAATCAGCGTTTGTGCTCTCAGTCTTCAGTTGCCGCTTTCCCGGTCAAAATAGCGCGCAGGCGGTCGTTGTCGAACTTCTGTCTCCGGTCATAATAGTATATTCCGTTTTGTTCCTGCTCAACATCCGTCAATTGTGTATAGCAAAACCCACAGATTCTACTGTTTTCCAGGAGTGTCGTGACAAGCCCTTCAAACCTCGCATAGAAGTCCTCTATATCATCGGGGGCTTTTCCATAACCCCAGCTTACCGTGCGGTTTTGGGTTTTGTCTGATTGTTCGCTCCACCAGGTTCCGCCAAACTCACTTACAAAGTAAGGTAGATGCTCAATCGGACCCATGCTGCTGTCGTTTTCATAGAATTTACCTTTGTTGTCCGCATTTAACAAAGGCAGGTACCTAACTCTAAAGGTCTCGAGATTTTGGTCATAGTCGTGCACATCATATATATCCGTCTCCACATGGACATACCCCGAGGTATCGATACATACCCGGGTCGGGTCGAGGGTTTTGGTTATCCGATATATATATGCTAAGTCTTCTTTTCGTTGCCCCCTATGGGTTTCGTTATGGGGGCACCAACCGATAATCGAAGGATGGTTAAAATCTCGGTCTATGGCTTCCACCCATTCTCCCACAAAGTTCATATAACTCTCGGCAGAATAATCCATACCCCAGTTACCATGCTCACCCCAGGTGATATATCCGTGTTTGTCGGCATAATAATGGAACAAAGGCTCAAAAATCTTTTGATGCAACCTCGCACCGTTAAATCCGGCATCCATGGACAAAACAATGTCCTGCTCCAACTCTCGGGCAGTGGGTGCGGTCCAAGTCCCGTCGGGATAAAACCCTTGGTCGAGAACCAGGCGCTGGAACACGGATTTGCCGTTTAGAAGAAACTTATATCCGTCAATTGCAATATTTCTAAACCCAAAGTAGCTGTATACCGTATCAAAATCCCCGTCTTTACCATATTTTATCACCAGGTCATATAGCTCTCCTTTACCAAGGTCCCAGAGTCGGAGTTTGCCGGCAGGTACTTTAATCTGCAGGCTTATGTTTCCCTCTCCGGCGTTCAGCTTGTCTTTTGCAACAAGTTCCCCTTTATAATAGGTCGCCACTTCGAGCTTGCCGTCCTTCAAAGGTGCGCTAAACTTGAAGTTTATGGTGGCAATTCCGTTTACGGCATCCGGATATATCTTAAAGGATTTTATATAGCTCTTCGAGGGGATATATTCCAGCCAAACAGTCTGCCATATCCCGGTGGTCCGAGTATAAAAACAACCAAAGGAATTATAATTATTGCTCTGTTTCCCGGCGGGTTGTTTACCTCCGCGTTGGTTGTCCTCCACCCGAACAACAACCCGGTTTTTTCCTTCTTTTGACAAGTACTTTGTAATATCAAAACAAAAATGGGTCATGCCCCCTCGATGGAACCCCACATACTCGCCGTTTACATAGACTTCAGATAGATAATCACATGCTCCTATATGGAACAAAACACTGCCTTTGTCCGTATCCCAATCCGAAGGAATATCCAGTTCTCTTTGGTACCACACACATTCACAAAAATCCTTGTCACCGATACCGGACAGTTCACTCTCAAACGAAAAAGGTACAATTATCTCGCTGTCAAAGCTTTCTTTTTGCAGCAGATTTCTCTGCATACCGGATTTTGAGTGGTCAAACTCAAACCCCCATTTACCGTTTAGGTTTATCCAGTTTTTCCTTTCAAACTGAGGGTTTGGGAACTCGGGGCGAGGCAGGTTGTTTTTTTGCATAACAATCTCACTTTTTCATAAGTTATTTTGCCTATCGACAGCCAAAGAGTTATTGGTTGCCATTAAGGGATTCAGCCTCCCAACAGCGGCTGATCATACTCAAAGAGCACTTCGTTTATCTCAAAGATATCGTATTTTTTGTTGGCGATAAAGTACTCCACAATAACATCAAAGACCGCAGCGTGGGACAGGGCAAACCCGGCGCGCTGCAACAGGTCATCAGTTTCGGCAAGGGACAGCTCCAGGGCAATGGCAAGGGCAATCGCAGTGCGTTTGCTGGGCATATAGTTTTTGTTACTGCGTATTTTTGAGAACAACTTGCGGTCGAGATTGGCTCGCTTATAGACCTCCACATCATTTTTACCCTTGGCATCGATAAGTCGCAACAAAGTGCGGGAGAAGGGCTCGTCAAGATTACCAACCAAGTGCTCAAGGGAGGAGGGGAGACCGGTTCTTTTAATCTTAGACTCCTCTGCCACGGCAGGGGCTGCTAATTCCGATTCCGACAGCATTAGTTCTTCGACTTTTGATTGTTTTTTCCCAACGTCAAACAAAGACCTACGCTTGTTATCAAAAATCCCGGTTCGCTTGACTTTGCGACTTTCTACATAATGCTCGTCAATATAATTCTTAACTTCCCCCAGCAGTTTCTGACTGACCACAAAGGAGGTTTTGTCATATACAATCAAAGCCACATCGATGTCATGATCGGTTATAAAATCCTTAATAGAGGAGGTGGCGACCCGCAAGGCTTCTTCTTTTGGATACCCGTATATCCCGGAAGATATAAGGGGGAAGGCGATGGATTGGATTTTGTTGTCTACCGCTATCTTGAGTGAATTGGTGTAGGCAGCCCGCAGAAGACTCTCGCTTTGTTCTTTTTCATATTTCTCATAGACGGGCCCGACGGTGTGGATGACATATTTCGCCTTCAGGTCAAACCCGGGGGTAATCACTGCCTCACCGGTTTTTATCGGTGCCAGTTTGTCGCAAGCTGCCTGCATTTTCTCGGCTCCCGCAGTCTTAAAAATCGCGCCACATACCCCGCCGCCTTGTTTTAGCTCTGTATTCGCGGCGTTGACTATGGCATCTACTTCCATTTTTGTTATGTCCGTCAGGACGATAGTCAAGGGCATGTTTCCACCCCTTTCAATTAGGTCTTTATGTAAAATCTTCATCCGCCAAAGGCAATAAAGGTTTTTTTCTTATATTGTTAATAACCGCATGTACCAAAGTAACAGGGAAGTATAGAGGAGCCGCGATCAGCATGGAAATTTCGTACCACAAGCGGGTTTTTCCCGTATGTCTGCCTTTGAGTCGGTCCCATATACCGCTTACAGCCATACCATAAATATTGCCGACAATAATCATCCGGGTCGTCGCCAGAATTACCATCCCTTTTTCTTCACCGTATTCGTCTAACAGTCTTTGTAGGGATTCTTTGGATACAACCCAATTGTTGTCGGTATAATATTGGGCAAACAATATTCCCACAAGCTCCTCTTTTGGACAGTCGGCGAGGTCTCCGGTCAGGATAGCATCTATCTCTTCCCGGCTCATCCCTTCCTCTAATGCAAATTTCGTATGGGCATATGAGCAAGCAAAACAGCCGTTGACCTCGGTCACCGCCAGCATTATCCGCTCTTTAAACTGTGGGGACACAAGCTTTTTTCTGCGATTTAGTCTGAGATGCTTCGCGCTACGAAAGGACCAAACCAGCGACCTATAAAAGTCGCCATGACTATATGCTTTCTTGTAATATCTCTCAGGCATTTCCCCGCTCCAAGTATCTTGCATTTCAAAGCTGTTTTTTTCTAAACAAAGCAACAGACAAGGCCAAAGCCGATACGGTTAAAATCATAGTAATCCCCACCGCAAAGAACAAATCCCTCGGGCCAATCTCACCGACGACCAGCTCCATGTTTTTTCCCGCTAAGGATATGGGGTTGTATTTTTGCACCCAACCAATCATATTGAGCAGCATTGATATCACTACCACAACGCCGAGCATGATAAGATTGCCATAGTTTGTGTTTGATATCGTGGAAGCCAACATCAACAACGCCAACAAGAACAATCCAAACAACCACAGACAAAATACAGAGAACACCAGGTTTTTTACTTGATCTGTCGGGAACAAATATACTGTATAACCCCAAGTCACTCCAAAGGAGGCGCCATAGCACAGAGTCCAGGTCAACGCCATGGAGGTGTACTTCGCCAGTATAACGGTTTTGCGCGACAATCCCTTTGACAACACATTGATAAGAGTGCCTCGGGACAGCTCGGTCGCCAATATACCGCCAAAGACAACAATAGTCACCAACAGCCCCATTTGAGTAATGTTTTTATAAAACTGCGCCCAAGAGTCAAAGGCAGTAGGTTCGAGGACAGGAATACCAAGCCCCTCAGGCACTAAGTTTTCCATGATATAGGGGGTCAGCTTTGCTATCAAAGGATTCATAATCCCAAAGAGCAAAAACACTATCAAAACTATAAAGGATTTGTAGGTTCTGATACCTTCCACAATTTCTTTTTTTACAAAAGCTTTGTATGCCTTCATTTGACCACCTCAGTAAATAGATTTTCCAAAGAAGGCTCCAACTTTACAAGTTTCAAAGGCAGGATGTTTTGCTCAGCCAAAACCCGCAAAATAAAAGCTCCGTTTTCAACCTCGTTTATGATGGTGACGGTTAGGATGTTTTTGTTTTTTGCCAGTTTGACATTACGATTGTCAATTCCGCTTGAGGCTACAAATGTCTCCAAATCTCTTTCATCTCCAAACTCGATGACAAACCCGGGATGACTATATTGCTTTTTGATATCACTCAGTTTCCCGCATAGAGCCAGAGCACCGTTATGCAGTATCGCCAAATGGTCACATATTTTTTCGACATCCGAGAGAATGTGAGTAGAGAACACAACGGTTGTCCTATCCTTGACCACAGATAATATATCCAATATTTGTTTTCTGCCGATAGGGTCCAGAGCCGATGTGGGCTCGTCACAAATCAGCAGTTTCGGCTCGCTGAGCAAGGCTTGGGCTATCCCCAGCCTTTGTTTCATCCCCCGGGAGAAGGTCTTTATTTTGCGCTTTTCTCCTCCCAGCCCCACAAGACTAAGAAGTTCTTCACCCCTTAGAAGAGTTTGCTTTTTCGTCAAGCCGGTAATTTCACCGCACAGCGCCAGGTATTCCATCGGTTTCATATAGCCATAAAACTCGGGCACATCAGGCAAAAACCCAATATGCCTGTTTGTTTTTGTTTCCCCAAAGGTCACTTTTTCACCGCAGACCTGTATATCACCGCTATCGGCTTTCAGCAATCCCAATATGATTTTCATTGTAGTGGTTTTCCCGGCACCGTTTTCACCCACAAACCCAAAAATCGAGTCTTTCGGCACTGTCATATTAAGGTCGGTTAATACGGACTTTTCACCATATTTTTTATACAGTCCGTTTATCGTAAGCACACTCACTATTCGCTACCTCTTCCAAAGGCAAAATAAACAACAGGTCCCACAAACTGAAACAGTAATACAACCACCACCCACATGGGTTTGGTGCCGAATTTATAGCTCGGGTTGCGCAGTACATGAACAAGGGCGGTAATCGCCAGTGCCAGTTGCAGGATAATCAAGGGCACCAAGAACATATAATATTCTTTTAGTATTTCCAGTCCGTCCATTGTTTGCCTCCTTTATATCAATGATATCAATGATGTCAATAAATATGCTCTTTATCAAACCGTCGGTTTTTAACATTAACCTTTAAGGTTACTACTCATTATAAACAAAATGCTGTACCCCGTCATCCAACCGAGACAAGAGCCCCACGGCATTGACGGGGTACACCGTATACTTATCAAGGTCCGCGACTTTGACCCACCAAAATTCTATCTTTTCGGTCAAGGGATTATCGTTTGATTCTCGGGACATAAAAGAGCCTTTTAGAGGTATTTGCCTGTTGTCTTTTAGCTCTATAAGATAAGTCAGGCAAACCTGCTGACAGGTACGCCCATCACCCTTCCAAGAGGGAAAGGTGTTTTCATCTACCCATTTTAGTTGTTTTACAGTTATATCTGCGCCGACTTCTTCCTTCCATTCCCGTACCAAAGCCTCGGCAGAGGTTTCGCCGAAGGAGACCTGCCCGCCGGGGAAGGCGAAGGCGCTGCCCCCTACGGGTTTTTGCAACAGCACATATCCGTCACATACCAAAATTCCTGCCACTCTGTAGCTAAACATATAGTCATCGGTCACAAATCTAATATCCCGCATACTGACTTCCTATCTTCTTTAATCCCTTTTGGTACCGTTTCATACCTATCTTAATATCCGGCTTTAGTACAAATAGTCGAAACAGCAAATTCTCTTTTGTAAGGTCATCTTTCCAAAAATCGATATCATTCTTTCTATACTTC
>CAZFVM010000050.1:0-9341 GCA_964522305.1 uncultured Oscillospiraceae bacterium
AAATTGCCAAGGCGGGACCGGACGGTTATCCTCAGCTTTCCATGTACAATGCCAGAAGTGTTGATGTTATAGAAAAGATGCTTACCTTGGTTCAGGATAAGAATCATTACATAAGCGCAGACGACTACTTCCATGAGTCTCAACGCCCGGCAGAGCTGACCCGCAAGCCCTTCGAAGAAGGCAAGTGTTTGTTTTTTTCCGGAGGGGTAAGCGCTACCGATGGGTTTAGGAATATGGAGGACGATTTTGGAATCCTACCCCTTCCTTTATTTGACGAAAACCAGGATAGATATTACACTCTCATAAATCCTTGGGTCGGCACTTGCTTTGGAGTGCCCATGTCTCAATCCAAAGAAGATTTGGAATTTGTGGGGATAGTCTTGGAAGCCATGGGTGCAGAGAGCAAGAACTTAGTGCATCCCGCATATTACGATGTGGCGCTCAAGTATCAACGGACAAGGGACGAGGACTCCATAGAAATGTTAGATGTAATCTTTGCATCCAGAGGGTGCGATATTGGTGTTATATTTGCTTGGGGCGGGTTGGACCTCCTCCTTCAAGATTTGGCGTCCCGGCCCTCCGGCACCTTCACCTCGGCATATCAGGCAAAAGAAGATATGGCAAAAGATGCGCTAACAGAAACAATCGAGTTTTTCAAAGAGCACAGCTGATTAATTGACCGGCAGTTTTAACTGCATGCTTTTACAAAATCAACAATATTGATATAAAAGATTAAAGCGGATTTTTATAAGTCGCTTTAATTTTTCTCCATATTTTTTTGCTCTTGTTAGCTCTTCGTTTTACCTCGCTGGCGGTATTAGGTACCTTCCCTTAAGTCAAACAACTCATTTGTTGGCACATGACACAACAAGTTGCCAACAACAATGTCCGTTTTGTGGTAGAATTGCTAAAATGCTCCAATTAACAAATAATTAACAATTACTTTTTAAGAAAAACCCTTGACAAAACGGGATTTTTAAGTATACTAAAGATAGTCTTTAGCACTCGACATAGTTAAGTGCTAATTTTTATGGCAAAAAGCGATTAGGTTTTTGCCTGTTGCGGAAGGAGGGGATGGATTTGAATTTAACCGACAGAAAAAAGGCTATCTTAAAGTCCTTGGTTGATTCTTACATAGAGTCCGGCGAGCCCATAGGCTCCAAGTATCTTGCCGATTCTTTGGGTTTTAATGTTTCCAGTGCCACTATCCGCAATGAGATGAGCGAGTTGGAGGAGATGGGATTTCTCAAGCAACCCCACACCTCCGCAGGCAGGATTCCCACGGCATTGGGGTACAGGACCTATATAGACAGCTTGATGGAGCGATATTTTCTAACCATTGAAGAGCTGCAAATCTTAGACGAGGTCTTGGACTACAAGCTAAAGGAATTCGGCAACATAATGGAAGAAGCCAGTCGAGCAATCAGTGAGATGACCAATTATGCCTCTTTTTCCATTCTCAGCAATGCCGACAGCATGGTAGAGAGGTATGACACCCTTTATGTAGACGATTACAGTTTTCTTTTGATTGTGATTTTTGCCGGCGGGATTGTACGAAGCAGACATGTAAAGTTTGCCGACCCGGTTTCTGCTAAGGGTCTTGAGCGTATAAAGACTGCGCTCAACCACACATTGGCGGGGATAACGGCAGAAGAGATTAGCTTAGCCCATATTGTCGACTTCGAGGAAGCGCTCAAAGAGCTCAAGGGACTATCCGGTCCTCTTTTGCGGGTGATCTATTCTATCCTGGGCTCTGCCGAAAGCGAGAGGGTACATGTGGACGGAGTCAATCGGCTGCTGTCCTACCCGGAGTTCTTCAACACGTCAAAGACCCGTAATTTACTGGAGATGCTGGACGAGCGAAAGAAATTTGCCAAGATGCTAAAGAACGCCCATCCCGGCAGAACATGTATTTTTATCGGGGACGACGAATACAGCGAGATTACATTACCCGATACAGGTTTTGTGTTCCACCCCATATCCGTAAGCGGAAGGATAATCGGGGCGATAGGGGTCATAGGGCCCAAGCGCATGGACTATAAGAAGGTCATCGCTTCCCTCGACTACTTTGTAAGCGGGATAACCGAGACCCTCAACGAGGGGCTGGAGATAATCGAAAACCTGCAGTCAAACAACAATCAAAACGGCAACACCGGAGGACATAATACAAAAAATGAAAACTAACGAGAATCTGACAAACCAAGAACTAAACGAACAAAACGAAAACGAAATCCCCATGTTCGAGTCCAAGAAGAGCGCGTCCGGGCAACCAAAGACAAAGGCGGCGATGTCTAAGCTAAAAGAAGAATTAGAGTCCCAAAGCGATAAGTACCTCAGGGTCTGTGCGGAGTACGAGAACTACCGCAAGAGGACCACAAAGGAGTTGGAAGAGTCCTTCTCCCGAGGGCAGGTACACTCAATAAAGAGCTTTTTGCCCTTTATAGACAGTTTGGAGAAGGCACAGCAATTCGCACCGGAAGACCAAGGGATTAAGGCATTGACAAAGCAGCTGACAGATATTTTGGGCTCCTTAGGGGTTACCGAGATGGTGTCTGACGGTATGGACTTTGACCCCAACTTGCACAATGCGATTCTGCACGAAGAAGATTGTGACACCGAGGGTTGCAAGGTAGTAGCCACTTTCCAAAAAGGGTATATGCTCGGGGATATGGTTATTCGCCACGCTATGGTAAAAGTAGTAAACTAATCTAAAAAAAACAATAATTCGGTTGACCGACAGCAATCGACCAACTATAAATTCATAAACAATAATATTAAATAAAAAAATGTCGGAAGAAAGGATGTAACAATGGGAAAAATAATCGGAATTGACTTAGGTACAACAAACTCTTGCGTAGCAGTATACGAAGGAGGAGAACCGGTTGTTCTATTGAATGCGGAAGGTAACAGAACAACTCCCTCTGTAGTCGCATTTTCAAAGACCGGTGAAAGAATGGTGGGACAGGTTGCAAAGAGACAAGCAATCACCAACCCTGACCGCACCGTTATGTCTATAAAAAGAGATATGGGAGAAAACAAAAAGGTTTCTATCGACGGGAAGAACTACACCCCGCAGGAAATCAGCGCCATGATTATCCAGAAGCTCAAGGCAGATGCAGAGAGCTACCTCGGAGTTTCCGTCGACAAGGCGGTAATCACGGTACCGGCATACTTCTCTGATGCCCAAAGACAGGCAACAAAGGACGCAGGCAGAATCGCCGGATTGGATGTTTTGAGAATAATCAACGAGCCCACGGCAGCTGCTTTGGCATATGGACTTGACAAAGAAGTCAACCAAAAAGTCCTCATATATGACCTGGGAGGCGGCACTTTTGACGTTTCCATACTGGATATCAGTGACGGAGTATTTGAAGTTTTGGCTACCTCAGGAGACACCAAGCTTGGTGGAGACGACTTTGATGACAAAGTTATGGACTGGATGGCAGAAACCTTCAAGTCCGAGAGCGGAATCGATCTTCAAAACGACAAAATGGCAGTCCAAAGGCTTAAAGAAGCGGCAGAAAAAGCAAAGATTGAGCTCTCCGGTATGATGAGCTCCAACATTAACCTGCCCTTTATCACCGCAGACGCTTCCGGACCCAAGCACTTTGAAGCGACCTTGACCAGGGCGAAGTTCAACGACTTGACCGCAGATTTGGTAGAAAAAACAATGGTACCTTTGAAGAAAGCTGTAAAAGACGCAGGTCTCAAGCCTTCGGATATCGGCAAGGTATTGTTGGTTGGCGGTTCCACCCGTATACCCGCTGTTGTGGATGCGGTAAAGGACTATATAGGCACAGAACCCTTCAAGGGTATCAACCCCGATGAGTGTGTCGCCATAGGCGCCGCGGTCCAAGCAGGAGTCTTGGGTGGGGAAGTAAAGGATTTGTTGTTGCTGGATGTAACCCCTCTTTCCCTCGGAATAGAGACCTTGGGCGGAGTGTTCAACAGGATTATCGAGCGCAACACCACAATCCCGGTCCAGAAGAGTCAGGTTTATTCTACTGCCGCAGACGGCCAAACCTCGGTCGAAATCCATGTTTTGCAGGGTGAGAGGGATATGGCTCAAGGCAACACCACCTTAGGCAGATTTATACTCGACGGTATTCCTCCGGCACCCAGAGGTGTTCCCCAGATTGAGGTTACCTTTGATATCGATGCCAACGGCATAGTCAATGTTACCGCTAAGGATACAGGCACCGGAAAAGAACAGCATATCACTATTCAATCCTCCTCCAACATGAGCAAAGAGGATATCGATAAGGCTGTTAAAGATGCAGAGATGCATGCCGAAGAAGACAAGCGTCTCAGGGAAGAAGCCGAGACAAAGAACCAGGCAGAAAACCTTATATTCTCCAGCGAAAAGACCCTAAAGGACTTGGGAGACAAGGTCACCGATGAAGAGAGACAGCCGGTTTTGGATGCTATAGAGAAGCTTAAGGGTACGGTCAAGACCGGTAGTGTCGACCAGATCAAGGCGGACACCGAGGAACTCCAGAAGGTGTTTTATGATATTTCTGCAAAGATGTATCAGACCGAGCAAGGTGCACCCGGTGAAGAAGGGGCGGAGTTTACCCCCGACCAAGAAGAGGACGACGGCGTAATCGACGCAGATTTCACCGAGCACGACAGCTAATACTTTTTTTTCAAATTTAATTTTTTTCACATATACATTAAGCCTTAGTCCCTGTCAATTAACCTTTGGCAGGGCAAAGGCTTGATGTGCCGTAAAGCAACACAGAACCAAAAGAATTTATAACAAGGGGATTTGCCAATGGCGGAATCAAAGAGGGATTATTACGAAGTTTTGGGGGTGGACAAATCAGCCTCCGAAGCGGATATAAAAAAGGCTTTCAGGAACTTAGCAAAGAAGTATCATCCGGATGTAAATTCGGATGACAAAAACGCTGCAGAAAAATTCAAGGAAGTCAACGAAGCATATTCCGTTCTTTCCGATTCGGAAAAGAAGTCCCGTTATGACCAATACGGTCATGCGGGGGTAGATCCCAATTTCTCCCCCGGTGGCGGTGGTTTTGGCGGATTTAGCGGATTCGAAGGTAATTTTGATATGGGAGATATCTTCGGAGATATCTTCGGCGGTATTTTTGGAGGCGGCTCCAAGCGGAGCAGGCATTCAAACGCCCCCATGCAGGGGGACGATATCGGTTATAGAATAACCATAGACTTCGAAGAAGCGGCATTTGGTTGCAGCAAAGAAGTTTCTTACTCCCGTATAGTTCGATGCGAAACCTGCGGCGGGTCGGGAGCAGAAAAAGGCTCATCCCCCGAGACCTGTTCGGTATGTAGGGGGAGCGGTCAAGTTACTTCCCAGCAACGCACCCCCTTCGGAGTAATGCAGTCCACCAGGGACTGTGACAACTGTCAGGGCAAGGGCAAGATTATCACTAAGCCCTGTCCCACCTGTAAAGGCAACGGCTTTGTAAAGAAGCAGAACAAGCTCACCGTGTCCATACCGGCGGGAATAGACAACGGGCAACGGATATCCTTGTCCGGACAGGGGAACGCAGGGGAGAACAACGGACCCAACGGCGACCTTATAATTATAATATCGGTCAGACCCCACAAGCTTTTTGAGCGGGAGGGCTACAACCTTAGATATGAGCTTCCCATAACCTTCAGCCAAGCGGCATTGGGGGCAAAAATATCCATCCCCACCTTGGACGGCACCGGGGACCTTTCAATCCCGGCAGGCACTCAAAACGGTGCGGTGTTTGTGGTAAAGGGTAAGGGGATTCAAAACCTGCGAGGCAAGGGCAAAGGGGATCTTTATGTCAAGGTAATGGTAGAGATTCCAAAAAACCTGTCAAAAAAGCAAAAGAGCGCGATATCCTCTTTGGAAGAGGTATGCGCCGACAACAACTATCCCGCCAGACAGGCGTTTAATGCAAAGACAAAGAAATAACAAATCAAAAGCAAAACCCCGAAAGAAAAACGAATCTTTCGGGGTTTTACTCTATATGAGGTTTTCAAAAAACACAGGGGATATAATCCAAGACACTGATTTTAGTTATTTTAGCTTTTAGACTGTATTTCCTTGTTAGAAAATAATTGATTTTAACAATCTCCTATGTTATTATTTATATTAATAGAATAAAACAATCTTTTACCCAAGCTATATTAAGGGGATAAAAGGGAAACGTGGAAGAAATGAAAAATGTAATAGTTTTAGACCACCCCATGATTGCCCACAAGTTGACCTTGATGCGTAATATCGAGACCGGCTCCAAGGACTTTCGAGACTTGTTGAGCGAGATTTCCGCCCTGATGGCATACGAGATTACCAGGGATTTACCCTTAGAGGATGTGGAGATCGAGACCCCCCTCGGCAAGACCATGGGCAAGAAAGTATCAGGCAAAAAGATAGCAATAGTCCCTATTTTGAGGGCAGGGCTTGGAATGGTGGACGGATTTTTGTCCATAGTTCCGGTGGCAAAGGTAGGGCATATAGGGTTGTATAGGGACCCGGAGACCCATCTTCCGGTAGAGTATTACTTCAAGATGCCTCCGGATATAGCCGATAGGACAGCTGTTATATTAGACCCCATGCTCGCCACCGGAGGCAGTGCCGCAGCGGCGGTGGATTGTCTCAAGCAAAGAGGATGCTGTGATATAATCCTAATGTGTTTGGTTGCAGCTCCCGAAGGAATCGACAAAGTCCGGCAAGAACACCCGGATGTAAAGGTTTTTGTCGCCGCAGTGGACGAGAGATTGGATGACCGCGCTTATATTATCCCGGGCTTGGGGGACGCGGGAGACCGCTTGTTCGGTACGAAGTAAATGGTCCTTTTTTCCAACTCCTGGGACGAGCTTTTACGAGACGAATTCCACAAGGATTATTACATAAAGCTGCGGGAGTTTTTGAAGACGGAATACCTGTCCGGAGACCATAGGGTTTTCCCGGATATGTATAATATCTTCAACGCCCTCAAGCTCACTGACTACAAGGATATAAAGGCGGTTATTTTAGGCCAAGACCCCTACCATGGTTTTGGACAAGCCCACGGGCTTTGCTTTTCGGTGAGGGCAAACACGCCAAAACCCCCATCTTTAATCAATATCCACAAAGAACTAAGCTCAGACCTCGGCATCCCAATCCCAAAAAGCGGGGACTTAACCCCCTGGGCACAAAACGGAGTATTGCTGCTCAACACGGTGCTAACCGTCAGGGAAGGGCAAGCGGGCAGCCACGCAAACCGAGGATGGGAGACATTTACCGACAACATTATACGACTCATAGATGCAAAGCAACAGCCTGTATGCTTTTTGCACTGGGGAAGATATGCAATCTCAAAAGAACAATTAATCAAAAACCCCATTCACCATATACTAAAGGCGCCGCACCCCAGCCCCTTATCTGCCCACAGAGGGTTTTTTGGTTGCAGACATTTTTCTGAGTGCAACCGACTTTTGGATAATGAGATAGATTGGCGATTAGCATAACGAAGGTAAAAACACATGAGTAACAAAAAAACCAAAAACATTTTATCGTTAATAGAAGATACTCTTCACACTTCTTCAAAGAGCCACAAAAAGCTGAGCAGTTACCTGTTGGACAACTATGTTTCGGCATCCTACATGACCGCCCAGAAGCTAAGCGAGGCGGTGGGAGTCAGTGAGGCTACCATAACCAGATATGCTGTTTTGTTGGGTTATGAGGGCTATCCCGAGTTTCAATCCTCCCTTCGTAACATAGCAATGGGTACATTAACCTCGGTTCAACGCATCAAAGTAGCTGAGGAACGGCTGGGCAGCGATATTATAGGCGCCAGCTTCTCGGCGGATATAGAAACCCTCAGAAAGACCTTGGCAAACATCGATCATGAGGTGTTTTATGGGATAATAGATTTGTTGTTGGAGGCGAAGAAGGTTTTTATTATCGGGACCAGGTCTTCCACCTCCTTGGCATATTTCTTCAACTTTCACCTTTCCTTGATTTTGGACAATGTTCGGCTGGTTCAATACGCCAGCGGCAGCGATATCTTTGAGCAATTGGTAAAAGTGGGGGAGGGTGACCTTGTTATCGGCATCTCTTTTCCGAGATACTCAAAGCGAACGGTGGATGGATTGGATTTTGCAAAGAGGCAGGGGGCAGATATAATAGCCATCACCGACAGCGTCCAGTCCCCCTTGGTTTCATACGCCGACAGAGTGCTTTATGCAGCCAACCAAACCGATTCCTTCGTAGATTCTTTGGTTGCTCCCATGGCGCTGATAAACGCGTTAATCGCTGCCATCGGACAGCGTAAAAAGAGCGAATTAGAAGAGAGCTTTTCAAAGCTGGAGGATGTCTGGGAGGAGTACAAGATATATGACAAGTTCGGCACAGACAAATAAATACGATGTTTGCATAGTCGGGGGCGGTCCCGCAGGGCTGATGTCCGCCATATCCGCCGTTGGGCTTGGCAAGCGGGTTTTGTTGATTGACAAGAACAAGTATTGCGGCAAGAAGCTCAACATCACCGGCAAAGGCAGATGCAACATCACCAACAATTCCTCTATAGAGGAGTTTATGCAGAACATTCCGGTCAACCCCAAGTTTATGTACAGGGCATTGACCGTTTTTTCTCCCTCGGATACTATAGATTTTTTCAACACCCGAGGAGTAGCGGTAAAGACAGAGCAGGGGAGGCGGGTGTTCCCCGAGTCAGACGACGCAAAACAGGTCACGGATTGCCTGGTAAATGAATGCAAAAACGGCGGGGTCAGGATTATTCGGGGGACAGTGACCGAGGTTATAACCCACGACAAAAAGGTGACCGCAGTAATGGCAGATACTTCGGCAGGTCCCCAAGCCTTTGAGTGCGCCTCTGTTATCATCGCAACCGGTGGGCTCAGTTACCCCGGGACCGGCTCTACCGGGGATGGCTACAGGCTGGCAAAGAGCCTGGGACACACCATAGTAGAGCCCACCCCCTCTTTGGTGCCGCTTTTGGCTCGGGGAGACTTTTGTACCCGCTGTGCAGGGCTTTCTTTGAAGAATGTGACTGCAACTTTTACAGACAAACAAGGTAAAGTCCTATACAAAGAGCTGGGAGAGATGTTGTTTACCCATTTCGGAGTCTCCGGTCCCATAGTGCTTTCGGGGTCTGCCCATATAAAAAAAGATTTTCCGGTCAGCATGACCATCGATCTAAAGCCCGGGTTGGATACAGAGAAACTGGACAAAAGAATACTTAAGGATTTTAGCCAAAACCAAAACAAAGATTTTCAAAACAGCCTTTCCGCTCTTTTACCCGCAAAGATTATTCAGCCGATAATTGACCTGTCAGGCATCCCCGCCACAAAGAAGGTGCACGAGATTACCAGACAAGAGAGAAAGG
>CAZFVM010000051.1:0-9135 GCA_964522305.1 uncultured Oscillospiraceae bacterium
TGAATAGGACGGGGTTTTTATATCCTCTGCCCACACCTGGACTTTCCCCTCCGAAATCTTGGATTTAAGATCGGTATCGGTGATTATTTCTATCTCTACCCCGATTTTTGCCAGCACTGTCTTTGCGTTCTCAAAGACAGGACCCATGGGGTGGTCGGTTAGCCCGTTTGGCAACACAAAAGTATATCTCACCGTAGAACCGTCGGAGTTTCTTATCTTACCGCTCCGCTCTATAAAGCTATCCGACTCCAAAAACAAAGTCTTTGACATTTGTGCCGTGCCGTCGTAATACTGCTTTTCCTGCCCGTTCTTTGGATATGCCCAAGATGCCTCGGACAAGGGGATGCTAATGTTAACCGCTGCCCCTTCCGGGAAAAACTCCAGCGCCAATCGAGGGTCAAAGGCATGTGCCAATGCCTGTCTTGCGGCAATATCCGGGATTAACTCCGGATTTATCCCCACATAGCCAAAAGCAGAGGCGCGGGAAAACACCACCGAAAGGTTGGTGCCGGGAATCTTGCTGATAGCTTCTTTTGTAGCGGGAATCTCGGTAAAATGAATGTTACCATCCTTGAGGGACGAAATCTCTTGCCCGGCAGAAATCTCTTGATATCTTAAGTACTTGATATACGGTGCCGCCAGGAAAAATCCGTCATTGGCAACGAAGTTTAGTCTGCCTTTTTGATAAAATAAAGAGAGCTCTTTTGTTGGGTTCCCGATGGAATCAGAGGCGATATAGGGACCGGACCCCAAGGGGACTGTCTTTTTCTTTATACTCTCTTGGAAATCCGGGGAGCCAAACTCTACTCCGAAGGCGTCTGTCCCGTTGAAAGCCGAGGCCCGCGCCTCGTCGGAATAATAATGCATGGGTGACACGGGGATGGCAAAAGCATATATGCTGTCCGGGGCAATCCCGTTAATTGTTATGGTTATGCGCTCCCGCTCTAAATCGTCCTCTCCGAATATGTGGTCCAATTGTATGCCTGAGATGTTCTTGATGCTGCCTTTATTTTGATCTATATACTCGTTGCGATACTCCTCTATAAATGCCAATGCGGTGCCGGAATCCGGGTAAGGGGCAGAATCTATTCCGTCCGTCAACACATTGTTGCGGGTATAAAGGTCATACTCGGGGATGGTCATGGCTGACTTAATATATCCCAAGGTGATATCTATTACCTCTTCTTCGGAATAATCCTTGAGGTTGTTGATGTCTAAGGGTTCGTATTGAGATACCATCCTGCGTCCATCCATCTTTATCAACCCCATATAGGCAAATATTGCTGCAGTCGGCGGGAAATCGGACGGCCAGTTTTTGCCCAGCCCCAAATCTGTCAGAGAAGCACCTTCGGACAATCTCTGGACATAATAATCAAAGTCCTTTTGCACCGCAACTTCCAATATATCCCAAGCCGCCTTAATATCCTCGTCCGGGGCAGTCCCGTCCAATATGGCGGCGGTCCTTTGCAACGCCAAAGAAGAGAACTCCTCTTCTTTTTTGTCTAATATTGCTTTGCTCGGGGTTTGGGTGCGGTATTCATGCAGACCTTCGATATCGGTATTTGCCAAAGTGTTGGGTCCGGAATAAGACGGGTCGAGATACACATAAAGGGAAAAAAGCACATCCTTTGCAGTCATTGGGGTCCCGTCGGAAAAGGTAAGCCCCTTCTTTAAAACAAACTCAAAAACAGTACGGGAGTTATCTTCATCTATCCTGATGGAATGACTGAGAGCAAAGGAGTTCTCCCCGACACCAGAGACTATTAACCCGCTCTCGTCGATATTTATAAGTCCGGTGTGAGTAAGGGGGATGAGTTCTTCGTCCCGCTTTGTACCGGGGTAAAAGGGATTTAGCCTTTCTATGGTGTCGGTTATACCTATTACAAAGGGATTGGTTGCGTTTTTGCCCGTCCTTGCCGAAGCGGTCCTTCTGTTAGCCGGCAGGTCTTCTTTGTAAGTCGTTACCTCTCGGGAGACCTCGTCGCTGATGGTATCCGTTGGGTCCTCTCTGCAGGCGGAAAACAAAAAAACAGCAAGCAATAACACGCTCAACAACACTGCTGTTAAGCGAAGGGTTCCTCTTTGCTTGTGGCTCATCTTGTCCATTAGATAACCACCTCCGAAATTGTTAATCTTTGTAATATCTGGGGCGCTGACGCTTGTGCTCGGTCCTGGCGTGGTACCCGTCCACTATACGCTTGACCTCTTCGGTAGCTTTGCCATACAAAAGATAGTCGTCAATGGAGTCATAGGTTATTCCCATATCTCCCTCGTCGGTTTGGCCTTCAAAGAGTCCCGCCGTGGGGGCTTTGGTTAATATATTCTTGGGTGCATCCAAATAGGCTAAAAACTCATATACCTCTCGAACCGTGAGGTCGGAAATCGGGTTGAAATCATAGGCGCCGTCCCCCCACTTGGTGAAATACCCCAGGTGAATCTCGCTCCTGTTCCCAGTGCCTACTACCAGCATATTCTTTGAATTGGCTATGGTAAAAAGAGTTAGCATACGAAGCCGAGGAGCAATGTTGGCGATAGCGCCGGGGGCGAGGTCAAAATCCTCGCCGATTAGCTTGACCGCCAATCTTTTTAGCTCAGTTAGGTCTATGACATGGCTCTGTATATTAAATTGCTCTGCCAGAGCCCGCCCATCCTCCATATCGCTCCCAAAGTTAACGGAAGATTCACAGGGCAGCATTATCCCGATGGTGTTGTCGCAAGCCATCTTGCAGAGTATGCCCGCCAAAGCGCAGTCTTTGCCGCCGCTATTGGCAAAAATTATGCCGGTAGTCCCGCTTTGGAGCCAAAAGTCTCGGATGAACTCCACCCGCTTTTTTGTTTCTTCTTTGTAGTCTCTTAACATTTTTGCCCCCTTTAATACAAAAGGTATATTTATAGGTCGCTGACCGGCGCCGAGCGCGGGTCATGGAAGTGGTTGTTGAAATACTTGTAGTATATGCTGACCCTCTTGCGTTTCCAACATGTCAGCCGGTGCAGCTCTTGTTCTGTCACATGTAAAAGATCGTAGTCGGCGACAAAACGATTGTAATGCTCCAAAAAGACAGCATGTTCCGGGATAAACGGATGCGCAGAAAACTTCAAAACCCCGACTTCTCCCCTCGGGTACATCCAAAAACTGCAGGTGGATATCGGCTTTGTCCCGGAAATAGAAATTTCAAAAAGATAGGCGTTGTCGGTTGTCAAAAAGTCATCGAAAGTGTCGGAGGATATACCGTCGTTGTTTATCCCTACCAAAAACTGTAGGTTGTCCTGCCTGTCAAAATCAGAAATATCCTCTATGGCGTAAGGCTTGAAATAATCGGTCAAAACCTCCAGCCACTCGTAATTTTCTTTTTTGTTTATCTCGGTAAAGGACTTGTATCTTATCCGACGAGTTATGTGGGACACGGTTATCTCCTGTCAAAAACGACTTGTCGCTCGCTTGTTAAAAGCCGTGTTTACTCTTTTATTGCATATCAAAACATCACTGATGTGGTTATTATAACATATATCTGCGGTTATGAAAATATTTATTGACGATTGAGGATAAAAAAAGACCCCCGCCATATCTTTGGCTCGGAGTCTCGATGAGAATTGCTTAAAGGTGGGCAGCGACACTTATTTATACTAACAAACTGGGTATCTTCTCTTTTATAATAAATAATCAAAAAGCCTTGCCAAAAGAGACAAAGCGTTGATAGCCAATCTCTTTAGCCATCCGGCGTTTAGCTCCTCTACTTTCTCGCTTGGATGATACTTGTAATCCTTGCTAACCAACAAACTTTCGTCCGTATAACCGTGGATGTTTGCGCCAAACGCTTCTACCACTTCCTCGCTATGGATTATAACCATTGATTCTGTGCTCAAAAAGGCACTTCTCGGGTCTAAGTTAAAAGACCCAATGGCGGTTATTTCTCTATCTATCACAAGAGCCTTGGAATGTATGGAATTCACCGACTGAATCTCCAAAACTTGTATACCCAAATCCACAATCTTCTTACGATAATTTTGATATCCTGCAAAAGCCGGCAGATTGGGAGTGCTGCCCAGAGAGTTTGTCAAAAATGTGATGTTCTTTCCCTCTAATTCCGCGGGGCTAATAAAGCCTTTGGTCATCTTTTTGCTTGGTACAATATAGGGACTCTGAACAAACACCGATTCTTTTGCTGCCTTTGAGAGCTCTACTAATTCGTACCAAACCCAGGGCTCTTTAGAAAACCTCTCAATAGGGTTGTGTATGAAGGTGATCTTGTTTGTAGGTTGGGATACACTATAAAAATCCGGTGCAGCATCAAATTGCTCTTTGTACATCTGTCGAGCAATCTCGGCTTTTTCCTTCATGCTGTCAACCATCTTGTCAGCCTTTTTTCTAAAAATACTGCCGGTTATCAAGTTGACATCCTTGGAATACTTATGGTTCCAAATCTCGTCGAAATAATCAGATATTTGATTTACTGCGCTTAATTTCGCTTCTTCTCCTTCACCGTAATTGATTATGACAACATCCCTATCATTGGTGACCGATTTCTTGTACCATTCCGGGGCGAAATATTTGTCCCCAATATTTCTGCCACCCAAAATTGCCACACTTTTATCTGCTAATACATATTTGTCATGCATGCGGTTGTTGAGTGTCCAGGGTTTTAGAGGGTTGAATTTTTCGTAAAATTTAAGATGAATATTTGGGTGATTGGAAATCCCATATATTACGGGTCTTCTGGAACCTCTAAGACCATGGAACAGCCCGTCCAACAATATATTTACCTGAACTCCTCTGTCAGCAGCGTCAAACAAAGCGCCCAAAAAGACGTTTGGCGTCTCCCCTCTCTCTATCGAAAAATAAGCGATATCAAGACTCTCTTTTGCGTTCTCTATTATAAATAGCCGTGCAAGACCTGACTCTAACGGATTGTCTAAAATAATAGCTCTGTCCGGCCCTACTTTGTCGGAATAATAATCTCTATAATCCGAGTTCTCTTTGTATTCCTCGGACACTTCTTTATAAAAAGCAAAGATTAAGCCGGAACCTATCACAAAGTAAACAATATAGAGGAGAATTATAATTTTCATAACTTTTTTTATCTTTTTCTTCATGATTATCAAAACCTTGTCAAAATGCAGTGGCGCTTCGGTACAGAGATAAAATAAATCTGTTGTTTTTTAGTTATCTTAGCATAAAAAACCGTTTTTATCAATTGCCCAAAGCCACAAAGAACAGCCCCAAGCGTATACGCCGGGACTGTCTTTTTTGATACCATCAAGCATTTTAAATTGCAGCAAAAAGCGAAATCAACAAACCATCATTGAAAGTAGAGTTACTTTCTCCAATAGTTGTTTGCTGCGGCGACGGTCTGGAAGTTAATTGCCACAACCTGGGACGCCTTGGTCAGGCTGTCTGCGTTGTTTGCATAATCCTGTCTCAACCTCTTCTTTACCTCTTCGTCTTTTTGGATGTAGCCGACCCCTTTGCGGGAAAGGGTGATTGCCAGCTCGAATCCTTCCTGGGGGGTGTCTGTAATAAGCGATTCTAACCATGTAGCCATAATAATTGCCTCCTTTTAAGTTTGATTGTCTATCAATGAACATAGCTTATTTTTAATCTTTTCAAAGCTTTTGTAATGCTTAACTTCCGGACTTAATAAAAAGGCTCTAAATCCCCGATTTGGGGTTATAGTAAAAAACAATTGTTCCTTTTTCGCTATTTTTTTGTTTCAAAAATGTATTATCTCACATCAACAGAAGTATTATTAGCAGAGAGTTTCTTTTTGTTTTTGTTGATATGTTTATTCAAAATCAAAAATATAGAAAGGCTGAGCAATGCACCGACCGTAACATCACTGGCATAATGGGCACCCAATACTATCCTGGAATACATAACACTCAATATCCAAAGTAAGGAAAAAAGTTTGAACCATTTTTTGCCTTTCAACTTCGGGAACAAGCTCAGCCAAATAATAGTGCTTGCGTTTGCTGCATGTCCTGAAGGGAAGGACATAAAGGCGTTATCCCTCGTAAAGCTTTGACGTAAATACCAGGGAGTAAAATTACTATAAGGGTACGACATGTTACTGAATCTCTCCCTTCCCCAGCTTATCTTCAATAAGTTGAAAGACAAAATAACAAGCAAAAAATAAAAAAGTCCAAACCAGGCAAGTTTGCGCATCTCTTCTCTGTGATCAAACTTTAGAGCTTTGTAAAGCAACACATTAATTATTATCAGACTAATCCCAATAACAAAAAAGCCCATGGAACCGAGATCTATATATCTTCTAAATAAATCTGCCCCTATTATTATGGTAAAGCCGAAGACAATAAGGATAAAAAGATGATGGAGGATCGTTTGGCTTCTTTTTTTGAATTTGGCAGTTTTATAAAGGATTAGGCAAGAAACTCCTCCTACAATGACTGAGGGTAGACCACCCAAAAACTCAAATAAAATGCTAAAGACTTGTTGATTGTTATATAAGCTTATGGATATATTCAAATCATAGATAGTGAAAACAGTCAGGCACAAAAAACCCATAGGGTATATCAATAAAAATAATCTATTTTTCCCCATCTTTATCCTTTACTCGCTATAAAACGCTACCGAATAGCCCTCTATGTCCATCAAATGGAAAAAAGCATAGTCACCGTTCAGGTCATCTAACTGCAAAAAAGCGTAGGTGTTGAGCCCCGGCCCTTTTATAAATAGCTTGTCCCCTTTTATCTTCCACCTGTGCTTTGTCTTGTCGTCTTTGATTTCGAGGGTTCCGGTGCCGCTCTTGTCAAAGACAATAACCAAATTGCTCCCAAACTTATCCAATGCAAGACATTGCAGCCCCGGCATATCTATCCGAGAGCCTATCCACTTACTCGAGACAAGGGCGGTTTTTATCTGTTTTGTCTCTCTTCTTTTTTCCAAACACTTTTTTAACATAGTTATACTCCCGGCTCACTCGGCAATGGACTGTGATTGATGTCTGTACGGTAAAAACATTATAACATATATAATGGGGATATTTATAGTGAAAGATGAAAAAAGTTTGTAGTCTAATGTAAGTTACAACTCTTCGTATAAAGAACAATTGTTGTTACACGTGGAATTATATTAGATGAATCCTTTTTCTATTAATTTTTCCAAAAGAGCTTCCTCTTCAGGTGATAAAACAGATTCTAAATCTACTTTTCCCTCTTCTTTAACTAAAAACTCACTATCATTTAAGCCCCATTCTTTGATAGTTTCGATAAATTCATCACTTATTCGAATGTTTCTATCTCTGATTTCATCTAATCCCCAAGATTGGTGGCTTTCTGCTAATTCTAACAAAATTTTTACTTTAGAATCTTTATAGCTTTCTTTTTTCTTTTCAAAATATCCATTACTAGCTATGATATTTAGCTTTTTTTCAAAAGGTGTTTTATTGCCTATATGTTCAACAATTTCTTTTACTTCTGACTCACTCTTGTTGGGAAAATATGAGTTTTGCCATTTTCTAGGCAAAATATGTTCAATTTCCCAATTTGCAGGTAACAGTTCTTCTTGTTTGTTATATGTTATGGTCTTTAAAATCATTCTCACAGTATTTCTATGAGGCGATTTCAAGTTGTTTTTCAATTCATTTTCATCTACATGATGAAATGCAAAGCTCGGCTTAGGAGAGTTAATTATTTCTGCATTTAAATTCAATATACCACTTTTAACAGCATTTATAGTTGGAGTTACAATATACCGGGCTGCTAAGTCAGAAAATAATTTTCTAAGAAATCTCAAAAATAAAATCTCGAAATCTTCTTCCTCTCTATACCTCAAATAAAATATAGCAACCGGATATTTCCAAAACTCATTAGGGTATGAATGCAAAGAATCCAAAGCTCTTATAATTTCCGAGTTTGTTGACCAAGTTTCTCCTTCTACTTCAATCCTATTATTTACAACAAGCCAAAGAGACATCATCTTCTCCAAGTTATCCATTAAGTTTGCTTGGTAAAGTTTGCCAAAATTATTCCTTGCATAATATTTTCTCATCCCAGGAGTAGTGGTTTTTCTATCATTTTCCTCTGCCCTTAAATAAAACATATAATAATAAAATAGGGTTTGAATACTTTCGCCAGCTTCTTTTGTATCTTCGTCTAATTGTTTCCATCTATCAATAAAAACTTCTTTTTCCTCAATGCTTAAATTGTTGTAGATTTTAGCCTTGAATATGTCCGCATCTGTTAAAGCCAAACCTCTATCATTTATTGTTGAAAAAATAGTTAAAGCAGACTCTTTAGAATCAGCTGTAATAGGAAGTAAAATCGACTTATTAAGTACATTACGAATTAGCCAAAAAAACATTTCCGGTTCTCTTGAAGCATAGTCTTCTATTAATTCTTGAAATAACAAATAATTCTTTGTGTAATTGTCATTGTTTCTTTTATTTATTTCACCAGTTTTTAGAATTTCAGTAAATACTTTATTTCCATCGTCATTCATAACCCTAGACTCTATGAGAGTTTTTTCAAAATCTACCTCAGCTGTTAATTCATCCTGAATCCATAAAGCTGACTCTATTTGACTTTTAAAGTTAGTAACCTCTTTTGATTCTTTCATAGATAACAATTTCTTATATATTGCACGTAAAAACAAAAACAATGAAGTTATCCTTTGTTGCCCATCTATAATTTCTTGTCTTGTCTCTTCCTCATCTTTGTCAATGTAGGTTACAATAGTGCCTAAAAAATAATTGTTTTCACTGTCATTTTCTGTATGCTCTACAAGATCATCAAATAAGACCTTGATTTCCTCATCTTTCCAAGCATATGGTCTTTGATATTCAGGTATAATAAACTTTCTCTCTTTGCCTGATTCTAATAGCTCTTTAACACTCTTTTTGTTAACTTCAATTTTTGCAGACATAAATTGCCCCTTTCCCACTTCTCCGAACTTATGTGATAATGTTTGATTTCATATTAATAACGGATTTTATTCCACAGGTTAATTTGCCTTAGATTTTGTTTGTCTTAGGAACGAATCGTATGATAGATCTTCATGCTCATCATTCAGTCTCTTCATTATTTTACCAATACTTAACTCCATCTTATAAGCCCAATCGCCATAAATTATAAAGGAATGTTTTACTTCTGAAGTGCGGTATAAAGCATCGAATAGTTCTA
>CAZFVM010000052.1:0-8979 GCA_964522305.1 uncultured Oscillospiraceae bacterium
CACTACACCGCCGATTTCCTCAGTGCCATTCATTTCTCCGCTGTTGTAGCAGTTTGTTACAGTGCCGCCAGAATCCCGTCCCACTACGCCGCCGACAGAAGAGGAGCCGCTTACATTACCGTTGTTGTAGCAGTTTGTTACAGTGCCGTTGGAATAAACATATCCCACTACGCCGCCGACACGAGAGTTGCCTTTTATATAACTTTTTTCTATACCAAGGTTTTTGATAATTCCACTTCTTACATATCCAAACAATCCTTGATAATCCTTTGTATTATTAATACATATACCCCTGACAACATGGCCAGCCCCATCAAAGTTACCCTGAAAGGGATTTGAATTATTTCCAATAGCGGTCCATTGAATTGCACCATGCTGCCAATAAAGAAAGGCTTCATAATTGTTTAGTGTAATATCCGTTGTTAGTTTGAAGTGTTTGCCGGAAAAACTATTTCCGGAATTTACTTCATTTGCAAGGCCGGCAAGCTCCTTTGCAGAGCTTATTAAATACGGACTTTCTACTGTGCCGTCACCCTCCCATGATGATTCTGCGCTGCCGTCCCAAACAGCCGAAGATGGTATTGATGAAAAATCACCAAAGGATTGAAGCTGTGGGTATCCTCCATTACTGCCGTCATTATATGAAAACTCTTCATCCAAAAACCAAATATAAGAGAAATCCCAGCCTATAAAGGATGACTGCTGTTTCATTTCCATCTCTGTAAGGGGTGTTGCTTGATTTGGTATGTCATTGCCATTTACTCCGCCATTAGCCGTATTAAGAAGGTAATAACAGTTACTTACAGTGTCGTATACAATCCCCGCTACGCCACCGACATAAGAGGAGCCGCTTACATCTCCGATGTTGAAGCAATTTGCTAAAGTACCACCGGCCCAAACCTCTCCCGCTACGCCACCGACATAATGAGAAGAGCCGCTTACAACTCCATTGTTGTAGCAATTTGTTACAGTGCCGGAATAAACATCTCCCACTACGCCGCCGACAGAAGAGGTGCCGCTTACATCACCGCTGTTATAGCAGTTTGTTACAGTACCGTTGGAATAAACATATCCCACTACGCCGCCGACACGAGAATAGCCGCTTACATCCTCGCTATTGTAGCAGTTTGTTATAGTGCCGCCTGAAGCATATCCCGCTATGCCACCGACATAATAGTTGCCTTTTATATAGCTTTTTTCAATACCAAGGTTTTTGATAATTCCACTTCTTACATATCCAAACAATCCTTGATAATCCTTTGTATTATTAATATATATACCCCTGACAACATGGTCATCCCCATCAAAGTTGCCACGAAAATAATTTGAATTATTTCCAATGGCTGTCCAGCTGTTATCGGGTGTAGTATCTTTTCCCCAATGTTCCCAAGCTGATGTATCGTTAAGGATTATATCAGCTGCAAGCTTAATGTATTTGCCCTCGTAAGTTACCCCGGCATTTACACTTTGGGCAAGGAAGGCAAGCTCCCCTGCAGTTTCTATTATGTAGGGGTCAAGCATTGTGCCGTCACCGCCGGCAAACCCTGTTGCAATGCTGCCATCCCAAATGTCAATTTCCCCCAATGTTTCAATCACCACCGGGCGGCTTGAAGGCAAGATTTCACTATCAGAATCTTCTGCCAATACGCTTACAGGTGCCAAACTGATCAACATTCCCCAAACTATACAGAGCGACAACACAATAGACAGCATCTTTTTCATAACTATGTATCCCCTTTAAAACGCAAAATCGTTTGTCATCAAACTTTGTGCCACATGTAAACGAAAGCCAAAGCTCAACACATTTTGTTTAGTATATCATACGAGAATTAACATGTAAACATTTATTTCAATATATTTTCACTTATTTTTGTTGCATCTTTTTTCATTGAGCTTAACACTGTTTTTCTCTAACAATTTATTTTTCATTAAGTTAGTTTTTTCGTTTTTTGCTGTTTATATGTTCGCCCTATTGTTTTTGTGCAAAAATTAGTTTTTCGTACCGGACACAAAAATTATTCTTATCCCATTTTTGCTTTTTGTCTTAGATCTGACAACAAAAAATCAAACTTTCTTTCAAAGCCCCCACCCTTGACAAATAAAGTCGAAAAGGCTAAACTTAATACAAATCAAACAGAAAGAAGTTATTACAAATGGGTATTATTATAGGTATAGATGTGGGAGGCTCCACCACCAAGATAGTAGGCTTTGACGGGGACAGATTACTCGACCCCCATATGGTCAAGGCGACAGACCCCATAGCCTCCATTTACGGAGCTTTTGGCAAGTTCACCTCGACTAATAACATATCTATCTCAAACATAGAGAGGGTGATGATAACCGGAGCCGGGTCTTCCTTTGTGGATCGGGACATCTACGGGCTAAAGACCGTGCATGTCAACGAGTTTTCTGCAACAGGCAGAGGCGGGCTCTATCTTTCCGGGCTCAAAGAAGCCATAATAGTTAGCATGGGCACCGGGACCGCCCTCGTCCATGCAGGAAAAGACGGGTTCTCCCATCTCGGAGGTACCGGGGTCGGAGGCGGCACTTTGATAGGATTATCAAAGCAGCTTTTGGGGATGCAGGATGTGGAACAGATAGCCCAGCTTGCCTTAGAGGGTAACCTCGCTAACATCGACCTGCGCATAGAGGACATAACCGAGCTTGTGATGAGCCCCAACCTCGCTCGGGAATTGACCGCGTCCAACTTCGGCAAGATGAGCGACCTTGCAAGCAAAGCGGACATCGCCTACGGAATTATAAATTTAGTAATCGAGACCGTCGCCATGATGAGTATCTTTTCTGCCCGTCAAGTGTCTGTCTCAGATATAGTCTTAACCGGCAACCTGTCGGTAATCCCCCAGACCAAGAGTCGCTTCCGGGGGCTGGGCGAGATGTTTGATGTAGAGTTTTATATTCCCGACAACTCCACCTTTGCCACGGTAGTGGGAGCAGCCCTGACCATCGCATAACAATTCGACACCCACCATAGCTTACAGAAAGGCCTATCTATGAAAACAACATTCAACCGACTTATGCCGATTTTTGCCTTTATTATAATCTTTACCTTCCTTTTGTCGGCATGTGGCTCAGAAGAGCCGGATTCCAAGTCTGAGGCAGAATCGACTCCTT
Source organism: uncultured Oscillospiraceae bacterium (assembly GCA_964522305.1). Taxonomy (GTDB): domain Bacteria; phylum Bacillota; class Clostridia; order Oscillospirales; family CAG-382; genus UBA1049. The sequence continues at coordinate 3,133 of CAZFVM010000052.1, forward strand.
CCACTGCCGAAATCCTCTCTGAAATAACCGACACTTTCGGTCTGTCCGACGGCGCTTATTATCGGAGCGAGTCCAAAGTCGAGGGAGAGTACTTAGACGAGGATATGATATCCAGCTACTACGGCAGTATGTTCGACGCCCCGGACTTCTCATTAATCGAAGAGTATGCCATATACATGAACGACAAAAACCCTTTGCTCCCCATAGAGATAGGCATCTTTAAGGTCAAAGACCGAGTTGACAACGATATGATTGTCGAGTTTGTCTCCCGTCGCAAAGACGCAATCCTGCAAAACGCCATCAACTACCCTTCGGTGGACACCGACCCTTTTAAGAACTTAGTGTTAGAAACCAAAGGCAATTACACCTACTACATAGCGGTCAAAGAAAACCGTACCGAAATCACAAACTTAGTCCAAGGATATCTTGGCTAAAGCACAAATCCAATACCAATAGCAAAAGGAACACAAATGAGTAAAAAAGTTATAAAAAACACAAAATGGAGCCCAAAAATTTTCGCCCTGTTGCTGACCGAGGCGAAGGGAGACAGAAGCTGGCGCAGGTTCGCCCTTGATTGCGATATAAGCTATGTCCAGATGAGAAAGCTTCACAACCAAGAACAGCAAAACCCGCCTCGCCCCAAGTTAATCCAGAAGATTTCTGCCAATTCTTTCAACGACATAGATATGACCGACTTTTTATTTGCCGCAGGGCTCACCCCCCCCGACACCACTGTTCGGGAACCGGACGGCAAATTAGATACTTTTCGGGATAAATACAGAGTGTTGAGCACCAGGGACAAGAAGTTGGCGAACGTGTTTTTGAACTATCTGATTGCCAAGTCCAAAGGTATAATCCCCGACAATTTTACCGAATAACTTTCCTTTTTTTATAACAGTGTATAGATATTATAAAGCGAGGTGGAATGATTGTATAGATGCAAACCGGAGCGAAACCCGCGCCAGGCAATCCTTTTGATTGTTGTATTGGCTTTGCTTTCCTTTGGCGGGTTCTGCTTTTCTCAGACCATCACCATGTACAAGATTTTTGCTCAACTTGCCGCAATTATCTTTCTTGCCTTATCCATATCCATTGTCGTTCGCTACACAATAACCGAAATGGAGTATCAGATAACCCATACCGATTTCACGGTGACCAAGACAGTGGGTAACAAGACCACGGTTTTGTGTTCTTTGGCGTTATCCTCATCCATCGCTTTGGTAGACAAAAAGACCTACCTTCACTCGGGGGACTACTCGGATGTGGTTATAAAATACAACCACAACCAGAACCTCAAGGCGGACTCCCATGTGTATATATATGATTTCAACGGTAAAAAAGGGATGATCGAGTTCGAGCCCAACCCCACTTTTGTCAAAATCATGAAAGAAGCCATCGACAACGCAAAGAAGGACAACTCCTCCCCCCGGGTCAACCCGACTCCCCCCGTCATTGACTGACAGAGACGCTATACCTCCCGGACAAAACCTGTACGGTTTTGTCTTTTTTTATACACACAACAATGTTGATTTCACTACTCTTTTTTGTTATACTTTACACTTTGTAAGAAAGAGACTATCCGAAGGGACTAACATATGATACGAAACGACCTAAGAAACATTGCAATAATCGCCCATGTCGACCACGGCAAAACCACCTTGGTGGATGAAATGCTCAAGTTCGGCGGTTTGTTCAAGAGCAAAGACAAGACAGATCGGGTAATGGACTCCGGGGATTTAGAGAGGGAGCGAGGGATTACCATCCTGGCAAAGAACACCTCTACCCATTACAAAGACACAAAGATAAACATTGTTGACACCCCCGGACATGCCGACTTTTCCGGTGAGGTAGAGCGGATACTAAAGATGGTAAACGGGGTTTTGCTATTGGTGGATGCCGCAGAAGGCCCCATGCCCCAAACCCGTTTTGTGCTCCAAAAAGCCATTGAGCTGGGACACAAGATAATCCTGGTCATCAACAAGGTAGATCGCCCCGACGCCCGCGTATACGAGGTGCCGGACGAGGTTTTGGAGCTGCTGTTGGAGCTTGATGCCAACAACGACCAATTAGATTCCCCGGTTATTTTCTCCTCGGGCAGACAAGGTACCGCGTCCCTGACCCCGGAGGATGCCGGCAAGGACTTGACCCCTTTATTTGACCTTATCTTAAGTCATATCCCGGCCCCGGAAGGGGATGAAACGGGGGAAGAACAGATGCTGGTTTCCGCATTGGATTATAACGACTATGTAGGCCGCATAGCCATAGGAAAGATAGAACGGGGTACTTTTACCACACGACAGGATGTGACGGTCTGTGATTATCATCACCCCGACTCCCACACCAAGAGCAAGATTACATCCATGTATCTGATAGACGGACTGACCAGAGTCCCTACAGAAGCTGCCATGGTGGGAGATATAGTCGCTATTTCCGGTATCGAAGGGATAACCATAGGCAATACCCTATGTTCCCCCACCACACCGGAGCCTCTGCCCTTTGTAAAAATCGGCGAGCCTACAATGGAGATGACCTTTTCGGTCAACAACAGCCCCTTTGCGGGTAAAGAAGGCAAATATGTCACTACTCGCCATATACGGGACTATCTTTTCAAAGAGACCTTAAAGGATGTCTCCCTGAGAGTAACAGAAACGGACAACCCGGACAGTTATAATGTGGCTGGCAGAGGAGAGATGCATCTGTCGGTACTTATGGAAAACATGCGCCGAGAGGGATACGAGTTTATGGTCAGCACCCCCAGGATTATCGTCAAAGAAATCGACGGGGTCCGACAAGAGCCTATTGAGCGCTGCTTTTTGGATGTGCCCAAGGATAGTGTAAGCGCTATAATGGAGCGAATGGGCTACCGCAAGGGAGAACTTCTGGATATGACCCCAAAGGGGGAGCGGATGCAGTTGATTTTCCTTATCCCTACACGGGGACTTTTTGGCTACAAGACCGAATTCCTCACCGATACCAGAGGAGAAGGGATAATCAACACGGTGTTTGAAGGTTATCAACCCTACAAAGGTGAGATAAAGAAGCGCTTTACCGGCTCCCTCGTCGCCTTTGAAGACGGAGAAGCCACTGCCTACGGGCTTTATAACGCCCAGGACAGGGGCAACCTGTTTATCGACCCGGGTACCAAAGTGTATATGGGGATGATAGTTGGAAAAAGCCCCAAGGACGAGGACTTGAATATAAATGTGTGCAAAAAGAAGCACCTGACCTCGGTGAGGTCATCGGGAGCAGACGAGGCGTTGCGGTTGACTCCGCCTATAAAGATGAGTTTGGAAGAAGCATTGGAGTTTATCGCAGACGACGAGTTAATAGAGGTCACCCCCCTGTCAATCAGGCTTCGCAAGCGAATATTGGACAACACCCAAAGAATGAGACAACGAGGAAAAGACAAAGACTAAATATCTTGCCTACGGTTTCCCTCTTTTTAAAGTCTGCTGAGGCAAAACAATAAATAAAAATGCCATTGCAAAAAGACGCCCTTGAATTTAGCCGATATAGGCTGTTTTCAAAGGTGTTTTTTTCATTTTGAGGCTGTTTTTTTATTACACGATATTAGATATTAGCTTTTAGATAGAGATTTATTTTGTTTATTCTGTTTTTGCACTAACAGTTAACACATGTAATTGTATGGACATAAGAGATATCAACGACAAGAAAACCAAAAGCATTCTTTATATTTCCTGCAAAGTGGTTGCTTTTCCCACCTTAATGATGTATAATTAAAGCGAACGAAGGATGGAGGTGCTGTTAATGAAATATTACAGCGAATTACTTGCGATGGGCTGTTTCACACGACATGATATAGCACAGCTTACCGGTAACAATAATACTGCAGGGACGCTTTTGAGAAACTATTTGGAAAAAGGATATATCCGTAATGTAAAGCGAAATCTATATGTTGCAATCAACCTTGCGGATAATGAGCCGGTGGTCAGCAAATATCACATAGCCGGAAATATAACGGCATCATCCTATGTTTCCCACCATGCCGCTTTTGAGTATTACGGATGTGCTAATCAAGTATCCTATCAAGTAGAAGTGTCCTCTAAAACAGAATTTACGCCTTTTGATTTTGCAGGATACACCTATATATATATAGCTTCACGCATACAAGATGGCGTTGTGATACATCCAGACGGTGTCCGCGTTACAGATATTGAACGCACAGTGTTGGACAGTATAAATGATTTTGAAAAAGTTATGGGGTTAGAAGAACTGTTACGGTGTTTGGCACTTGTGCCGTCTGTGAATGAAGAAAAGTTGCTTTTCTACCTTACAATTTATGACAAGAAGGTGTTATATCAGAAAGTCGGATATATATTACAGCATTTTCAATCGGAGTTTCGGTTGAGCGATGCATTCTTTTCCGAGTGTGCGGTTAATATAGGTAAAAGCACCCGTTATCTGACTGACAGTAAAAACGGAGTTTATAATAAGGAATGGCGATTGATAGTTCCCGAGAACCTGCTGGGATTAACATCAAAAGGAGCGGAAGACTATGCCTTTTTATGATAAAACAATGTTGGGGCGAAAAGCCGGAGAGCTTGGATTTACTCGTGATTCATATGAGAAAATGAGCAGGCTTACCGAAATACTGAGATTTTTGAATACCCAGTCGGACTTAAAGAAGTTGCTTGCTCTTAAAGGGGGTACCGCAATTAATCTGGCAATATTCAACCTGCCTCGATTGTCTGTAGATATTGATTTGGACTTTTCCAAAAACCTTTCAAAGGAAGAAATGACAGAACAGCGAGAACGGATTCACGAAGTGCTAAGCCGATATATGAATGCCGAAGGATATCTTTTGCGGGATAAAACCAAGCGCACATATGCATTGGATTCCTACGTGTATTCGTACACCAACGCAGCGGCAAATCCCGATAATATTAAAATTGAAATTAACTATATGCTTCGTTGTCATGCATTACCCATTATTGATATAACCTCGAAGTCAGCCGATGCTTTTTCTGCTTTTCCCATAAGAACGCTTGCTCCCATTGAAGTATTCGCCGGTAAAATTGTGGCATTAAGTAGCAGAGCAGCTGCCCGCGATCTTTATGATTTAAACAATATGGTCTATTACCAACTTTTTGATGAAATAGAGCTTGTGAACCTACGCAAATGCGCAGTTTTTTATTTAGCAATTACAGGCGACATGCAAGTACAAGGGTTCAACACGCAAAGGGTTTCTGAAATTACAGAGAAAAAAATTCGCACCGATCTTTTGCCTATGATACGTAAGAAAGATTCAACTTCGGTGTAGCAAAAGAACGAGTTATCAGTTTTTTGTCCGAACTCATGACGCTTTCCGAAAAAGAATCCATGTTTTTAGCGCGGTTCTCAAAAGGATATTATGAGCCGAATTTACTCTTTGAAGAAAAAGACATTTTGAACAGGATCAATGACCATCCAATGGCAAAATGGCGTACACAGCGTATAATACAGCTGCAAGAGGAATGATAAAACACGAAAGTGGCATAGTAAAAGCGGACATCACAGAGAATAAAGCAACGGGAAAAAATCAAAGACTAAATATCTTGCCTACGGTTTCTATTATTTTTGGCCTGCCGTCTTTTGGTTTTTTGCTATTGATTTTTAGGTTTCCTTATGTTATTATTTCATAGTAACAAATAAATCGGGGCATTAGCGCAGCTGGAAGCGCAAGCTATACGGTAAACCACCCCAAAGAATACAAGCACCTAAATGGCATCCAAAATCGAATATGTGTCTCCTCAACACGGGGGTATAGCTCAGCTGGGAGCGCAAGCTATACGGTAAACCACCCCAACGAAAACAAGCACCTAAATGGCATCCAAAATTGAATATGTG